>JASJCB010000143.1 GCA_030066195.1 Acidobacteriota bacterium
CCCCATGGCGTCGATAGCCCGTGCGCAAAAAGCCAGGCCGAACCCGTGCCCGTCATTTTTGGTGGTAAAACCGTGGGTGAAGATCTTCTTGAGGTTTTCCGCCGTAATGCCGCTGCCCGTATCGGACACGGTAATCGACGGTTTTCTATCCAGCATCAAGGTGTTGACCGTCAGCACGCGGCGGTCGCTTTCGCGCATGGCCTCCACCGCATTCTTGAACAGGTTGATCAGAACATGAGCCAGGCTGACGCGCTCCACGGGTACCGGCGATAATTCGCTGAATTCGCTTTTCAGGGTCACATTGTATCTGGTAATGGTGGGTTGCAAGACTTTCAACGCCTCGTTCACTATCTCCTCCAGCGATTGCGGTTCTACCATGCTGGAACCGCGGGCGTGGGCCTGTTGGGTTTCGATGATGTCCTTCATCAGATTGATTCGGGTCAACATCTCTTCGATTTCACGAGCCATATTGCCGTGCTCGGAGTTCAATTTCTCGCTACTTTTGATCAGGTACTCCGGCAGGATTCTGCCCTTCGGGTCCTCGGTGAAAAAGGTGCTCAGTCGGTCCCTGTTCTGCTCGATCAACTGGTGGGCCAACATCAACTGGCGTACCCGCGATTCCTTCAACTGGCGCTGAACCTGGTAGCAGGAGGCGTAGACGCTATTCAGTACGTTGCCGATATTATGAAGGGCCGAGGTCGCCATTTCAGCTTCGTCGGCAACGCGTGCCTGCTCTTCCTTTTCCTCCACCAACAAGTTCATGGATTCAGCGCGCACCCGCTCCTCGATTTCCTTTTCCAGGGCGTCGATGGTTTTCAGGGAAGCCTTCAGTCGCGCCAACAACTCGTCTTTTTCAAAGGGTTTGATCAGGTAATCGGAAGCGCCGGCTTCGAACAGGTTCAGCAACATGCGCCGGTTATCGCTGGCTGTAATGATGATGATGGGCAGGCTTGTCAAAGCCAGGTCTTTTCGCAACCGACGACAGAGTTCGTCGCCGGTCATCCCGGGCATTTCCAGGTCGGTAATCACCATGTCGATTTCGTTGGTTTTGGTCAACATGATATCGAACGCCCGGGAGCCGTCGGGCACCGCAATCACCTTGATGTCGTTTTCTTTCAGGAAGCCGGCTACCATGTTGCGTTGAAAACTGCTGTCGTCGGCTACCAGCGCGGTCATGCCCTTCAAGGGATTGTGCGGCTTCAAGATTCGGTTGACCGACGCCAGCAGGACGCCGCCCTTGAAACCCTTGTTGATAAAGTCGGTGGCGCCCATGTTATAGCTTTTCAAGCGGCCGTCCAGGGTACTGGTGGAGGTGACGAAAATAATGGGCAGCACCCCGTCCCGCTTCTGGAGAAAGCGATGGGTGAATTCTTTGGAACGCAGACGCTCACACACCTCGTAGCCGTCCATATTGGGCATTTCGATGTCCAGCACGACCAGGTCGATTTCGGTGTTGTGAATGCATTCCAGGGCGCTCAAACCGTCCTCGGCTTCGATGATCTCAAAATCGTCGCTTTCCAACTCCCGCCGGTACATCTGGCGACATGTGCGACTGTCGTCCACCAGGAGAATACGTTTCATGAACGCCACCAAGGGAAAAGCATGCTCAAGATTCGGACCCCGAAAAAATGATCGGACAGGTGTGCAGGCCACAAACTGTGACTTGTCTCTATTGTCGGCTAATATCTCTTTCTCTTGAGGGTTCGGCAAAGATTGTTGTCTGGAGAGACGTGATTTACCGGCCCCTGCAAAGAGAATTTTCCAGACCTTTATTTTTTGTTTTAGGGAGCTGATTTTTCATGAATTTACACTTGAAGTACGGACAAAGTGAGAGCATGAACACCTGGTGAGGACGTAGGATCGTTTTCGGCATTTGACAGCGGCTCGTACGGTCTATAAACTGTGTCCGGTTATGGATCATACCGAATCACCCTCAACTTATTCGCCGCCGGCTTTTCGCTACGGCGCCGCCTGCCTGCTCGCGGCCGGCGTGTTGATTCTATGCCTCCTGCTCGATGCTCCTCCTCGAACCTTTCCCGACAACTACCTTATTCGGGCTCGTCTCCCCTTGTGGGATCCCGAGTTGTACGCGGGTAACCGCCCCTTTATCATCTATTTTTACTACAAGCTTATGCGCTACACGCCCGGATATATCGTGACCGGGCAGATCCTGTTGTCCGTCATCGCGTGGACCTTTTTGGGCCTTGCCGTCGCCTCCTCCATTCGCCGGGAGGCGCCGGCAATTCTGGTTGCCGGATTGTTCATACTCGCCCCGCTTTCCCACCAAATCGGTGGCTGGAATGCTTGTTTGCTAACGGAACCTCTTGCTATCAGCGGCTTTGCCGGCTTCTATGCATGCCTGGTGCTTTGGTGGCAAAAACCCGGGCGTTTTTTCTCATTGCTACTCTTCACCGCATCCTTCCTCCTGGCTTTTACTCGCGACCAGATGGCTTATCTCATCCCGACGATCGCACTGCCCCTTGCAGTATTCGCCTTGCTGGACCGGCAGGACCGACCGGAGCGGTCACGCTCGGCGCTCGTCTTTTTCGGTTTCACCTGCTTGATATTTGCGGTTTCGTCCAGTCTTGCTCAGGCGGGCAAACGGCACCAGTTCCCCTTGCTGAATGTGTTTTGCCAACGCATCATCGAAAACCCGGATCACGTTGACTGGTTCCGTCGCGTCGGGGCGCCCGTCGACCCGCTTTTGGACGGCGACCATGACTGGCGGGGTCAGTGGGCAAGCGGCCACGAGTGGGCGCTCTACCTGGAGCCGAATTACCAACCCTTCCGGCGTTGGGTGATCGAAAAGGGAAAAAGCCGATTTGCCCTGTTTCTGCTTACCCATCCTGCCTACACCGGCGGCCTGGCCTGGGAATATCGGTCAGACATCCTAAGCGGTAACCTGACCGACTACACCGGAGAGGCCCCTTCGCCGACTCGATGGAGTCAGTGGTTGTGGTCGCCCTTCCCACCCTGGCTTTGGGCAATTCTGGGCGTTGTTTACACTGGATGCGCCCTTAGGTTCGGACTCAGCCCCCTACCCTTGATCATCGGTCTCACTGTTCTTGGCAACGGTGTCCTGGCTTTTCACGCCGACGCCATGGAGCCCCCCCGCCATTGCCTTCTCACCGGTATCGCTCTCCAGGCGGCTTGTCTGCATTCCCTGATCGAATTGATCCGTCAATTCGTGCATCCACGGAGCAGTTTGTGACGTTACTCTTAATGAACCCGGCCCCGTGTTTTTTACGACATGAACTTGCGACTGTCGGAGAGGAACCCCCGGGAGGAAGCTTGTCCCTGATGCACCGATTGAAAACCGGCTATCCGGCCGAGGCGGGTGATGTATGAAGAGCAATACTTTGATCTGGGCCTGGCGAACCGCCCGGCGGGACGCTCGCGGCTCGCGCGGCAAGGCGTTTCTTTATTCCCTTTCCATGTCGCTGGGCATGGCCGCGCTTGTCGCCATGGGGTCCTTCGGCACCGACCTCAGCAAGGCCGTACAGGGCCAAACCCGGGAACTGATGGGCGCCGACCTGATGAGTTGGAGTCGTCAACCCTTCGACGGGGAAACCATGGATTTCTTCAACAGTATCCCCGGTGAAAAGTCCACCATTACCGGCTTTGCCTCCATGGCCTATTTTCCCGAACGCGACGAGGCCGCCTTGGCCAGGGTTCGTGGCGTAGAAGGCGGCTTCCCCTTTTACGGCCGCATCGAGACAGTCCCGCCGGAAGCTGCCGATACCTACCGGAACGGCCCCAACGCGTTGGTCAGTCGCTCGCTGATGGAACGCATGGAAGCCGAAGTGGGCGACACCCTCCGTATCGGGCAAAAAGATTTCACCGTGGCGGGCATCATAGACAAGGTGCCGGGCGAAACCGCCATGACCTCGCTGATGGGCCCGCGCATCTATCTGCCGTTGCGACTCCTCCCCGAAACCGGCCTGATGCAGCAAGGCAGCCGGGTCTTTTACTGGAAGGCCTTCAAAACACCGCCGGGAACCGATGTAGACGCCCTGGTTGCCTCCAAGAACGAGATGATGCGCGACAAGCGCTTGGGCTACAGTACCGTGGAAACCCGCCGGGAATCGCTGGGCGAGGGCATGGCCCACCTGAACAATTTCCTCAACCTGGTGGCTTGTTTGACCCTCCTGCTGGGCGGATTGGGCGTGGCGGGCGCCGTTCACTACCACATTAAACAAAAAGTCACCCAAATCGCGGTTTTGCGCTGTCTCGGCGCTACGTTGAAGCAGGTGACGGCCGTCTACCTGCTGCAGGTTATCGCCATGGCCGTAATAGCCATTGTCATCGGCACCGTGATGGGCGTGGCGCTTCAGTATTACCTGCCCGTGCTGGTAGCCGAGTTCATGCCCATCGACTTTTCGTCCACCATTCAACCCGGTGCCATCTTGATCGCCGTGTCTTGGGGTTTGTTGATGAGTGTCTTGTTGGCGGCCGCCCCCCTCGTGGCTATCAGGCGCATGAGCCCCATGCTCAGTTTCCGTCCCGACCTGGCTCACATGGGCATCGATCGCGGCGTCTGGCTTGCCTACGGCGGCGTAGCGGTATCCTGGTGGGTGTTCGCCATGGTGCGCACCGGATCGTGGCAACAGGGCTCCATCTTTATCGGTTCCCTGCTGGGCGCGGGCCTCATCTTGGGATTGACCGCCAAGGGCCTGGGTCGTTTGGCCAGAGGAGTTTTGTCACCCAAGTTGCCGTTTACATGGCGCCATGCCCTGGCCAATCTGTTTCGCCCCAATAATCAGACCTCCGTCTTCCTGATCATCTTGGGCATGGGGATTTTTCTGGTATCCATCCTGGCCGGGACCAGAGTCATGCTGCTGAGTCCCTTTCAGAGCATGGAAACGGAGGAGCGACCCAACTTTATCGCCTTCGACATCCAACCCGATCAGTTGGAGGGTGTTCAAAACGTGGTGAATCGGATGCAGATCCCCATGGGTGAAGCAACGCCGTTGATACCCATGCGCCTGCTCGGCCTGAAGGGCGTGCCGGTCAGCGAATTGATGGACAAGGAGATACCCAACTGGGCCCTTCGCCGCGAATACCGCAGCACCTACCGCGACCGGATGACTCCCACCGAGGAACTGCTCGAAGGTGAATTTATCGCCGAGGCGAGTATGGAGGACACCCCTATCCCGGTCAGCTTCGAGCGCGACATCATGAAGACGCTCGATCTGCAGTTAGGCGATCGTGTGGAGGTCGATATCCTGGGTATTTCCCTGGAGTTGGAAGTTGCCTCGGTGCGTCGGGTCAACTGGCAAAGCATGCAGCCCAACTTCTACATGGTCTTTCCCAAGGGCGTTTTGGAGCAGGCGCCCGGCATGTTCATATTGACGGCGCGAACCGCGGATGCAAGCCAGGTGGGTAGGTTACAGAGCGAATTGGTGAAACAATACCCCAATGTTACCTGTGTGGACATGACCTCCCTGGTGCAAAGCGTGGACGAGATCATGAGCAAGGTGGTATCCATCATCCGTTTCCTGGCCGGGTTGTGCATCGCCACGGGTTTCATACTCCTGGGCAGCGCCGTTTGGAACAGCCGTTACGAACGCCTGGGCGAGCATGCCTTGATGCGAACCCTGGGCGCCAATCGACGCCAGATGGCTCAAATCACCTTGATCGAGTATTTCCTGCTGGGCCTGTTTGCCTCGCTAACCGGGCTGGTGTTGTCCTACGGCGCCAACTGGGGGCTGGGCGTTTTCCTTTTCGAGGTCGATCCCTTCCCCGACCCAACGGCCTTGTTGCCTCCCGCCATGCTGCTTCCCTTCCTCACCCTGACGCTGGGATACCTGAGTCTGCGCGGTGTCTGGAACGCACCGCCCCGGCTCGTGCTGCGCGGCGAGGGCAGATAGGAAAAAACGGCCTCGCACGGGTTGTATTAGGTTGTGTTGTCCTGGAACCCGGACGGGGCATGGGCCGGCGGCATAACCAGGCGCTAACCTTGCGCTGACAGTTTTCCGCATTTGCTGTGGAAAAGCCTGTGGAAAACCGTCCTGATCCGGCGGAAAACGCTTGGTAGTCGTCAGCCGAAAGCGGTATTCACATAAATTTGTGCAAGGCTCAAATGCTTGCGAACACTATCTTTTTTTATCCGCCCGCCTTCACCGTTTCAAAACTGGATTACCCTGCTCACACCTGTGGAAAAATTGTGGATAAACGGCGTCGATGGTTTACTGACAAGGGGTTTCGCGGGGTGTGAAGGGCATCTGAGCCCCGTTGTCAGAATCTGCCTGAACTATCGTTCCGGTTGTGGAATGACCAGGGGGAAACTATCGGGCAGAACCTTCAATTCCTTGACCTCACCGGGAAATAAATCACCATCGACTTGAAAATACATGAGATCTACACCGGAAGAAATGACAACTTTTTCCGCGGAATCCACGGAAACACCGGGACAGGAGGGCACCCGGCCGATCATCAGGTGGAACAACAACCTTAGAGTCGGCCAAAACCCTTTACGGTCCATTTGAACCACCTGGAAGGATGGTTTACTCGGATCGGCGTCGGGCGCAATGCGGAAGGGTCCGCCGTAGTGTTGAATACGACTGATCACGGCAAAATAGGCGTCTTTCATGGGGCCGTCGTCCAGCGAGACGCCGCGCTTTGGATAATCGTAGGCCGTCATGCTGCGGAATACCGGCCATAGGAAGGCCAGTTTACCCATGCGGTTCTTGCCCAATTGGGAGACCTTGTTCAGAACCATGCCGTCTATGCCGAAACTGCACATCATCAGGAAGCGCGTGCCGTTGTCGGTTACGCCCGGATGCAACATGATGCGGTAGTCATCCTCCAACATGCGCACAAATCGGTCGATACGCCGGGGAATACCGAATTCGATAGAGATGACATTAGCTGTGCCCACGCCGTAAAACGCTACGGAGCGGTATTGAAAGCAATGATTAAGAAAGTAAAGCAGGGTGCCGTCGCCACCGATGCATATCACCCTGTCGGAGGCTTTGATGGAGTCGCAGATACGACTGAACTTTTCGGAATCCCCCGAGGTTTCCAAAATACGGACCTGATGTCCGTCGTTAACAAGGCGTTCCTTTAATTTGCCCGCGACTTTTACCGAGCGACCGCGACCGGATACCGGATTGACGACACAAACAAATTCCAAACGTTACCTTCCCTCACAGATCCGGCTGTATTGTAACGTTCTACGGGCTTTGCATCTACAAAAATGTGAAAAGCCACACCTGAATAAGGCAGACCTGGAGACCCTTTTTTTCGTCTAAAAGAGAAAGGGGGACGAAGACACAATCGGGGGAACCGCACATCACGGCTCGGGTCGATAAGGCCGATGTCGCATTCCTTCCAAACGCCGTGTTATGATGCTTCACGTCGGGGGTTGCATGCAGATCAACTACAAAGAACTGGCCGGAAACCTGTTGGAAACCTCACCGAAAAGCCTGGAACTGGAGCCGATCAGAACCGGGAAACACAACACCTCCTTTTGGGTAACCGCCGGCCCTGATCGCTATGTTTTGCGAGTTGCGCCGCCCGACGATGCCGGGTTCTTGTTTTACGAGCGTTTAATGATGCGCCAGGAACCTTCAATCCACGGCATTATACGGGCGCATACGGATATCCCGGCGGCTGAAATAACGACCTACGATTTCAGCCGCAAACTGGTTGATCGCGACATGTTGCTGATGCGATCCCTGCCCGGCAAACCACTCAGCGATGCCCGTTGGTTATCCCCTCGGCGTTCCGCCGATGTCCTGGCTCAGGTAGGGCGCTACCTGTCAAAGTTGCACACCCTTCAGGCCGCGAACTGCCTGGGCCTGGACGAGCCGCAATACGGCTACCTGGGCGCCCATCGCCCCATGGAACCCCAATCGGACTGGGTTTCGGCGTTCGCCGTGATGTGGAACAAGCTGATCGATGACGTGGTCGCCTGCGACTGTTACGACCAATCCGAGGCAGATATGATGCGCGGCCTTTTCCAAAAACACCGTGCCCTGTTCGATCGACCCGTCGATGCCTGCCTGCTGCATATGGACGTGTGGGCGCAGAACATCCTGGTAGACGGCGAGGGCCGTATGACGGGTCTCGTCGACTTCGATCGGGCTCTGTGGGGCGATGTGGAAATAGAATACGCCGTTCTGGATTATTGCGGAATCAGTGAACCCAGCTTCTGGGAAGGCTACGGCAAGGACCGCGATCATTCGGACGAGGCCCAGGTGCGAAAATTGTTCTACCTGCTCTACGAACTCCAGAAGTACATGCCCATCCGCATCTGGCGTCGCAATAATCGCACCGGCGCAATGGGCTACAAACGGCAGTGTATGAACCTGGCCCGACAATTAGCGGACTTGTAAACAGAGAAAAGGGAGAACCCGGCGAACCGGGCCTCCCGGAATCCGGTAAAAAATCGGTTAGATTTTGTCGGCGGGTTTCACTTTGCAGCGATAGCGCACGATTTCGGTTTCGTCGTTCTCGCCGATCTCTACGCGGTACATATAGTCGCCTTTGAAAACCATGTTCTGAGCTGAGGTCAAGCCTTTCATCTTGTGCTTGAACTGACCCAGGTACTTACCCTCTTTGTTGAACAGGTCGCCGGTATAGGTATTTGCCAGGATATCGGCATTGTGAATGGCGATGATTTTACCGTCACCGGTGGTATTCAAACCCTGAATAGGCAGACGGGAAGGCGGGAAATCCGCAATTTCCAAAGCCTTGCGGATGGTGTTCTCGGTAAATAAATGCTTGAGTTGTTCGGGCATGGCGCCGCGGAAATTATCCACCACGGGCTCCACCACCGCGTCGATATCTTCTTTGGTTTGCGAGATCGGCGTGTAGTCGCGGCCGAAGGTGAACAGCTTGTTCATTTCACTGTCCCAGGCCGTAATCACGTAGTGCTTGGCCACCGCGGTGTAGGTGCGGCCGTCGGCGGCAAAGGCAACCAGACCAAGCTTTCCTTGGGCTACAGGTTTTATATTCTCGCCCATCAACGCGGCAAAGCCGTCGGGTGTGCCGAGTGTCTGAGGATTGGGAAAATCGGTTTGATATTCAACCAGGACATGTTCGGTTTTGGAGGCCGGCACATAGACCATCCACTTGCTGATGATCTTGCGGGTCTGCATATCCGGCTTGATGCCCAGCACGAACAGGCGTTGACCGTCAGGCGACCAGTAAGCTTGCTGGAACATGGTGCCCGGAGGCGCCGGCATGGTGCGCTCCACAAACTTCATATCCTTATCGAACCAGACGTGGCGGGTGGCCTGGCCGGCGGCTTCGAATGCCGCCCCGCGACCGTCCGCCAAAATTTGGAAGAGGATCAGATTTTGAAATTCGCCCGGACCTTCGCCCGGACCGCCGATCTTGCGCACGAATGCGCCGGTTTTATCGTATTCCATGATACAGCGATCGCCCGTGTTGGCCACGTACATATGCCCGCGATCATCCACGGTTACCGTTGTTGTCAAACCCGGCCAGAGATATTCATCCCCCAAGTCCGGGCCCATGCGGAGGTCTTCCACGATTTCGAGGGTGTAAGCGGCGCCCTCGGGATTCTTGCCGTTTTTCACCTCGGGAATATTGTCCGCGGCGAACAGTGCAGCGCTCATACCCAGTAAAGCGATGCAAAACACGGCTCTGGAAGCAAAATGTAACATGACACACTCCTTAGATAGGTAACAGGCCCCGGCCGATGTTTCCAATCGGCCCGCATCATTCACAGCCAGAACCATGCCAAGCAGAAAATCTAGAATTCATGCGGCATTCAGACAAAAACGAGTGAATATCGCCTGATCATTCTCACCACATGTGAGAATCAGTGCCAGGTGACTTTCTCACTGCTGAAAAGGCTGCGCCACATTCCCCGTTCGGCGGATATTTCCCCACTCGGGTCGAAAACGATCCTCCGCGGGCTCCCGGTTCTACCCGACAGTTCCGATGATATGTTCGAGGCGGTATGCTTTTTGCTGCGCACCCGGCAATTAATGATTCAGGCGGCTTGTCTATGACTGTAACGCTTCCTCCTCCCGGATTAGCTCGTGAAAAGGCCCGTTTTAGAGAATTACAAGAAGGTTTTCGGCAGCAATTTGAACATGTGTTCCCCGATCCCATGGCGCCGCGCACCGTCGTCATCATTCCCAGCCTGACGTTGGATCCCGAGATCCTGGCCAAGATCTCCGGCGCGCACCATTACGAGGAGCGCATGCTCTGTCTTCTCATGCTGCTGCGTTTCCCAAGGACGCAGCTCATTTTCGTCACCAGCCAACCGGTCGATCCCATCATTGTCGATTATTTCCTCAACTTACTGCCCGGCGTCCCCGTGAACCACGCCAGAAAGCGGCTGGTTTTAATGAGTTGCTATGACGCTTCACCGGTGTCGCTGACGACGAAGGTTCTGGCGCGTCCCCGTTTGGTTGCGCGCATGAAGGAAAAAATGCAGTACCCCCAATCGGCCCACATGACCTGCTTCAACGCCACGCCGCTCGAACGTTCTCTGGCCGTGGCCTTGGACATTCCCTTGTTTGCCTGTGATCCCGATTTGACCGCGTTCGGTTCCAAATCGGGCGGACGTCGTATCTTTCGCGAGGCGGGCATTCCCATTCCGCCGGGTTTTGAAAGCCTGCGCGATCAGGGTGATGTGATCAATGCTCTCGCCGAGTTGAAACGCATGGACCCGAACCTGCGGCGCGCGGTGGTCAAACTGGACGAGGGTTTTTCGGGAGAGGGTAACGCCATTTTCGATTACACCGATGCCCCGCAAAGCGGTTCACTGCTACATTGGGTGGAAGCCAATATCGTCGACAGACTGCGTTTCGCGGCGCCGGCGGAGAGCTTCGAACCCTTTATGGCGCGCTTCGGCGAGATGAGCGGCATCGTGGAGACCTTTATCGAGGGTAAACAGAAGACCTCTCCGTCCGTACAATGCCGTATCAACCCGGGCGGTAAGGCCGAGGTCATTTCTACACACGACCAGGTGATGGGCGGACATTCCGGCCAGGTCTTTCTGGGTTGTACCTTCCCCGCCAACCGTGAATATCGTTTGGAAATCCAGGAAATGGGAGCCCGAGTGGCCAGGCTTTTGCGCGGCTACGATGTCCTGGGACGTTTCGGGGTCGATTTCATTTCGGTGGCCGGTCCCCAGGGCTGGAAACACTACGCCATCGAAATCAATTTGCGCAAGGGCGGCACCACGCATCCGTTCATGATGTTGCAATTCCTGACTGACGGCGAATATGACGCCGATACCGGGAAATACCTCACGCCCACGGGCCGTGCGCGCTACTATTTCTGCACCGATAACCTGGAAAATGAAATCTATCGGGGCCTGACCGCGGAAGACCTGATCGATATCGCGGTCTGCAACGGACTTCACTTCCATGGCGCAAGCCAGGAGGGTGTGGTCTTCCACCTGATCGGAGCCCTGAGCGAATTCGGCAAACTGGGGGTGGTGGCTATCGGCCGAACACCTGAACGCGCCCGCAAGTTTTACGAAAAAACCGTAGAAGTATTGCACGTGGAAAGCCGCCGTCATCACGGCTACACCCAAAACCTGATCCCATGTTGAGTATCGGTGGACGGGAAGAACAGGATTGATTTCTTCAGGCCTTGCGATCGTTCGGTAGTGAGACCGGCTCGGCCTTCGGCATTGTCGCGGAGATTAACCCAAAATGGTGGAATTTTCCGCAACGGCTCCCCACGGAGAGTACGATTGCCGGGTATGCTGAGCATGCGATTTCATTTCTCCGTTGCCGAGACCACGGGTAAATCGTTGGTAGACAAGGGCACGACCATGTCGCACCGGACATGGCTTTTGGCCGGCCTGATTTTGTTTTGGCCGGCACGCCCTATGCTTTGTGAGGATATTGTGAGCGGTCGCTGGGATAGCGGTCGTTATGAGGAATGTTTACGGAACAATGATTTTGATTGCCCTCAACATCTTTCCTCACACTTACGTACAGAACTCAATGTCAAACCGGTTTCGGCACACCTCTGTAACATCGTGCGGTGATACCCGCACGGGTCGGTTGCGACCGGCCCCCAAAAGTAACAGCCGTGTGCCGAATCCCTCTTTTACGAAGACCCGGCGCGGGAATCGAACAGGGCATCGGGCCGGACTACGTATTTTCAATCGCCGAAATGAAAGCGACGGCCGCCGGGAAAAGACATGAGGCAGAGTCGATAAGGTCGAAAAACGGTACAGGAACAGCGATAAGAACCAGGGAATACCGTCCCCCGAAAGCTGTGATTGCGTTGTCTTAGAAGTCTGTTGCGCATAGAACCATCGGCCTGATCCGTCGAATTAGACACATCGTGAGTCTCACGATACGCCCATCGGCCGATTTCAGTCCGAGCCGGGCCCTCGCAACGAGCCCAAAGTCGCCGCCGGCCGGCTTGAGATTCTCAACAATGCGCCCAGAACAAAATGGCACAACCTTATGAATATGTTGTTGGGCTCATTTATGGTATTTTGGCTGATTTAGATTGTTTTATGGCTGTACACTTTGTCATTGGTTGATTTTTGACCGAGCGCGGGGCTGTTTGACGGCCTGACGAATGCCCTGAGTCAATGAGGCGGTGCCGGGGCTTTCACCCGGGCCGGGACGGCCTTTTCTTTTTCAGAATTCATGCTGACGACTCCTGTAACCATGGCGTCACGGTCGTCTACTCGGGAATTTTGTTAACTCACGGAAATTTACAGAGTTCGAATCGTTGCTTATTGATAACATTAGTGTGCGCCGTCGTTTCAATCGTCCCCGGATGAATGGGAAACGCCCTATCCATACATGCGAAAAAAATCACCGAATAGGTTCAAAAAGAAAAAAAACGACCCTCTTACTTATTTTCCAGGGGCAAAAATGCCGTAGTAAGTAGAATAAGGGTGTGCCGACTCGCTTGGTAACATTTGATTGTTGCTCTAACTTATAAAAATATCGATAACAAAAACATTGCAACTTAATGAATTTTGCAAAAACATAGATCTTACCGGGGCTTTGTAGTTCATCGATCCATACACCCGGTTGGGGGCGCCTTATGACAGACCGGTCACGATACCCACTTTCACCCAGTCAGGAACAAATTTTGGTGGAGAGTTTGCAAGCGCGGGGTGAAGACCCCTACACCACAAAGGTGACTTGCGCTCTCCTCGACCCGCCCGACATGGCGGAAATGGAGCGGCGTTGGAACAATGCGCTTGCCAATTTTCCCAACCTTTTCCAGGTACTTCGCGTTGAAGAGGGCGTCTGGAGCCAGGAGATTAGGGAGGATGCCGTCCTGCCGCTCAAGCATTGGGAAATAGAATCTCACGAGGGAATTTGGGACTTCCATGAAACCGCCCACCTCCACAAATTCGATCTGGCTGCCGGGGAGCCCCTGGTAGTTTTCAATATCTTCCAAAAGGAGGACAAGTGCCTGGGCTTCTCATTGGTTACTCACCATGTGCTCTATGATGCGGTCGGCGTGTCCATGTTGGTGGTCTACCTGTTGGAACGGGAACAACCGCCCGTGCCCAAAGGCTTGAACAACGGCGATTACGCCTGTTGGTTCAGGGATCAGGATTGGAGCGAGGCGCGCGCGTTCTGGACCAACTACATGCGTGATTTCGATCAGGTCGGCACTCTTCCCATGTTGCGTGCACGGGGCGAGACCGGCGGTTCGCTGAGGGGTCGCGGCATGCGCACCGTGGACCTTTCTCCCCATACCGCGGTTGCCCTGAACAAGCTGGTTAAAGAAACGAAAGTAACCATGGCAACCCTGGCCTACAGCGCTTGGGCTGTTGTGCTGGGACGGTATACGGGTCAACCGGACGTAGCTTTCGGAGCGCCGCGCAGTTGTCGCAAGGGCGGGATGAAAGGCTTGGAAACCATGGTCGGCATTACCCTCAATACCGTTCCTTTGCGCGCCATGATTACCTTCAACAAGACGGTCGGCCGGCTGTTGGCGGATATACGCCAAGACTGGATCGATTTCAGGCCCCATGAACGCCTTTCCCTTTCCGAAATCATGTCATTGGCCGGGGGCCGGGCGACGCTTCAAACGACTTGTAACTTTCACTACGGCGTGGGCACCATGATTCGCCGTTTCATCGAGGATCCCATCAGCGAAATTGAAGTACACGCCCTGGCCGAGCCCACCAATCCGCTCTCCATGGCCATGCTGGTTTTCGAGGACAAGGTTCAACTGAGCCTTTCCTACGATCTGGAATTGGTGCGCACCGTTCAGGCAGGCCGCATGCTCGACTGCCTGTTGATGGTCGTCGAAGCCATGGCGCAACAGGGCAAAGATGCGCGCCTGGGCGAATTACCCGCCATGTCGCCCCAGGAGGCGGAGCGCACCCTTTCGGTCTGGAATCAGACCGGAAAATCCTACGGCAGCCCCGTTCCGGTTCACCAACTCTTCGAATCCGGCGTGGCCGCCTGGGGCGATGCGATCGCGCTGGATTTCGAGGGCGAATACCTGAAATATCGCGAGCTGAACGACGGGGCCGATCGACTGGCCGCTCGGCTTTCCGCGCTGGGAGCCGGAACCGGCGATTTAGTGGCGCTGTGTCTGCCGCGCTCCCATTTCATGGTGGTCGCCATTCTGGGGACCGTCAAAGCAGGATGCGCCTACCTACCTCTGGCCACTGACACGCCCAGAGCCAGGTTGGACAACATTTTGTCGGATGCCGCGCCGCGGGCTGCTGTAACCCTGGCCGAGTTCAGCGCGCCTTTCGAGGCGGGCGGCATCCCGGTTCTGGCCTTGGACCAACTCGATGAAAAGGAACCGCTCCCCGACTATCGACCTCCCAAAATCACCCCGGAAGGACTTGCCTATGTGATCTATACCTCCGGCTCTACCGGGGTTCCCAAGGGTGTCATGTGCACGCACGCCGGACTGTTCAACCGCCTGCAATGGATGCAGCAGACCTTTCTGTTGACGCCTCAAGACCGGGTTCTGCAAAAGACGGCCTACACATTCGATGTCAGTGTTTGGGAGTTCTTTTGGCCCCTGCTGTTCGGGGGACGCCTGGTCATCGCCCTGCCGGAAGGGCACAAGGACCCGGTCTATCTCGTGGAAACCATCCGTAGGGCCGGGGTTACTATTTCCCACTTTGTTCCTTCCATGTTGACCTTGTTCCTCAAGGCGCCGGAAGTGGAAACCCTGACCCGGCTGCGGCTGGTCCTATGCAGCGGCGAGGCGCTGACGGCGGATCAGGTCAGCGTCTTCTACGATCGTTGCACAGCATCGCTGCACAATCTCTACGGCCCTACCGAGGCAGCAATCGATGTGACCCATCAGCCCTGCGAATCGGGCATGGCCGAGGTGCCCATCGGCAAACCCATCGGCAACACCCGCGTTTACGTGCTGAATACCGAAATGCAGCCCGTGCCCGTCGGTGTTCCCGGCGAACTCTTCCTGGCCGGAGTGCAACTGGCCCGCGGGTATCTGAACCGGCCCGGCCTGACCGCGGAACGCTTTGTGATCCCCCCGGCACACTTGAACGAAACCTCGCGCCTGTACCGTACCGGCGACCTGGTTCGCCGCCTGGAAGACGGGGAGCTGGCCTATCTGGGCCGTTTGGACAATCAGGTCAAGATCCGTGGATTCCGCATCGAATTGGGCGAGATCGAGGCGGCCTTGGGTCGTTTCGCGGGAGTCAGCCAGGTAGCTGTCACCCTGCAACGGGACCACCGCAACGATGCCTACCTTGCCGCCTACCTGGTTTTGGAAAACTCGCCGGCGGAACCCGAGCGCAACGAGATCAAACGGTTCCTGGGCGAAACGCTGCCCGCCTACATGGTGCCTTCCGTCTATATCTTTCTGCCGGAAATGCCGCTTACCTCCAGCGGCAAGCTGAACCGTCGCGCCCTGCCGGACCCCAGGGCTCAATTCGACAGCTCGCGACGTGAGGGCGACATACCGCAACCGGGCATGGAAAGCCTGGTGGCCGAACTCTTTTGCTCCTATTTAAAGGTAGAAACCTGTACCCGCAACGAGCACTTTTTCGAACTGGGCGGTCACTCGTTGACCGCTGCCCACATGGCGATGGAACTCCAGCAACGGCTGGGCAGCGATATCTCGCCTAACATGATCACCCGACACCCCATCTTGAAAGACCTTGCCGAGGTATTGACCCTTGCCACCTTGCAAAATACCAGTGACCGCCTGAACCTGGAACCCCAGCAGCGGCCGAAAGACGTTCCCGCCTCGCGCAGCCAGGAGTGGATGTGGCTGCTGCATCAATTGGAAGAAGGTCGCAATACCTACACGATTCCCCTGGGGTATCGCTTTGAAGGCCCCCTGAACCTGGATGTGTTGAAACTGTCCCTCAACCGCATGGTCACCCGGCACGAGATGATGCGCACCACCTTTTATACGAGAGAGGGTAAGGTCTACCAAAACATTCAGGAGACCGGGTCGCCGGCGCTCGATGTTCGAGACTGCAACAAGGAAGAAGTGGAGGAGCTTTGGCTGGAAGGTTTGTCGCGTTCCTTCGACTTACAGAAAGGCCCCTTGTGGCGCGTCTACCTGGCCAGGGTCTCCGATCAACTGCACTACCTGTTTGTGATGGTGCACCACATCGCCTGCGACGGTTACGGCCTGCAATACTTTTTCTTCGAATTGTGGGAACACTACCGCCAGGGCTTGACCGGCGGCAAAACCAGGGGCGCCATGCCCAAGATCCAACCGGCCGACCTGGCTATTTGGGAACGTCAGCGCATGGATCGCACGCGTACGCGAGAACTCCGCGATTACTGGCAGAAGCGTTTGGCCGGCGCCGAAACCGGTATCAATCTTCCCCTGGTTCGTCCCAGGAAGAAGCATCGGCGCGGCGAGGGCGCCTCCATCTTCACCCAATTCTCGCCGGGCCTGCGTCGTTCCGTGGACGACCTGTGCAAGAAGCTGCGGGTGACGCCCTTCTCCCTGATGCTGGCGGCCTGGTTCGTCCTGATGCAGCGCTACAGCGGCCGCAACGACCTGGTTGTTTCGGTTACCTTTGCCGGTCGAGACCACCGGGAAACCCAAAAGCTGATCGCGGCCCTGCTCAACGTGCTGCCGGTGCGCTACGAAGTCGCCGACGGCATCCACTTCGGCGGCATGTGCAAGGAAGTCCACGAGATGCTGATCGAAGACCGTGCACATGCCGATCTTTCGCCGCAACAACTGATGCAGATGATGGAATCGCGCGGCAACGAAACCTCGCGATTCCTGTCGCCGGTGCTCTTCGACCTGAAAATGGCAGAGTCGGAAGAGGTACAAATCGGCTCCTTGTGCATCACCCCGGAACACCGGCCCATGTTTACGGCCAAAATGGATATGCTCATTTCCCTGCGCCTGGGCGCTTCAGATATGGACGCCTACCTGGAGTACGACCACAGCCTCTTCGATCGCGCCGCCATGGAAGGCCTGATGGACTGTTACCAAACGCTGCTCGGGCGCCTGATCCGTTTCCAGGCCGTCGCGGTCAGCCGCCTCAGCCTGCTGTCGGCAAAGCAACGCCTATTACTCCAACGCTGGGGCACGGGTAAGGAAGCGCCCGTACCGGAGAACCTGTTCCAGATGTTCGCCGATGCCGCTCAAAAATATCCCCAAGCTGTTGCCCTGGAAGAAGGCGATGAGGAATTGACCTACGGGGAACTGTTGGAACAGGCCGCGGCCCTCGGCGTCTCCTTGAGCGTGAAGGGCATGGGTCCGGGCGAAAACGTGGCCATTTACTGCCGGCGCGGCATGGATCGCGTGACGGCCCTCCTGGCCGTGTTATGGACGGGGGCGGCTTACGTGCCCATCGACACCGCCTATCCGGCCTCCCGCGTTCAGGCCATAGTGGAAGATGCCCGCATCTCGCGAGTCCTGGTCTCGCGTGATGATTCCCAACCTTTTCCGGTCGAGCGCTGCCATTGCCTGCCCGTCCACCGTGGTGAATCGGATTGGTCTCGAGACTATCCCGAACCCTACCACCCGGGCCCCATGGCTCCTGCCTACATTGTTTTTACATCGGGCTCTACCGGCAGACCCAAGGGGGTGGTGATCAGTCATCGCGGTGCTTGTAATTTCGTCAGTGGGTTTACCGCCGCGGCACAAATGACCGCGGGCGGTAGGATGATCCAACTGGCCAGTCCCGGCTTCGACGCTTTCTTCCTGGAATGGGGTCTGGCCTTGACTTCCGGCTCCACGCTGGTCACCGCTCCTCGCGAGTACCTGGTGCCCGGCAAACCCTTGAACCGGTTCCTTCGCTTGGAACGCATCTCCCATATCCTGCTGCCGCCCTCCATCGGCGCCGTTACCCCGGCCGAGAACCTGCCCAACCTGCGCACCATCTTCTTCGGCGGCGAGGCCCTGGCCCCCGATATTGCCGCCCGCTGGCTGCCGGGTCGTCGTTGCTTCAATGCTTACGGTCCCTCCGAAGTCTCCGTGGCAACCTGCCTCTACCGCTTACCGCGCGAGCCCGGCGATACCATGCCTATCGGCGGACCCCTGGCCAATCTACGCATCCACGTGCTGGACGGGGACGGTCAGCCCGTGCCGCCCGGACAACCCGGTGAATTATGCGTCGGCGGCGCCGGCGTGGCTCAGGGATACGTGGGCCGACCCGGCCTTACCGCGGAACGATTTATTCCTGAGCCCGGTCAATCCGGCGCGGTGATGTATCGTACCGGCGACCGGGTGCGCTGGGGCAATAACGGCAGCCTGGTCTTCATCGGCCGCTTGGACAACCAGGTCAAGATTCGCGGCTTCCGTGTGGAGCCCGACGAGGTGGCTCGGGTGCTGATGGATTATCCCGAGGTGCGCAATGCCGTGGTGACCTGCAAGGAAATCCCCGGTCGCGGCACGGTCCTGATCGCCTATGCCGAAACCGACGAGGTCTGGAAAAGCGCCGAGGTACGCCGCTTCCTGGCCGATCGTCTGCCCGCGTACATGCTGCCCTCCTTCCTGGTGCGCATGGCGGAATTGCCGCTGACTCCGTCGGGCAAGGTGAATCGAAGCGTCCTGCCGGAACCCAAGCTCACCGAAAGCGTGGGCATCGCGGAAGACGCCGTCGAGGAGAAGACGATCGTCAAAGCCAGGACGGTGGATGCCGAATCAGTGGCGCCGCTGGTCACCCAGGCGTGGAAGAAAGTGCTGGGCCACGACGATTTCGGAACCGACGATCCTTTCTTCGAGGTGGGCGGCAACTCCATCCTGTTGCTGCAATTGAGCAACATCCTCACCGATTTCCTGGGACGCCGCGTGGAATCCACCTTTCTTTTCCAATTCCCCAGCATCCAAAGCCAGATCAAGGCCCTGCTGGGCGAAACGCCCGCCAGGCCGAAGTCCGCCGTTACCGAAAAAAGCTCCGAGGTGGCCATTATCGGTATGTACGGCCGGTTTCCGGGCGCCGACAGTGTCCCGGAACTTTGGGATCTGGTCCTGCAAGGAAAGGTCGCCACCACCCGCTTCACCCATCAGGAATTGATTCGCGCCGGTGTCTCTCCGGCCGATCTCTATCACCCGGACTACGTACCGGTGCGCGGCGTCCTGAAGGATGCCCTCGGCTTCGATGCGGCCTTCTTCGGCATCTCGCCCAGGGAAGCGCAAATGACGGACCCGCAGCAACGGGTGTTCCTGGAAGCCGCCTGGTCGGTCCTGGAGCACGCGGGTTATACGCCGGAAAAGACAACGGCACGAATCGGTGTCTACGCGGGCGCGGGTTTTCCTACCTATTTCATCAATGAATTGGGCAATGAATCCAAGACCGGCTCGCAACACTTCAATGCGGTGCTTGGCAACGCCGCCGACTTCCTCGCCACCCGTGTAGGCTACCGTCTTGGATTAAACGGGCCTTGCGTCACGCTGCAAACGGCTTGTTCTACCTCGCTGGTTGCGGTGGAGGCCGCCTGCCGCGCCCTGGAAACCGGTAGTTGCGACATTGCCCTTGCCGGGGGCGTGTCCATCATGTTCCCCGAGAAAACGGGTTATGTGTACGAGCCGGACAGCATCATGTCGGCCGACGGCGTCTGTCGACCTTTCGATGCCGAGGCCTGCGGCACGGTCAATGCCGACGGCGTAGCCCTGGTGGCCCTGAAACCCCTGGACGCCGCCCTTCGTGACGGAGATACCGTTCATGCGGTCATCAAGGGCGCGGCGGTGACCAACGACGGCGACGGGCGCGCGGGCTTCACGGCGCCCGGTGTCGAGGGCCAGAGCCGCGCCGTGATTCAGAGCCTGCAAAAGGCGGGTCTGAGCGGTGAGGACATCGGCTATGTAGAAACCCACGGTACCGGCACCCGGCTGGGCGATCCCATCGAAATAGCCGCATTGACCAAAGGATTCGGCCGGATCGATCTACCCGACCATTGCGCCTTGGGCTCCATCAAGGCCAACCTGGGCCACCTGAATACCGCCGCGGGCGTGACCGGCCTGATCAAGGCTGCCCTGGTAGTCCGTGAGGGCCGGATTCCGGTCATGACCAACTTCCGACGCCTCAACCCGGGTTTGAGCCTGGATAAAAGCACGTTTTATATCCCTACGACAACGCGAATCTGGAGTGATCCGGTCCGCCGGGCGGGCGTCAATTCTTTGGGTTTGGGCGGCACCAATGCGCATGTCACCCTGGAAAATATGCCGGTCTCGACACGGCGAGCCGATGAAGGACCTCAACTGCTGCGATTGTCGGCGGGCAGCGAGGAGGCCTTGCGCGTCATGACCCGCAGACTGTCCCGTTTTCTGGAAGTCCACCAGGAATTCTCCCTGCAGGACATCGCCTACACCCTGCGGGCAGGACGGCGCGATATGAAATTCCGTTGTTCCGCGGCCTGCGCCGACCGCGCGTCCGCCGTAGAAGCCTTCCGCACCCTGACCGACGCCCCCGATTTCATTCCCTGCAAAACCCAACCCAAAGTTGCCTTTCTCTTCCCGGGCCTGGGCGGACGTTTCGCCGACATGGGCCGCAACTTCTATAACCGCGAACCCGTCTACCGCGAGGTGATCGACGACTGCGCCGATTTCCTGGAGGCCCGGCTGGGCGGCGATCTGCGCGAACTCTTGTACCCGGAACCGGAGTTTGCGGATAAGCTTGCAGAACGTCGTCATGACCCTCGTTGGGAAATGCCGGCAGTCTTCGCCGTTCAGTTGGCCACGGCTCGGATGGCCCGGGACAAGGGCATCACTCCCAGTGTGGTCCTGGGTCTCAGCCTGGGTGAATTCGCCGCGGCCTGTATCGCCGGCGCACTGAGTTTTGACGAAGCCCTGGCCCTGGTCAGTCACCGTGCGGAACTAAGCGTCACTCACGGTTCCGGGGCCATGCTGATGGTGGGCGTCACGCCCACGCAGGCTCAAAAGCTTCTGGAAAAGTCCCTGGAGATTTGTGTCACGGCCGGGCCTAAACTCACCGGAATCTGCGGTAAAGCCGACGATGTTGCCGAACTGGAACAGCGACTCACTGAAGCCGAAATCTGGTTCAGACGACAGGACTTTCCCCTGGCCCCCCATTGCAGCATGCTGATCGAAGCCATGCAGCCCATGCGCCAGTTCGCCGACTGTTTCGGAGCCAGAAGCCCGCGCCTGCCCTATATCTCCAGCCTTACCGGCAAACGCGTCGGGTCGGGCACGGTGCTCAACGGCGACTATTGGAGCAGGCACCTACGCGAATTGAGCCGCGTGCAGGAAGCCATGGAAACCCTGCTGCAAGATCCCGATTTGGTGATCATCGACATGGGGCCCGGTAAAGGCGGATCGGCCGTGGCGCAACATGCCTCCAACTTTCGCAAGGATTCCCGCGCCGTTTCCCTCTACCCCGGCAAGCCCCCCGAGGATCTCCATCTACCCACGCTGGACGCCCTGGGGAAACTATGGGAGGCGGGTTTAGAGACCGACGCCTGGTTCCCCTCTTCCAAAAATCTGCACCGCGTGCCTCTGCCGACCTATCCCTTCCATCACAAACCCTACAAGCCCGAGAAAAAACGCGAGGAACACCACGATGCCTCAGCCAACCTGGTTTTGTTCCAACGCGTCTGGGACAAGGCGCCGGCCGGCCCCGAAACCACGTCGGATGTCAGGCACTGGTACTTGATTGCGGATTCTCACGGCCTTGCCTTCCACCTGGAGAAACTGCTGCGAGAATGCGGAGAATCCGTCACCCTGGTCTGGCTGAGCGCCTCGGACGGACAAGCGTCGGATCACGAGGCCACTATCGAAGAATGGTGCGGCGAAGGTCTGCCCTTGAAGATCGTGGATTTGCGAGCTTATGATCGCCCGCCGTTTGCTTCCCCCGATCAGCGCCTGCAAGCGGCCTTGGATCACCTTCATGACGTCACCCTCTATTTGCGCGCCGTTGCCAACAGCCTGCGCGGCGTACCGGTTGAAATGACCATCGTCAGTTCCCACGGAACCGCCGGCGTGGACGATGACATCATGAGACCCGAGCAAACTCTGAACGACGGGCCCTGCCTGGTGGCTCCGCAGGAGATCACCTTCATGAAAACCCGGCGCATCGACCTGGGCGACCTGCTGCCGACGGAGGAAACGGCCCGTGAGCTTCTGGGCGAACTGCAAAGGCCGCCCGAACGCCCGCTGATTGCATTGCGCAACGGGCAACGCCGCATTCCCGTCTACAAACCGGTACCCCATGAGGACGAACCGCCCCGGCGCCTGCGTGACAGGGGTGTCTACGTCATCACCGGCGGCCTGGGCGGCCTGGGGTTGACCATTGCGGAGTTCCTTGCCGAAAAGGTCCAGGCCCGGCTGGTGCTGATCGGCCGACGCGAATGGCCGGCCCGCGACCAGTGGGAACGTATGCTCACTGAAGAACTGGACGATGCGCGGTGCATGGTGCTGAAGCGGCTGGTCAAGATCGAACAGAAAGGCGCCGAACTGCTGGTGCTCTCCGCGGATGTAACCGACCGTACTTCCATGACCGCCGCGCTGCAAAAAACCCGCAAACAATGGGGCGCCGTGCACGGCGTCATTCACGCCGCTGCCGCCGTGGGCTTGCAGGATCTGCGCAATATCCATCGGGCGGTCTCGGCCAGGGTGGTTCGCGCCAAGGTTCACGGGACCGTGATTTTAGACGAGCTGACCCGTGACGATTCACTGGACATGTTGATGCTCTGTTCCTCGATGAGCGGTGTGGTCGGCGGCTGGGGCATGGCGGTCTACGCGGCCACCAATGCCTTCATGGACGCCTATGCCGTGCGCGGACACGCGGCGGGCAAACCCATTCTCTCCATCGGTTGGGAAGGCTTGGATATGGGCATGACCCTGCGCGCCTCCGGCGACCAGCGGCGCCGCGAATTCCTGCTCAGCGAGGTCGAGGTCAAAACCTGGTTTGAACGCTGCCTGCAACAAGCGCAACCGCATGTCATCATGAGTGCTCGCGGCAACCCGGAATCGCTCACGCGTCTCTATCTGGACCTGGGTTCGGCAGACGACGCCCCGGCTCCGGCCTCGCTCAGTTTGAGAGATCAGGTCGCCCGGGCCTGGCTGGCCGAACTGGGCGGGGACGACCCGAAGGATTCCGACAACTTCTTCGAACTGGGCGGCTCCTCACTGGCCGCAATCGGTATCGTCCGCAGGTTGCGCCGCGGCCTCAATGAATCCTTTTCCGTTTACGATCTCATGGAAACCAGAACCTTCGGCGCCTTCCTGGCCAGAGTCAAGGACCGCCATGAGGATCACTCCGTGAACCACTACCGGGTCGTTTTCCAAGAGGGGGAACCGGGCGTTCCGCCGCTGTTCCTCTTCCCGCCGGCCGGGGGTAACCTGCTGTGCTACATGTCATTACATCGCTACCTGGATGACCGGTTGCCCGTCTACGGCATCCGTCAACGCGGCGCCGACGGTAGCGAGCCGCTGGACCGGGACTTCGAAAGCCTGTTGGACCACTACACCAAGGTGGTCAGAACGCTCCAACCCGAGGGACCCTATCGCCTGGCCGGTTCCTCCATGGGCGGCTGCATCGCCTACGAGGTGGCCCGGCGCCTGAGAAACGAGGGCGCCGAGATCTCCATGGTCGCCTTGTTGGACACCCCCGGACCCGGCGAGGTCAAAACGGACAGCCTGGTCAAAGACGGCCGCTTCGACATAGAAGAATACCTGCAGGCCATGTCTCCCGATACCCTGGCCAGAATCGAAGCCCTGCGCAAGGAAGCAGCGGAAGGCGACCCGGTGACCGGCGATTTGGGCCGCTACCACCAGGTCTTCGAAACCAACCTGGACCTGATGGCGGAGTTCTGCATCTATCCCTACGAGGGCGAGGTCCTGTTCCTGAGAGCCTCGGAAAGAGACGCCTGGAACCCGGACCACCCGGAAAAAGCCTGGGAGGCCATGCTGAACGGCAAACTACAGGTCGCCACGGTGCCCGGCAACCACATCACCATGCTGGACGAACCCAATGTCAAAGAGGTCGGCGCTCAATTACAGAAATGGTTGTAGCGATAAGATATTCGGCGGTTCGATCCAACAGAAGGAGAAAGATCCGCCGAACAAACCGTCGAATTGGTAGAATACACGGGTCGCAATGGGTACTATCGATGGATTCCGGGAGGGGACGTTATGGCAGAACAGATTGACCCAAGGCTTGGATGCACCGTCTTCGCCTTGCTATTGCTGACCGCGTGCGGCGGCAGTCAACAGGACGCGGACGCCGGCGCCGAAGTCATCAAAATAGGCAATACCATGCCTTACAGCGGGCCCGCTTCCGCCTACGGCACCATCGGCAAGGCCATTGCCGCCACCTTTGCCTCCGTGAATGAAAACGGCGGGGTCAACGGTCGCCGTATCGATTTCATCAGCCTCGACGACGCCTACAGCCCGCCCAAAACCAAGGAGCAGGTGCGCAAACTGGTTGAACGTGAAAAGGTGCTTTTTATGATGGGCAATCTGGGCACCGCGGCCAATTCCGCCGTCCACAAGTACCTCAACCGCAAGGGTGTCCCTCATCTATTCGTCTCTACCGGCGCCACCAAGTGGGGACAGCCCGAGAAATACCCCTGGACCATGGGTTGGCAACCCAGTTACAAAACCGAAAGCAGCCTGGCCGGCCGCTACCTTCTGGAAAACCACCCCGACGGCCGATTGGCGATCCTCTACCAGAATGACGATTATGGCAAGGATTACCTGGAAGGTTTGCGGGAAGCGCTGGGTGATCGAGCCGATACCATGATCCTGGCCACGCAGAGTTATGAGGTCAGCGACCCCACCGTCGACGCCCAGATTCTGAAGCTTAAAGCCAGCGGGGCCGATGTCTTCGTTAACGTCGCCACGCCTAAATTCGCCGCTCAGGCCATCCGCAAACTGGATGAAATCCAGTGGAAGCCGGTTCACCTGCTGAATGCGGTCGCCAACTCGTCCGTGGCTGTTTTGGAGCCGGCCGGTTTGGAGCGCTGCAAGGGCCTCATCACCCTGGGATACATCGTCGACCCCAAAACGCCGGGTTTGGCGGAGAGCCCGGACTTCCAAGGCTACTTGGAATGTATGCGGACCTACTATCGCGAGGGCGATCCCATGGACGGTCTCAATCTCTTCGGCTATAACGTGGCCTTGACCATGATCCACGTTCTGGAAAAGGCGGGCGATGATTTGAGCCGCGAAAACATCATGAAATCGGCAGCCTCCATGTCCGGGTTTTCCCTGGCGCTGTTGAACCCGGGGATCACCATCGATACGGCGGCCGATGACTTCTTCCCCATCGAGAAGATGCAGGTCGCCGTCTTCAACGGCGATTACTGGGAACCCGTGGGCGAGGTCATGTCCGCGGATTGAACGCACCTGATCGATTCAGTCGATGCGAATGAAATCCGTCCGTAAATTCAGCCGACCTCTGTCGATCACTTGGAGTCATCATTTTCTTCAATGTTTCAATTTTGTAGACTTGACTAAATGATGACCGACCGTTACCCTGGACCGGCTGGGTTGATTAAACATTTATGGCGTCTTGCCGGCAAGCTCAAAACCTGATCGGTAACAGGCCGTCATGCTCGATTAATGGGGAGAAGATTTGCGTATTTCATCAATTCCGGTATTGCTCTGCCTCATATTTTCAATCGCCGGCTTTGCCCAGGATTTAGATCGAAGTTTGACAGAGACCGATATCTCCGAGTGGTTGAAACCCGATCGTAACGACCGTATCGCCGACACCATCCAAGCAATGAAAAAGGAATACCGGGCCGAAGCAGCACGAATCGTGCTGGACGGCGGCATACCCGTTACGAATAAAGTAATCGAGGTCAGGGGCTCGAAAAACCCGGAGCTTTTCCCCTTCGAAATGGTCTTTGACATGACCATATCCAATTTGTATTACTCCAATGAGGAAAACCGCAAGCATGCTGTTCGAGACCTTATAAGCTACGGATACCCCTTGGAAGAACTCCCCAAACTGGCCTGGATGACGAAAGAAAGTTTTTCCATTTACTACAACCGTCTGTGGGAGCAGAAAGTTCGTCAGCGCGTGGACAATCTGCACGACTACGAATTGGAGAAGGTGCTCAAGGAATGGGTCTCCCGCTTGATGGAGCCCCTATCTGACCGAGCCAAAATGGGCTTTACCCGTTTCGCGGTGTATAGAATCCTGCCGAGCATGGAAAGAACGATCCGCCTGACCGACCCTCCCGCCCGACAACCGGCGCCCGTGATGGGAAAAACAGGCAGCATGGATGCGGCAACCGCATTGGACATTTGCCACAAGTTCTATGACGGTTTTATCGATAACCATCGTAGTTTCAGAGTTTCTGTTGAAAACCAGGCATGCAATACCTCGAATGGAAATTTCAGCGCGAAGACGATTGTAAAGTTCGATATGAGCTTTTTCGCTCTTTACGGCCCACCGATTGATTCAGATACCCTCGCAACTTATACCAAAATCGTTGAGGATTTTTGGATGTACCGGATCGGTGCGGGTGTGCAATTACCTGGTCAGGACGGTCTCACGACCGCCAATCTGGACTATAAAACGGAAAGCGTTTCACAATCGATCGAACAAGTGGCCGAATCCACCGTGCTCAGCCTTGACCCGGATACCTATCTCGCCTATGGCGCCGGTCATATCGAGATCGAGCAAAAAATAGCAGGCGGCACGCTCAATTTCACACTCGGTGGTTTCGGCTTTTCGGTTGGTGTGGGCTACGGCCCACCGACCTATACAGTGCAAAAACATTCTAAAATGAGAGAGAACGGTGATCCCTGCACCATTCCGGAACCCACGAACACCGGTGGCGGCGTAAAAGGAGGGGGCGGTCCCGGCGGCGGTATCGACATCGGTGATTGCGGTACCTGTCCTCCCGACCATGAGTGTGTGAACGGCGCTTGCGTCAACCTGAACGGTTGTGTCCTGACCTGTCCATCCGGCATGGAATGCATACACGGCGCTTGTGTCCAGGTAGGTACTTCCGACTGTTTCCCGGGTATCGACCCCGGCTGCGAAGACGACTGGTTCCTCAAAACCCGGCCGACGGAGTACCCGGAGCCTTTATTGCTTGGGGACGGCGGCATTCTGGTCATGGATACCAACCTCAACAACAGGATCGACGGCGTGCAGGAATTCCTGTTAGCCATCTTCAGCTTCGAGGGCATCGCTTATGATCCCTGGGATGCTCTGGCTATATTCGACCGGAAAGAATTCGGCGGTAATGCGGACGGAAAAATCTCCCCGGCGGACCTTGTTTGGCACAAGCTCTATTCCTGGCGAGATGAAAACGGCAACGGACAGTCCACCCGACGTGAGTTGATCCCGCTGGAAGAAGCGGGCTTCCCGGAGTTGGAACTGTAACAACCATCGGATTTTGGCGGATCGAAGTCGCGAATCGTCAACCGCCCTTCATGCGTTTGTTCAGGAAACCGCCTAGCGCGATCAGGATGCCGATCAGCAATCCCCACTGGACCAGGAACTGGATTTGGAAGGATTGACCGGCCTGGATGAACCACCAGATCAACAAGGCCAGGCCCTCCACGATCACCAGCACCATCAAGCCGTTGAACCAGGGACCGGCCTTCAGCCAGGTGGCGTTTTGGTTGAGGATTTCCGAGCGGAACCGGTTCACGCCGAAACGCAGCACCATAAAGGCAAGGAAGAGGCCGGAGACGATCAGGCCGACGCCCCAAACGAAGTCCTGGTTGTCGAACACCGCATCGAAGAGCGCGCTGGGCGCCCCGACGACCACGCACAAAGTAACCGTCACCACAAAGGCCGTTTTGCGCGGCATGTTGAAGTCGGCAAAGAAACGCACGCTCAGTTCGATCATGGCCACCAGGGAGGTCAAAGCCGCTGAAGCCAGGCCGATGAAAAACAGGGTGCGTACGAAGTTGCCGCCCGGCATGCTCTCGAACAGCACCGGCACCACATGGAAGGCAATCCCTCCCTTGCTGCTGGCGCTTGAAACATAGGTCACCGCTTCCGCTTGCATGATGGCAAACAGGGCCGGAAAGATCATCAGGGCAACGATCAGTTCGATACTGTTGTTGCCGGCGCCCGTGGCCATGGGCGTGGTGACCGGGTCCTCCTTGTCGCGGGCGTAAACCGCGTAGGCCAACATCAGGCCCCATCCGGCGCCCGTGGACCAGGCCGATTGCGTCAGTCCGGCCAGCCAGTGCTTGGGATCGGCCAGGCGCTCCCAGTCAACGGTGAGCAGGTAATCCAAACCCCCGCCGGCGCCGGTCATCATCAGCGACTTCACCGCACCGATCATCAGGATGAGGACGAGCATGGGAATCAGCACTTTGTTCAGCCGCTCGATGCCCCCGGCCCCCTTGTAGACGAAAAAGGCGGCAAGGAATACGGCGAGTACGTGCCAACCCAAGGCCTCCGGTGTCGAGCGGAAATTGTCGAACAGGGCAATCGCGGCGGTATTGTCCAAACCAGCCAGCGAGCCCTGGAAGGCGAAGAGCACGTAGCGGAGCGTCCATCCCGTGACCACGGCGTAGTAGCACATGATCAGCATGGTGCAGATGCTGATGAAGCCGCCCATCCAGCTGAATTTCTCGCCGATCATGTTCAGGAAGGCGCCGTAGGGTCCCTTGCGATTGTGCTGCCCCACGGACAGCTCGACCATCAGCAAGGGTATGGACCATAGGAATAGGAAGATGAACCAGGGAATCAAAAAAGTGCCGCCGCCGTTGGAGGCCACCTCCCGAGGGAACCGCCAGATATTCCCGGTCCCCACGGCCATGCCCATGCAGGTAAGGATCATGGCCAGGCGCGAACTGAAACGAGGTGCGGATTGATTCGAGTTCATCTATGATCTCCATATCTATCGATGTTGCCTCATCTTAACCCGAATCAGGCAAAAGAAAAGCCCGGATTACCCGAGAGCGCGTCAAAACCGCGGGTCGATTCAGCCGAAACCGGAGTCTACTCATTCACCCGCAAAGGCCAACACTTCCAGGAAACGCCCGATCGCCCGCAGTCCTTCCGCGTCTTCCTCGCGGAAGACCATGGCCTCGAATTCCGGGTTTTTCGGTTCCAGGATCACACGGGTGTTCAACAGTGCGCCGTCTTCAGCCTCCACCTTTTCGCTGCGGTAGATCTTGACCGTGTAACGGCCGCCGTGCTCCGGGTCGGTCTGGTCGTGCAGCAGGATCAACAGGGGCAGT
The DNA here is from genome assembly GCA_030066195.1 of Acidobacteriota bacterium. GTDB lineage: Bacteria > Acidobacteriota > Holophagae > Acanthopleuribacterales > Acanthopleuribacteraceae > JASJCB01. The sequence continues at coordinate 29,518 of JASJCB010000143.1, forward strand.
CCGTTCTTGCTGCCGCCCCGCACCGGGCCGAACAGACAGGTGCTGCCGTCCGGGATCATGGGTTCCATGGATCGGCCCACCACCCGGGCCGCAAACCTGCCGGGTTGCGCCTTGCCTTCGGGCAGGGTCAGCCAATCCTCCGCCTCCAACAGACAGGCCAGGCCCGTGTCCTGCGATTCGCTGAAGGCGCCCGCCGCCGCGGCGATGTCTACCAGGGGCACACAGGTTTTGAAACGATCCGCCGCCGGCGGCCGGGTGACCACCTCGCACCCGCCCACCTCTCGGCGTGGCGCCTCGGGCTGCCGAAAGAGCGGCAAGGCTACCGGTGGTTGGGTCAAATCGAAGGCGACGCTTTTGAACTTGTCCATTTTGACCGGGTCCATGGACAACTGGTCGCGCTGGTTGCGGTGCGCCTCGTCGCAGTCCATGATGGCGTCCTCCAACGCCCGCGGGAAATCGCCCAGCATGGCCTGCTCTTTACTGTTGTTGGCCATTTGCAACATCACGGTCTCGTTTTCCCTCAGCTTGTTGCTGATCACCATGGCAAAACCCACCAGGTCGCCGTCGGTCAACTCGTCCGTGTCGAAAATTTCATTCAGGCGGTCGATGATTTGCGACAGAAATTCTTCGCTTTTGTCTTTCGGCTTGCCGGAGCCGACCTCGTTGCCCGGTCCCAACTTGTGCTTCTCGCCGTCTTCCAGGATCAGGCGCTGCTGCCTTATTTTGGACAACCGGTAATGGCTCATGGTCACGTTGTCCAGGTCGACGGCGTCTTCATCCGCGCCGTCTTCCCGCAACAGGGGCCGCAGGTGCCGCGCGTACATGCTCAGCTTCTCCAGGTCCCGCTCGTCGTAGTCTACGATCATGCTCATGAACTCGTAGAAGCGCACGAAGGTGCCCAGGTCTTTTTTGAAGATTTCCAGGCGGTCCTTCTCTTTTTTGGCCTCTTTCAGTTCGTCTTCCGCGTTGGCCTTCAGCACGGGATCGTCGATCTCTTTGGTGCGCTCGAAAATGTCGACGGCCTTCTCGTAATCCGCCAGCGCCTGCTTGTAGCGTTTTTTCCATCGGTCGACGGCCGGTTTGCAGATATTGGCGATAGCCGCGTTGCTTTTGCTCTCCTGGAAATAGGCCCTGAAGAACTGTTCCACCTCATGCCAGAAAAAAATACCCGGGGCGCACAGCTTCTCGTACAGGTCCCAAATCTTGTTGGGATCGGACACGTCCGCCAGTTCCGTGGTCTTGTAGTAGGGCTTGAAGGCTTCCGTGATATCGTCCGGTTCGTTGAAGAAATCCAAGATGAAGACGCCCGTCTCCGCCTTGGTGGGATAGATCCGGTTCAGGCGCGACAGCGTTTGCACGCATTCCACCCCCGCCAACTTCTTGTCCACGTACATGGCGCACAGCTTGGGCTGGTCGAAACCCGTTTGGAACTTGTCGGCCACGATCAACACATTGTAATCTTCGCCGTCGAAGGCCTCGCGCATGTCGCGGCCCTTCAGGCCGGGGTTCATATTCTTCTCGGTGAACTTTTGCCCCGCCAGGTGCTTGGCATCCTTGTCATTTTCCGTGAAGACCACCTCGCCGGAGAAGGCCACCATGCTGTACAGCTTGCCGTACTTCTTCGACGCGATGTATTTGTCGAAATGCTGCTTGTAACGCACCGCCTCCTTGCGCGAACCGGTGACCACCATGGCCTTGGCCTGGCCGTTCAGCAGGCCCATCACGTTGTCCTTGAAATGCTCTACGATCACCATTACCTTTTGGGCGATATTGTGCTCGTGCAGGCGCATCCACTGGTTCAGCTTCACCCGAGCCCGTTTGCTTTCTACCTGCTTGTCCGCCTCCGGTATCTTCAGCGACAGTTTGTAGGCCACCTTGTAGTTGGTATAAGACTTCAGCACATCCAGGATAAACCCTTCCTCGATAGCCTGGCGCATGCTGTAGACGTGGTAGGGTTCGGGCAGGTTGGTTCTCGACGGCGTCTCGTTCGGATCCGGGCATCGACCGAACAGTTGCAGGGTTTTAGGTTTGGGCGTGGCCGTAAACGCGAAATAACTGAGGTTGGGCGAGTCCCGGCGAGCGCTCACCGTGGCGTCCAAATAATCCTCGGCGGTCATCTCCTTGCCTTCCTCGCCGTCGATCATCAGCACTTCCCGCAGCCGCCTTGCCGTTTTGCCGGTTTGCGACGAATGCGCCTCGTCGGCAATGACCGCGTAACGGCGCTCCTTCAGGCTGACGCTGTCCTGGATGGCGTCCAAAACGAAGGGAAAGGTTTGAATGGTGACGATGATGATGGGCTGCGAACCCTCCAGCGCCGACGCCAGCTTTTCCGACTTGGAACCCGCGCCCTCGTCGCGGGTGATGCGACCCACCACGCCGTCCTTGTGCTCGAACTGGTAGATGGTGTCTTGCAGCTGGGCGTCCAGCACGGTGCGGTCCGTCACGATAATCACCGAGTGAAACTGTTTGTCACCCTTGTCGTCGTGCAGCGACGAGAGTTGGTGCGCCGTCCAGGCGATGGAGTTGGATTTCCCGGAACCCGCGCTGTGCTGGATCAGGTATTTGTGCCCGGGCCCCTCGCTTTTCGCCGCCGCGATCAGCCGGGTGACCACCTCCCACTGGTGGTAGCGGGGAAAGATCAGGGTTTCCTTGCGGTACTTCAACCCCAGCCAGTTTTGCTTTTTTTCTATCTGCAGATGGATGAAGCGGGCCAGGATGTTGAGGAAGTTGTCGGGTTGCAGGACCTGGTTCCACAGGTAATCCACGGCGTATCGATTGCGGTCCTCCGGCACGTCGTTGCCCGCGCCGCCCTCCCGGGTGCCCCGGTTGAAGGGCAGGAAGCCGGTCTTGGACCCCTCCAGCCGGGTGGTCATCTGCACCTGGTACTGGCTTACCGCGAAATGCACCAGAGCGCCGCGTTTGAAGGTGAGCAGGGGCTCGGCCTTTCTGGTCCTGGGGTCCACGGGAGGACGCGTGGTTCGGTACTGGTGCACGGCCCTGTCTACCGATTGTTTGAACTCGGACTTCAACTCCATGGTGACCACGGGAATGCCGTTGACGAACAAGACCAGGTCGATGCGCCATTTCCGGGCCGCCTTGCCGGTTTCGTTTTCCTGGGCTTTGGTGATCCAGGGACTGTAGACCAGTTCCGGAACCACCCTCAGGCGGTTTTTCTTGTAATCGGCCAGGGTCTTGGGGTTCAGATCGTGCTCGGGCTTGAACTGGCAGAGGAAGAAGCGGGTTCCCCGGTCGCGCAGGGGATGGCGCAACACCCCCAGCGTGCCGAAGCGGCGCATCTCCTTGTTGGACGCGTTGGGGTCGACTTTGTTCAGCTGGGCGGCCACCCGTTCCAGGAACTTCTGTTCCGGGTCTTTCGGGTACAGGCCGCAAAATTTCTTCCATTGGGTCTCTTGGGTGTCCTTGACAAAGTCCAGCAGATCCTTGGGGTACAGGGCCAACTTGCGGTTGTAGGCGCCTTCTTTGTTCATGATCCAGCCGTTGGCGACCATCTCGGCGATGATGTCGTTTTGGAAGGTTCGTTCGTTGGCCCTGTCGCCTGGTGGTCTGATCATGCCGGTTCCTCTTGAGTCGGTTCGGGGGGTTGCCAGTTGCGGACGTCGATCTTGCCGGTTACCGCTGCTGAGATTAGCGCGGCTCGACGTTCTTGGAGAAGATCGATTTTGGTAGATGCTATTGATTCAATCTTGTCAAAAGACTCTATTGATCGATCAATGTGAAATGAAATAATCTCTCGCTCATTTTCTGGTGGCCACGCCAAATAGAAGTTTTTTATTGTGTCAACGTTAACATGAGGAGATGTTGAACCAATTACGTCTTGTTGTGCTTGTCGATATGTGGGATCTGAGTTTAGAGACCACATTAAATACTTTGGAGTTTTTGTTGCTCTAAATAACATAACTCTTTGGCCAAGACAAACCATTGCTTCCTTGGGAACTAGTGCCGCGATTCCAAAACGCTCCCCTTCTCTAGAGTAGATTATATCGTCTGCTTGTGGCGTCAGACGTATGTTTCTATTTTTGTAAACATTTTCATCAACACGCCTGGCATTTTCAATATCCAATTTACCGGGAGTAATATCAGCGGTACGGATAGCTGGAAACACACCAAAGCTGCTGTATTCGGGCGTGGAGTGAAGACAATCTACGATATCACTGCATTCATGTTTTAATCGCGTGACTTCCCAATGCGCCGGCACATCACCCAACCATTCAACGCCGGAGGGCTTCATGGGGGCATCGGGATTCAAGCCTTTGGTGACGGCATGGCTGATCACTGCCTGGCGTTTTTCTTTTAGCAGTTCGATGAGCTCTTGTTGCTTTTCGATTAGGGTATCGATCTTTGCCGTTTCGTGGTCTAGGAAGTTGGCGATTTGGGTTTGTTCTTCCTTTGAAGGAGAGGGGGCAACAAAATTGTTGAAGGCTTCCGCGGGTAATCGCCACCTACCCAACTGGGCAGCTCCTTGACCAAGCGGGTAAAATATTTTGGAGATGTAACAGAGCTGTAGTAGGTATAAGTAATACCTATCGTGCGATCCTTTATCTTTAAGAGTGAACACTCGATAGTCAGGACTTGTTACGCCGTTGTATCTGGATATATCCACATAACCAGTCAACAAATCCATGTGGTTCATCGCATATTCTCCACAATGGACTAATTGATACTTCGAATAATCCATAGACAATTGGCCGTCACCACTTGATATATCCTTAATCTTTACGCCTCTTTGGGTAATTGAAAGAATATCGTGACCAACCTCCCCCGCGATTCTTTTCTGAATCCGAAATAGGTTTTTGAACCGTTTGAGTTTCCAGTCAGTTGGAATATTGCCCAGCCATGATATTTCGGAATTCTTTTGCTCCAAATAAGTCTGATACCTCCCCAAAATCACGAATGCACCTCCCGAAGAAGCTTCATGATCTCCGCACTCACCCGATCCAGATCCTGATCGATCTCCACCAGGTCACGGGGCGGTCGGTATTCGTAGAAGTGCCGGTTGAAGGGAATCTCGTAACCCACGATGCCGATCTCTTCGTCGATCTCGTCGGTTTTGCTCGGGTCGATCCAGGCGTCGGGCACGTGGGGCTGCACCTCTTTCCGGAAATAGGCCTCGTTGAGGTCGTTCACGGATCGGTTCGGGTCCAGCGCAACGTTTTCGTTGTCGCGCAGGTCGCTGTCGCTTTTGTATTCCACCACCCGGCCGTCCACGGCGAAGAGGCCGTACAGCGGCCGCGCCGCCGTGCCCTTGTGCACCTTCTTGATGACCTTCGCCGCCTCCGGGTTAGTCCAACTCATGGCGGCTGTGATCTGCTTTTTCTCCGCCGCTTCCAGCTTCACGCCGCTTGCCTTCAGGGCCGCGTCGAAGCCGTTCATATCATCGTGCTGCTCGGAGCCGACGGCCGCTTGCAGTCGCCGGGCCTTGTCTAGAATCCGTGCCTGGGCCTGCCAGGTCTCCGGGTTCAACAACTCCTTGATCTTCTTTTCCTTCAACTCCTTGAAGTGCGTCTTGAGGTGCTTGCGTATGGCCGTCTCGTGTTCGCTCAAGCGGTCCGCCGCGTCTTCGCCGTAGGTTGCCACGATCCACTTCATGGGCTCGCCCAGCGGCTTGGGCGCAAAGCGCAGCGGCTCGATGCGTTCATCGCTGAACCGGTAGGACTGGCGCAGGGGCCGCTCGATGGTGATGCGCCGGTAACCGAACGCGTGGTTTTCGAAGATCTTGCTCGCAAAGGTTTTAGGGGCCTCGGATTTGCCGTTTGCCGCCTGCCGGCCCCGGTTGCTCTTCGTCTCGGCGGGTTTGTCCAGGGGGACGGGACCAAGCGCCTCGAAGTTGCCGAAGGCGCGGGTGATTGCGGCAATGTCGTCCTCGCCCATTTCGTTGCGTTTGGAGCCCAGCGACTTGCGCATCTTGCCGTACAGGTGCACGCCGTTGATCAACTGCACCCGGCCCCGGCGGTTCGCCGTTTTTTTGTTGGACAAAATCCAGATATAGGTGGCGATGCCGGTGTTGTAGAACATGTCGGTGGGCAGGGCCACGATGGCTTCCAAAAGGTCGTTTTCCAAAAGATAGCGGCGGATCTCGGACTCGCCGGAACCCGCGCCGCCGGTGAACAGGGGCGAACCGTTGAGGATGATGCCGATGCGCGAGCCGCCCCCGCCGTCGGGCGCCACGTCTTTCATCTTGCTGATCAGGTGCATCAGGAACAACAGGGAGCCGTCCGAGACGCGGGGCAAACCCGGACCGAAACGGCCTTGGTATCCCTTAAGCTTGTGTTCGTTTTTGATATCGCTTTCAATCTTCTTCCAATCCACGCCGAAGGGCGGGTTGGAGAGCAGGTAGTCGAACCCCCGGCCCACCAGTTGATCATTAGACAGGGTATTGCCCAATTTGATATTGGACACCTCCTGGCCTTTGATCATCATATCGGCCTTACAAATGGCATAACTCTCCGGGTTCAGTTCCTGGCCGAAGTGAGCCTGGGATCGATAAATGATGGAGAGAAGAGCACGATATTTGACGGATGGAATCCATGTCTGGGTTACCTTGATGACCTGGGCGTTGGAACCTAGCTTACCGGGTTGAGACAGTTAAGGAAGG
>JASJCB010000014.1 GCA_030066195.1 Acidobacteriota bacterium
AGGGGCAGTTGGAGGTAGAGGGGACGCGAACCGACCGGGCTGCTGAGGCGCAGTCTGGGCATCCCCTTGCGGGCGGGAGGCAGGCCCTCGAAGAACCGCGCGGCGGAGATGATGCGCCGTTCGAAACGAGGTCGAATCATATGCAGTAAAACAAGACCCGCCGTCAGGGCGGCAACCAACCATAGCGCCATCATTAGTCCTTCATGCTTCGGCAAGCCGCACTGAGATACCCCGACCGACGTGGGGGGCGACTCAGTTTGGAGCCATACTCCGGCTAACCTTACTTGGGATATAGCTTAGCAGAAAAAAACGGCATTCCGCCTTTGGTTTTCTGGAAACCTTGCCTGGCAGTACCGGCATAATCCGTTTATTTCAATGCGGATGTATTACAGGAAGCAGCTTTACCCCATCTAACCCCATTTGGAGTATAGCCGGGCCTCAAAAACTGGCAGTTTCCGGGTTACAAATACGGCTTATGGTACCGGTTATCCCTATAAAGCCCTGGCAACCGGTTCCTCGATAGCCTCGTTGGCTTCCGCGTTGGAGAAATGGTTTTTGAGGTAGGTCAGGGCCTCGCGCAGGCCGATGCAGCGGACGCCCAGTTTGCGGTTGCGTCGGGCGATGTTGTAGATGTGCCGCCAATGGGCGAACATATCCGCGTAAGCTTTGGCGGAACTGATGCCTGGGTCCCAAATGTGCAGCGGCATGCTGGCCGTACCGTTGAGTTCCAGGATGCGGATACCCTCGCCGGTTTCCAGGCTTTCCAGGGATTCGGCCTTCAGGTCCGCGCGTCCCAGGAAGAAACCGGGCACCTGGCCCAGGATCCGGTCGAAGGTCGCGGCTACCTTGTCGTTGATCAGGTTCCTGGAATCGAGGAACTGGGTGCCGCGACCGGATTGGGCGACGAAGTCCAGCAGGAAGGTCTCCCCCTCGGCCAGGACCTCGTCCATGCGGCTGCCCCATTTCTTGCGGTATTTTCTCAGGAACAGGCGCATGCGTTGGTCTCGGGCCGCCAGTTCCTCCATGGTCGATGTTCCGTCCCCGGTAATCAAGGGCATGCGCTTCAGGGAGATGGAGTTGATGCGACCCTTGTCCTCGCCGGGATAGCGACAGTACAGCACGCCGATCTCGTAGGGCATGTCCAGGTATTCCTGTAACAGAACGGGGCCCGGGCAGGCCTTAAGGTAGGCCGCCAGTTCCTCCACCGATCTCACCAACACCACGCCGCGCCCTCGCTCGCCCAGATCGGGTTTGGCCACCATGGGAAATTGGAAACCGGCCCGTTCGGCTTCCGCAGCGGCCCCGGCGGCGGTTTTGTTCCGGTCTACATGCACGGTGCGCGGCAGGTATTCGGGGGCCACATGCTTCAGGATCTCCGATTTCAGGGTGGTGTCTCCGCCGTGGTAGGGTGTGATGGGATTACAGGCCGTGTAGAAAAAAGGGGTGCGCGACTTCAGGCTGAGCCAGGCGATGTAGGGAAGAGTAGGGATGTGAAACACCAGGTACGGCATTTTGGGCGAGGACAGAATTCTTTTGAGCATGATCCCTTTTTCCGTGAAGGTTCTAAAAAACGGCTCAGTCAGGCTGCGCGCCGTCACGCTCCTAGATTGTAAGGGTTTTGTGAGGAAATGCAATCGGTGAATCGAAGGTCCCGGGGACTCGACGCGTCCCCGGCCAAACCGGCCTTTGGTTTCCCGGTATTTCAATTTATACTATTCGATGATCAGCCGGGAGGATTTCGACGATGCTGCAAGATATTACCTATGCTTATATCGAATTCTATGTAGGCATGGCCAAAATGGTCGCCTACTGGCATGTGAAAGCCCTCGGTTTCGAGTTGGTCGCCTACCGCGGTCCGGAAACCGGTGATCCCGATAAGGTCTCCTTCCTGGTCGCCAAAAACGGCATCAACCTGGTCATCACCTCGGCGGCGACGCCCGCGTGTTACGAGGTCCTGTCCTTTGTCGACCGCCACGGCAACGGCGTTAAACGCATCGCCTACCGGGTGGAGAATGTGGAGGAAGCCTACCGCCGAGCCATTGCCGCCGGCGGCGTTCCCCGCCAGGACCCCAAAGTCACGGAAAACGAAAACGGCAGGGTTGTCGAGGCCGCCATTCGCCTTTTCGACCGCAAGGAAATCGCACTTTTCGACGGCAGTCAGTACAACGGAATCTTCAAACCCGGATACGAACCCCTGAGCATCAAGGGTTTCGAACCCGATTTCGACAACGGCTTCCTGGCCGTTGACCACATTGCCTACGGCGTGCACATCAACGAAATGGATTATTGGGTGACCTATTTCCAAAAAATCTTCGGCGGCGAAGTCATTCAGAAGTTGGAGAGCGGCGATGTGATCACCGAGTATTCCGGCCTGCTGTTGAAACTGCTCAGCACAAATAACGGTCTCATCAACAACGTGTTCGTGGAGCCCGAGAACCACGAGCGCCCCTCCCAGGTTCAGGAGTACCTGGAGCACTATTACGGCTCCGGTATCCAACACATGGCTTTCTCCACGGCGGATATCTTCACCACCCTGAAAGCCATGCGTCGCAGCGGCGTGGAATTCGTCCAGTACCCGCCCAGTTATTTCGAGATGTTGGAGGAAGAATCGGATATTCCCGCCGACCTGTTTGAAAAAATCCGTGAACACAACGTACTCTGCGATGCCCAGAACGGCTCCTACCTGTTCCAGACATTCACCAAACCGTTCGGCGACCGGCCGACTTTCTTCTTCGAAATCATCCAACGCACCGGCGACTACGTGGGGTTTGCCCTGGACAACATCGGCCAGTTGTTCCGTGCGGTAGAACGGGAACAGTCCAAGCGTATCGAGGGCGGTGAAAAACCGTGACCAACCTGCTCGAGCGCCTGACGCGATTGCGACCTCTCTTGGAAGAAATCATGGGGGGAACCGGAATCACCGCCGACCCCGACATGCTGGAAGCCTTTGCCTCCGACGAAACCGGCGAATTCCACTGTCCGCCGGACCTGGCCGTCAAACCGGAAACGCCGGCCCAGGTCGCCGCGATTATGAAGGCATGCAACCGGCTGAAAGTCCCCGTGGTCCCGCGCGGCGGCGGCAGCGGCGTCAGCGGCGGCGCCCTGGCCGTTCAAGGCGGCGTGGTGCTGTGCCTGGAAAAGCTGAACCGCATCCTGAATATCGACAAGCGCAATATGACCGTTACGGTAGAGACCGGCGCGATCACCGGCGAACTGCAAGAGCAACTGCTGGCACAGGGCCTGTGCCTGCCGCCGGACCCGGGTTCCAAGGACTGGTGCCAGGTGGGGGGTAACCTGGCCGAAGCCGCCGCCGGCCCCAAATCGGTCAAGTACGGCGCTTTTCGAGACTACGTGCTGAACCTGGAGGTGGTCCTGCCCGACGGCGAGGTTTTCTGGACCGGCGCCGATGTGCGTAAATATGCCTGCGGATACAACCTGACCCAACTGATGCTGGGCAGCGAGGGCACCCTGGGCATCATCACCAAAGTGGTCTTCCGCCTCATCGCCGCGCCCACCGAGTCGTTGGTCATGCGCCTGGCCTTTCCCGACCTGCAAAGCGCCGCCGAGATGGTCTGTCGTCTCTTCGAGGAGGGTTTGGCACCCTCGGAGGTCGAACTGCTGGAACGGGACGGCATCCGCCGTGCGGCCCCATTCTGCGGGGAACAGATCGACGACGCGATCGCGGCCCTGCTCTGGGTGGGTTTCGACGGCAGGGACGCGGACAAACTCTTCGAGGACGCCGAACGCGCCGCCGAGTTGGCCGAGTCCCTGGGCATCGAGGATGCGGAGATCGCCCAGGACGCGGTGCAGGCGGATCGCCTGTGGACCTACCGCCGCAAGATCGGCGAGGCCGTCATCGAGACCACCTCATTCCGCGATGTGGACATCAGTTTCCCGCGAGGCGCCCTGGCCGATATCATCACCGGCGTCAAGGAAATCGGCGCGCAATACGGCTTCAACACGGTCTGTTTCGGGCACGTGGGCGACGGCAACATGCACGTCCAGGTCCTCCGCGAGGAACTGGATGAGGCAACCTGGAACGGTCCGGTCAGTGAGGGCATCGGCAAGATCTACCAACTGGCGATCGACCGCGGCGGCGCGCTTTCCGGGGAACACGGCATCGGCCTTATCCTGCCGCCCCACCTGGGCAAAATGTTTTCCCCGGCGCATCTGAACCTGATGCGCGCGATCAAAAAGAGTTTCGATCCCGAAAACATCCTCAATCCGGGTAAGATGTTCCTCGAACTTTGAGGCCCGGTCAAACCGGCGCGCCGCGTCAAAATGACGCGCTTTTTCCCCATTTGGGCAATACGTCGATTGCTTTCCACGCAGGCGCCACCTAGAATAGTTGAGCTTTCTCCTTGTGGGGAGAAGCGTTGCAAAGCTGGTATCGTTTTTGCCTCTTGCCAGGTCGGACTGCTATGTCTGAAGGATTGGGAGTGAATCGCGAATGAGTGAAGAAATCATTAAAGAAGTGACCGAAGAGGTCAAACAACAAAGCCAGTTCGTCAATGTGGTGATGATGGAAGCGCGCAAGGTCATGGTGGGTCAGCGCTACATGTTGGACCGTTTGATGATCGGCCTTTTGACCGGCGGCCATATCTTGATGGAAGGCGTCCCCGGCCTTGCCAAAACCCTTGCCGTCAGCACCGTTTCCGACACCATGGATATGGTCTTTAAACGCATTCAGTTTACCCCGGACCTGTTGCCGGCCGACATCCTGGGCACCATGATCTACAGCCAGAAGGACGGTACCTTCGAACCGAAGAAGGGTCCCGTCTTCGCCAACCTGGTTCTGGCCGACGAGATCAACCGCGCCCCGGCCAAGGTGCAGTCCGCCCTGTTGGAATCCATGCAGGAAAAACAGGTGACCATCGGCGATACCACCTACCCGCTGCCGAGTCCCTTCCTGGTATTGGCCACCCAGAACCCCATCGAGCAGGAAGGCACCTACCGCCTGCCCGAGGCGCAGGTGGACCGCTTCATGCTGAAGCTGAACGTGACCTACCCCTCCAAGCAGGACGAGCGCAACATCATGGACCGCTTCACCACGGGCGAAAACCCTCGCGCCTTGACCGTGGCCGGTCCCGACGATGTCTTCAAGGCGCGTGAGACGGTGCACAAGATCTACGTGGACGGTCGTATCCGCAACTACATTATCGACCTGGTTTTCGCCACCCGCGAACCGGCCGAACATGGCGTGGGCAAACTGACCGATCTCATCGACTTCGGCGCCTCCCCGCGCGCCTCCATCGCCATGTTGAGCGCCGCCCGGGCGCACGCCTTCCTGCGCGGTCGCGGCTATGTGATTCCCGAGGATATCAAGGCCGTGGGCTTCGATGTCTTGCGCCACCGCATCAGCCTGACCTTCGAGGCCGAGGCCGAGAATGTCAATCACGAGGAAATCATCCAAACCCTGTTCGACGAGATCGAGGTGCCGTAACCGTGCTCACCAAGGATATCATCCGGCAGGTTCAGCGGATCGAGATCAAGACCCGCAAGATTGTCGACGAGAACCTGGCCGGTCAGTACCACTCTACCTTCAAAGGCCAGGGCATGGAGTTCGATGAGGTTCGCGCTTATCAAGCCGGGGATGACATTCGCGCGATCGACTGGAATGTGACGGCGCGGGCCGGCGAGCCCTATATCAAGAAGTTCGTGGAAGAACGCGAACTGACCGTGATGATCCTGGTGGACATGTCCGGCTCGCAGGAGTTCGGCTCCGGCGACAAAACCAAGCGCAACGTGGCCGCGGAACTGACCGCGTTATTCGCCTTCTCCGCCATCCGCAATCAGGACAAGGTGGGTTGCCTCATCTTCACCGACGAGGTCGAGCTTTACATCAAGCCCAAAAAGGGCAAGAAGCACGTCCTGCGCCTGATTCGAGAGATCCTGGCTTTCGAGCCCCACGGCATCAAAACCGACATTGCGGGCGCCCTGCGTTACTTCTCGCAGGTGGAGAAGCGCAAAGCCGTGGTCTTCCTGATCAGCGACTTTATGGACAAGGATTACCTGAAGCCCCTGCAACTGGTGGGCAGTAAACACGACCTGATCGCGGTGCCCATTACCGACCCGCGCGAACTGGACCCGCCCGAATCGGGACTGTACGTTCTGGAAGACGGCGAGTCCGGTCGCGAGGTCTACGTGGATTTCGGTAACAAGCGCGTGCGCAACGCCTATATGCTACGCGCCAGAACCATGACCGAGGCGGTGGTTCGCGATTTCCGCCGCTCGCAGGTGGACTTCATTCCCATCGAATGCGGCAGCCCGTACGACAAATCGATCATCACCTTTTTCAAGATGAGGGAGTTGCGACGGTGACGTTCAGAATACTCTTCATCCTAACAGCCATGACTGCCGTTTTCGGCAGCGATCCCAGCATTATCGCGGAGACCGATAACCGCGAGGCCTACCTGGGCGACGCGGTGGTGGTGCGTTCGGTGGCCAAATACGATTCCGCCGAGTGGACCTCCGTCGTACCCGCCGAATCCTATAGCGACAAGTTGGACAAGGCCACCGTTTTGGGCCACGACGTGGGCGAACCGGTGAAGCCCGAAGGCGTCGACCTGGTCACGCTCACGCAAACCATCCGCCTGGCCTGGTACGAATTGGGCGAGTTCAAGGTGCCGCCTCTCAAATGGGTCGGTACACGGCCCGACGGAAGTCTGGAGACTTTTGAAACGCCCGAGTTGAATATTGAAATCATCGCCATGCTGGAGGAAGGCGACGAGCAAATGGCCGGTCAGAAGGATCAGGTCGACCTGGAGCGCCCGCCGCTTTGGCCCTGGATCGTCGGCGCCCTGCTGCTCATCGTCCTGGTCGTTTTTCTGATCCGCACTATTTTGCGCCGCATGCAGAAACCGCCCGCGCCCAAGCCCGAAATCGTGATCCCGCCCTACGAGGAGGCACTGCAACGCCTGGAAGACCTGACCCACGGCAGCATGTTGAAGGAAGGCCGGGTGAAGGATTTCTACGTGGCCATCAACAGTATCGTGCGCCGTTACTACGCCCGCCTGTACAACATCCACGCCGAGGAAATGACCTCCTTCGAACTGGACGATTGGATGACGAACAACGGTTCCCTTCCCGCCGCTACGCCCGAATTGAACCGCGAGTTCCAAGATGCCTGCGACCGGGTTAAGTTCGCCAAATACGATCCCGTGGAAGCGGAGAACCGCGAGGTGGTCAACCGTGCCTACCAACTGGTGGAGATGCTGCGCCCCAAACCGCAACCTCAATCTCCGACGGAGGTGACCGATGTGGCGGCTGGCTGATCCCTGGTACCTGTTACTGCTCATCCTGCCCTTCGGGCTGTTGGCGCTGCACTTGTGGAGCCGCAAGCGCGGTCGCGATTCGCTGCTGTTCAGCGGCGGTCCCTTCCTGGAGGGTCTGCCGCTCAGTTGGCGCGCCGTCATTGCGCCCCATCTTCACTGGTTACGTTATCCCGGACTCATCCTGCTGGTCATCGCCCTGTCCCGGCCCCAAAGCGGCGATTTCCGCCAGGAGATCGATACCTTCGGGGTCGATATCATGTTGGTTTTGGATGTTTCCGGCACCATGGCCATGAAGGACATGATGATCCAGGGCAGGCCCGTCAATCGCCTGACCGCGGCACGCACCGTCATGGCAGATTTCATCGACGGCAGACAGAACGATCGCATCGGCCTGATTGCTTTCGCCACCCACAGTCTCACCCGTTGTCCACTGACCGTGGATTACGATCTGCTGATGCTTTCTCTGCGCGATACCGACCTGAACCTTTTCCCCCGCGATCAGCAGAGCACGGCCATCGGCAACGCCCTGGCTACCGGCGTGGCGCGCTTACAGGAATCGGACGCCCGTTCCCGGATTATCGTCCTGCTTACCGACGGCCAGAACAATGCCGGTAACATCGCCCCGCAAACCGCGGCAGAGATTGCCAAGTCCGAAGGTATTCGCATCTACACCATCGGTTTCGGTTCCGAGCAGCGCACCGACGTGGACCTGGCCGCCTTGGAAGACATCGCCGGAAGCACCGGCGGTCGCTCCTTCCGCGCGGTTTCCAAGGAAGACCTGCAACGCGTCTACGAATTCATCGACGAGTTGGAGAAAAGCGAGGTCAAGGTACGTAACTATGAACTGTGGAACGAGTGGTTCCAGTGGTTCCTCTGGTCCGGTTGCGCGCTGCTGTTTGTGGAAATACTCTTCAGTCAGGTTATTTGCAGGAAGGTGCCATGACATTCGCCAATCCCGATATCCTGTTTTTTCTGGCCCTGGCGCCCCTGCTCATCCTCATGTTCGTGTTGGCTGAGAAGAAGCGTCGCCGCCAGGTGAATGCCATGTCGCTGCAAGAAAAACCCGGGATGGTCATGGGCGCCGGTTTCGAACGTCGCCTGGCTTTTCTCGTGCTGCTGTGCCTTGGCGTTATCCTGATGATCGGCGCGGCGGCAAGACCCCAGTGGGGTGCTCGCATGGAAGACGTCACCGCGCGCGGGATCGACGTGCTGATTGCGGTCGATGTTTCCGAGAGTATGCGCGCTGAGGACGTCTCGCCCAGCCGCATCGACAAGGCCCGCCAACAGGTCAACAAGTTCCTGGAACTGCTGGGCGGCGATCGCGTCAGCCTGATCGGCTTCGCGGGCAGCGCCTATCCCTTCGTGCCCTTCACCGTGGACTACGGCGCCTTCAAGTTGTTCCTCAACAGCCTGGAACCGGGCAGCATCGAGGACGCGGGCACCGACGTGGCCAAGGCCATCGACCTGGCGATCGAGGTCTTCGACCGCACCGGCAGCAACGCGGCTCGGGTACTGGTCATCTTTTCAGACGGCGAAACCCACGAGGAAGATCCCATTCCCGCCGCCAAACGGGCGGCCGACGCCAATATCCAGATCTTTACCGTGGGCGTGGGCAACGCGAGCAAGGCCGGTGACCGCATCCCGGTAGGCGAGGAGAACGGCAAGACCCTCTATAAAGTAGACCAACAGGGTAACCTGGTGATCACGCGCCTGGACGAGGAAACCCTGACCTCCGTGGCCCAAATGGCGGGCGGCGACTACTACCGCGTCTCGGAGGCGGGCACCGAACTGGTGCAGATCTACAAGCGCTTGGAACGACAACAGGAAGAGGAGTTTGCCTCGCGAGCCTTCCGCCTGAAGGAAGACCGGTTTCAAATCCCGCTGCTGGTTGCGGTATTATTATTGGCGGTTGCCTACAGCCTGGGTACCCGCTCGTTCAAGAAAATGCGGCGAACGCAAGGAGTGAACTCATGAAGAAGCTGTTTCTATTGATGTTGACGCTCCCCGTTTTCGGTCAGTCCGTGATCGACCGCCACATGCTGCCCCTGGAGAACGAGGAAGCCAATAACCTGTTCCGCGAGGGCAAGGTAGAAGAAGCCCTGAAGATCTACCAGGATCTCTACGGCCAGGACACGGAAAACGGCGCGCTGGCCTATAACCTGGGCAATGCTTACGCGGCCCGGGGCGAGATGGAAAAAGCGTCTGAGTTCTACGAAAAAGCCGCTCGCTCCCAACACGAGGAAGCCCGGCTGCGTTCCCGTTTCAACATGGGCAATATGCAGATGTCGGCTGAACAACCCGGTGAAGCCGTCAAAAGCTACATCGACTACCTGCGCGCCCGTCCCGACGACGTGGACGCCAAACGCAACCTGGAACTGGCCCTGAGAAAATTACAGCAGCAGCAACAACAGCAACAGCAGCAACAACAAAACCAGGATCAGCAAGACCAGGACCAGGAACAGGAACAGGATCAGCAGCAGCAACAACAGCAACAGCAGCAGGAAGAAGAGCAGGAGCAGGACCAGCAACAGCAGCAACAGCAACAAGATCAGCAGCAGCAACAACAGGGTGACCAGGAGCAGAAAGAACAGGAAGAGCAGCAACAGCAACAGCAGCAAGCCAAAGAAGAAGAACTGAGCGACGAAATGAAGCAGCAAATCCTGGAGGCGCTCAAAGAACAGGAACAGCAGCAACAAAAGGAGTACCAGAAACGAAAGCTAGGTAAGACCAAACGCAGGGCGAAGGACTGGTAACGTGAAATTACTGACGGTTTTTCTATTTTCCACTAGCGCATACGCTCAAGTCAGCTTTGAGGTAGGTCCCGAGGAGATCGGTTCCAACCAGGCGATTCAATTCGTTATCAAGCTGGAGGGCACCAACAACCGGCAGCCCGGCTTCCCCACCGGTTTGGACACCGGCGACTTCGAGTTGTACAACCAGCGACCGTCATATTCCAGCAGCATCAGCATGATCAACGGCAAAACCGAGGCCATGGAGACCTACACCTACACCCTGACCCCCAAGCGCAAGGGCAAGCTACGGTTCCCCTCCCAGACCATCCGCTTCAAGGGCAAGGAGTACCGCTCGGAGGAGACCATTATCGAGGTCGGCGATCCGGTCAGCAACACGCGTCGATCGTCGGACCCTTTTGACGGCCTTTTTAATAACCGGAGACGGGGCGATACCGACCTTTGGATCGAACTGGAAACCGAGCGCAAGAGTTACTACAAGGGCGAGCCCATCATTCTTACCGTCTACGCCTATTGGTCCCGCGGTTTCTGGCAGCGCCGCCGCTCCTATATCGAAATCCCCGAAATGAACGACTTCTGGGTTGAGGAAATCGAGGTTACCGGCAGCAGCCGTCAGGTCACGAAAAACAACAGGCGCGTCAACCAGTCCCTGCTGGCCGCCCGCCTGTTGTACGCCAACCGCACCGGCGACCTGACCATCGATCCCGCCCGCCTGATCGTGGAGCGCTTCGGCTACGGCTCCGGTCAATACGAAAGCAAGCCCTGGACCGTGGAGATCAAAGCGGTGCCCACCCGGGACCGGCCCGCCGACTTTACCGGCCTGGTGGGCGAGTTCGACATCCAAAGCGAACTGGATCAAACTAAAATCAAGGCGGGCGAATCGGTCTCCATGAACGTGGAGTTGAACGGACTTGGAAACCTGGCTTTGATCACCGACCTGAAGCCGGTCGTACCGGAAGGCAAGTTCGAGATCTTCGACGGCGGCGCCCCGGACACCACCCGCATTCGCGGCGTACCGCGCCGCAAGACCTGGCGCTATGCCATGGTGCCCCAGGAACCGGGCGTCTATGAGGTTAGCGAACCCGGCCTGACCTTCTTCGACACCAAGGCCAAGACCTTCAAGACTATCGGGGGCAAGACCTTCACGCTCACCGTGGAAGAAGGCGAGACCCTGGTAGGCGGCACCACCGCGGTCAATCAGAACACCATCGACTTGAAGCAGAGTCTCAGCTACATCATGCTGGACAACCTGGAGAATCTGGACGAGCGCCGCAACCTGACTCCGCCCGGACGCCTGGTCCAGTTGGGCGGCGGTTTGCTGACTTTGAACCTGGTCGTCTTCCTGGCCCTGTTCGTCCGCAACCGCAGCCTCAGCCGACAGGCCAATATGCGCCCGCGCTTCGCCCTGCGCAACTACAAGAAGGCAGTCTCCAAACTGCGCGTTCAGGACGATGCCGCCGATGTTTTCTACGCCGGATTGTCGCAGGCGATCCTGGACTACTTCGGCGATAAATGGGAGCGCACCGGCCAGGGCATTTCCCTGGAAACCATTCACGAATATTTCCGCCGCAAGGACATCGATGAGGCGCTCTACCAGAAGGTTGCCGAGTGCATCGAAGCCTGCGATCTGGCCCGATTTACACCTTCCAGTCCCAGTTCCCGCGAGAGCCTGATGCAAAAGGCCGGCGATGTGATTGCATCCGTGGAGGAAGTGCTTTGACCCTACTGCTGTTCCTGCTGGTCTTGAACCCGCAAGGTTCCGATCCCCAAACGCTCTGGCAGGAGGCCAACCGCGCCTACCAGGACGGACGCTTCAGCGACGCATCCGCCCAATACGAGGTCCTGATAGAAGAGGGCATCCACAACGGCATGCTGCATTTCAACCTGGCCAATGCCTATTTCAAGCAGCAGAAGATCGGACTTGCGGTGTTGCATTACCTGAAGGCGCGCAAATACCTGCCGGGCAACAAGGACATCACGGCCAACCTGGAAATGGCCATGGCCCAACGCAAGGACCTCATCGAGGGCGAGGACGAAGCCTTCATGTCCAGTTACGACAGCGTCCTGCGCCGCATCGACTACAGCACGGTCTTCACTTTATCGGCATTTTTCCTCATCCTGGCCGCGGCAACGCTGCTATGGCGCATCATCCGCCCTGACGGCGGCCGTTGGCAAATCTACGTCCTGGTGATTTCGGGGGTCTGGGGAATCCTCTTCGGCGCGGGCGCCTACCTGCAATACAATCAACTCACCCGAACCGACCTGGCCGTGCTGGTAGCCCCGAAGGCGGAAGTCCGCGCGGGCCCGGCAACAACGGAGGTGATCAGCTTCACGGTCCACGAGGGCGTCCGCTGCCGCATCCTGGACAAAACGGAAGGCTGGTACAGAATAGGCCTGGCCAACGGCTACAACGGCTGGGTCCCCCAACAAGCAGTAACGATAATTTAAAAGTAGCGTGAAAAATCATGGATTTGTGATCAAACCCGTCAATACCATTTGGCTTGTTGAACATCACGACGCTATACGTGATTCAGTTAGTTTTGACCATATAGCCCGATCCTAGCGCCCCCTCTTCCCCGGTATCGGGAAGAGTTGGTCTCCTCTCACGAATCGACCTTCCGACAGAGCCGAGGGCTACATTGTCCTGGAAGCCCTTGACCTTCAGATTACTCTTCTCGCACGTTCCACGGTGGCGGAACACCGAGGTTCATGATAAGCTAACGCAAAGATCATTTATCAAAAACAGCTACTTACACAGGCCCAAGATTGGGCATTCGATTCACACGATGCGGTCGTTCACAGGGAGCTTACAGTAACTGGGGAAGCCTCATATCGTCCCGAAAGGTTAGGGAGGAGGGCTGAGGCGAGATTAATTACCTCGCCTCACCCTACTCGACCCCTTATTCGGCTTGCAGGTTCGCGCTTCGAGCCGCCAGTTGTTCACGGGCCTCGGTTACCGCGTTCATAACGATACCGGGTGTAATGATTTCGGGCAGCAAAATAGGCTCGCCCTCGCCCGGATAGACCAGATACATGGGCACGCCGGCACGATCGAAGCTCTTTAGGATGAGCGTGATTTCCTCGTTGTAGTTGGTGTAATCGGCCTTCATGGTGACCACATCGTGATCGGCGAACAGCGTGCGAATCTTCCGAGTGTCGAGAACACCACGCTCATTGGCCTTGCACGACATACACCAGTCAGCCGTAAAATCCAGGAATACCAAGCGGTCATTTTGGCGAAAATGATTGAGGTTGCTCTCGGAATAGGGGACCCAGCGCAATTCATCGGCCGTGGTTTTAATGGCTTCGATCTTGGCGATGACATCTCCACCGCCGCCGTTCTTGGAAAGATAGGCCAGAATGAGCGCCTCTTCCTTCTCTTGCTTCATGCGGAAGGGCTCTCGCACATCGTAGAGCTTGAACATCCCCAGGTATCCGGTCAGCAGAACCGCGGCCGCGCCGTAGATCGCGCCTTTCAACCGCCGCTCGGTATACCAGGTTTTGCCGTAGATGGTAGCCGCCGCGGCCACGCCAAGCAGCAGGGTGAGGGTGCCGACCACGCCGCTGGTGCCCACCAGGCCGCCCAGAACAAAGAACAGCCAGATGACGGTAGCCATCAACAGATAGCCCATCACCACTTTAAAGGTTTCCATCCAGGCGCCGGGCTTCGGCAGGTATTTAAGCAGTCCGGGAGCATAACACAAAGCCAGGAAGGGGAAGGCCAAACCCAAGGCGATGACCTGGAAGGTCAAAATGATCAGCATTGCCGGTTGGGCCAGCGCCCATCCGTAAGCGGCGCCGAGCATGGGCGCGGTGCAAGGTGTCGACAAGATGGTCATCAACACGCCCTGGCCGAAAGCACCGGCAGCGCCCGATTTTGCACTGAGTTCTTGGATGGCGCTGCTGTTGATGGTGCCGAAATCGAACACGCCCACGAAGCTGAGACCCATCAAGAAGATCAGCGCGGTAATACCGATGACGAAGTAGGGATTTTGGAATTGAAAACCGACGCCCAATTGCTCACCGGCGCTTTTGGCCGCGACAAAAAACACGGACAAAGCCAGAAAAGACGCCATGATGCCCAAGGTATAGAACCAACCGCTTGCCTGGCGGTGCGCGTTGCTTTTGTCCGCCTTGCCCAACAGCGCAAAGACCTTTAAGGAGAGTACGGGCAGAACGCAGGGCATCAGGTTCAGAATCAAGCCGCCGGCAAAGGCAAGCAGCAAGGCAAACCAGATGGTAAACGTGGGTGCGGCCGTAAGCGGGCCCGACCCGGTAGCCCCGTCGGTGTTGCCGGCCTCGGCGGGAGCGGGTTTCGCGGCGGTCGTTTCCCCTCCGACCGGATGCAGCTGCATCCGGTAATAGTGTTTCTTGCCGTCCGTGCCTTCCACCTGCATGGCCGCCAACAGTTTCAGGTCGGCGGGAGCCGCATCGAAGGCATCGTAACCCAGTTCGATTTCCACCTGATTACCGGCATTGGCGACCTTGATTTCCTTGGGTTCGAAAAAGTCGGCCCCGTGGGGGTAGATGACATAGGCAGAGGGATCGGTTTTCAAGGGCGCGCCGTCTTTGAGTGAAAGCGTGACCTTGCCGGTCCACTTCTCCTCGGTAAAGGTGAAATCGGAAGCCAGGGTAAAGGGTGCGTCGGGGCCGTAATGCAACGGCGTTTTCGCTCGGTATTTGTCAAACAGTTCGGCGTGGTCTGGTTTGGATTCACCCACGGCCAGGGTAATGTCTACTTTTTTCTTGCCGGGAATACAGATCTCTCTACATTCCAGCCAGGTGATCTCTCCCTTCAACTTCAGGGACGAGGCATCGCCGTTATAGACAGCGCGAGCGGTCAGGAGGGTTTCATTGTCGTATCCGAAACTGACGAAGCCCTGATCGTCAATCTTCTTTTTCGGCCATGGGAATTCCAACGGTTCAATGGACAGGCCGGGGACTTCCTCGATGGTCAAGGTGCTGGGTAAACCGGCAAACCCGCCGTACTCCCAATAGGTGTACCAGTCGTCGTCCATCTTCAGATGAACGCCCAGAAAAAAGGATTCACCCTTGGCAATGCTCTCCCGGTCAGCAATCAATTCGGCTTTGACATGGGAGGCGTCGCTTTGCCCCATGGCCAGACCGGATATCGAAAGTAAAAGAATCAGAAAGAGCTTCATGGAAATCTCCTAGAACTGTTTGACCACCTTCCGGCAACCGAAAGGGCTGCCGGAAGACGCACGTGTTCTAGTATATACGCAACTGGTGCGGATTCCATTCCCTTATTGAGAGAGGCAACGCGGATCTTTGCTTCGAGCTATTGCGATCTTATCGCAACTGAATGCTCGTGATCCAGCAGCCAGGCCTTGACGTCCAGGCCGCCCGCGTAGCCGGTCAGCTTGCCGTTTTTGCCGATGACGCGATGGCAGGGGATGACGATCGAGATGGGGTTTTGTCCGTTGGCCGCGCCGACTGCCCGGCTTGCGGTGGGTTTGCCCACGGCCTCGGCCAGTTCGGCGTAGCTTATGGTTCGACCCGAAGGAATCTTGCACAGCTGCTCCCAAACACCGCGTTGGAAAGTCGTGCCTTGGGGTTTCAGCGGCAGGTCGAACCGCGTCAGTTCTCCGTTGAAATAGGCGCACAATTGTTGTTTTGCCCGCTTAATCAGGTCACTTTCATATCGTTGCCATTGGTCGGGGACCGTCAACGGCCGTTTTCCGTCTTGGAAGTCGATGTGGTGAATTCCCTCCTCATCGGCCGCGATGATCAAGGGGCCTTTTTCAGTTTCCATAAAATCGTAATACATGGGTCATGCTCCTTTGGAATGGGTCGGCTTCGGTTCGGCCAGGGATCGCCATAACAACATGGCCGCATAGGCGCGCCAGGGCCGCCAGCCCTCGGCGCGGGCGCGGAGTTGTTTGAGAGACAGTCTTTCTCCGGGGGGACTCAGGGCCTTGATGATGCCCAGGTCCGCCTCCGGGAACGCATCGGGTTCGCTGAGGCCGCGCATGGCGATATAGTGCGCGGTCCAGGGTCCGATACCCGGCAGAGCGCACAAATCCGCAATGAAGTGTTCCAGGTCATGGCCCACTTCCAGGCGCACCCTACCGTCCGCGATCGCTGTCCTCAGACCGGCCAGGGTTTCGGTGCGCTTGCGCGTCAGCCCCAGATCACTGAGATCGGCGCCGGCCATCTCGTCGGCCGTGGGAAAGAATCGATTGATTCCGTCGCCTCCCTCCGATTCGGACAGGGCGGGTCCGATACGTTCGGCAATGCGGCCCGCGATGGTAGTGGCCGCCTTGACCGAGATCTGCTGGCCCAACACGGCCCGCACGGCAAATTCAAACGGGTCCCAAGCCCCCGGCAACCTCGTACCCGGAAAACGCTCCAGCAATGACGCCAACAAGGGGTCCGATTGCTGGGTCGCCTGAATCGCCTGCACATTGGCGTCCAGGTCCAGGATGCGCCGTACGCGGGCGACGATTTCCAACAGAGCCTCGATGCGGTCCAGGCGAACCGTCAGAGCAAAGGCATGCTTATCCGCCAGGTGTTGGATGTGCAACCGGCCTTTGCAATTGCCCAACCGAAAGGAGCGCTCGTAAAAATCATTGCCCACGCGCTCCACGTTGGGAATGGCTCGGGTTCTTAAGAAACCGAGCATGGCCGGCCAGTCGTAGGGGGGCCGATAGCTCAACACCAGGCGATGTTCACCGGAAGGATTTGTTGCCTCCTTCGCCTCAGTCTCCCTTGGGTAGGCCCGCGGCGGTTTGCCATAGGCTTCCTTGAATACCGTGTTGAAGCGACGAATACTGCCGAAACCGGAAGCCAGAGCGATTTGCGTGATGGGAAGGTCCGTCTCGTTGAGCAATTGCTTGGCAAAGTGGAAGCGCTGGGTTTGCGCAAAAGCAAGCGGTGACGCCCCCAAATGTCGGGCAAACAGTCCACGCAGGTAACGCGCGGTAATGCCCAACCGATCGGCCAGATCATCCACCGAACCGGTATTGAGGGCGCCCGCATGAATCAACCTCAAGGCCCGCGACACGGTGGATTCCGTCCCCAGCCATACCGGGGTTCCAGGCGCGGATTCGGGTCGGCACCGCAAGCAGGGGCGAAAGCCGGCCTCGGCGGCGCCGGCGGCGGTCTGGAAATAGGTGACGTTTTCTTCTTTGGGAGGCTTGGCGGGGCACACGGGTCGGCAATAGATTCCGGTCGTCTTGACAGCCGTAAAGAACAGGCCGTCGAACCGACGATCCCTGGCCAGGCGAGCTCTGGCGCATTGTTTTCGATCCAGTGAGGCAACCATTTCCGGTGAACTCCTTACAAAGGGATAAGCGAAATCGAAGAACGATCTTCGTTCGGCTTCATGGAAATCATAACGCCGGCCGATCGGACAAACTAGCCGTTTTCGGAACTGGATTGATATTATCTTGGAGGCCGGGCCCTAAACAAAAAAAACCCGAACCGGGGATTCCGGTACGGGTTTCCTGGTCACGACTCAGTGGTCAGGGATCGTCAGGCCCCCCGCCGGGGGCCTGACGATCTTAGTGACGCTCGTCGTGAAGGTGATTGGTGGACACGGTCCAAGTCATAGCGTCGATGACTTTCAGGACCGGTATCGGGTAGTTGTAGACACCGGGGTCCAGGTAGTGGATGGAGCCGTTGCCGGCACCGGTGTTGAAGCCGTCGGGGTCAATAGTTTCCTCTTCAACCGTCAGGCCGTCGGGTTCGATAGTCTCATCCTCGATCTTGATACCGTCGGGTTCGACAGTCTCATCCTCGAGTTTGACACCGTCGGGTTCGATAGTCTCATCCTCGATCTTGACACCGTCGGGTTCGACAGTCTCATCCTCGATCTTGACACCGTCGGGTTCGACAGTCTCATCCTCGACTTTGGTACCGTCAGTAGAGCGATTCGCCATACCCAGGGTGAAAGAGGTTTGCCCAACCGGGCCCTCATTGACTTCGGTTTCGGTGTTACCTTCAACGTCCATGCGGGCCGTGAAGAAACCTTTCAGACCGAAGGCGCCGTCAACCGTGCCCAAGATGACGCCTTCCACCTGGAACTCGCCGTAGACGTTCACGGAGACATTCTTGGGAACGTCATGGTCGCCGCTGTCCAGGGCGCGGAAGGAGATCACGCGGCCCTCGCTGTCGATCAACAGCATGAAGACGTCGGCGCCGTAACCGGAGGTCAGAACCTTGCGTCCCTTGGTCAGATCGCCCTCGAAGCGACCGGCAACCAAAACGTTGCCGTCGACATCGGCGGCGATGCCGGTAACGGAAGCTTCACCGGAAGCCGACAGGCGAATAACGCCCATGGATTCCCAGTTCCGGTCGAACTGACGGACACGAATCAAGGTGGAACCGACGGCAGTAGCAGCCTGCTCGGTGATCACCATGCGACCGTAACGGTCGGTAACCATTTCCACCGTGTCCAAAGCACGAGCGGGGTTTCCGGCTACGGTCGGCGCGCCGATCAGCACCAAACCGATCATCAGCGCTTGGGCAACTTTTTTTACATTGTCAATCATCAAAGCGGTAGTGTTTTTTGCAGCAGTATAAACCTTCACGAACATAGGTCACCTTCCTGATCATTTATCTAGACCACTGATTCCAAACCACCTGCCATCCGTGCATACTTCCGCCGTTCAAGAGAAAGAAAGCTTTGTTGCCTGCCGGTGCCCCGGCGCAAAGATTTCCTTTCCTCGCGGCAGCATGAGCGTCAGCGCATGCCGGACAAGCAGTTGCCTGGGCTTGGAGAGGTCAATTCAGGTTTGAGGAGTCTTCATGTCAGCCATGCAACGATCGAACAGCAGCTAGCAGTTGATATGGCGCTGAACTCAGACTCAAGGGATATAAGTGGGAGTGACTTGGGATGTCATATGTACCTTATTCAAGGAAGCGAGCGTCTTGCTTCCGTATTCATCTTCACATGCGATGGGGTTCTGCTTTCGGGTCAAATTTTTTCATTTCGTACAACCTCGTGGAACCCGCATTACGGCCGGGAGGATGCCGGATCGTTCTCGCCGGCTTGTTCTCTCCTGCCTACATATAGATATGCGATGGGAAATGAGGTATGGGTCACAAAAGTCAAAAATTTTTTCAAAAGCGCATCAGGTTCCCAAGTTGAGCACGTTCCCCGTGAGGTCCGTGCGCCTCCTTGATCATTAAATTGCTCTTCATAAGCAGCCTCCACAAAGTCATGTGTACTTGCTGTCGGGTTTCGATGTGTTCCATCTCGCCCGTCCTGCCTTTATATAGAGCAGGCTCTGTGCCAACAATCGGCTTTGTTGCAAAAAAATTTGTAAACGCATGCTTTACATGGATTTGTTGTTCTGTATCACGAAAGAGCCAAAAAAGTAGATTCTTACTGCTACACCATTCTATATATTCATCTATTTGATTATATCCTCCTGGCTAGCGGTCAACATTGCCTGGTACTTCTCTGCCTCAACCTCACGACCCCATTGGCGGTATAGGGCAACCAACCCTTTTATGGGTACATCCTGCTCCCATGCCGCCATGTGTGTCTGATATTTCAATCCGGTTTTCAGATGAATTTCCGCATCTTCAAACAGTCCCAAACCGGTTAGGGCGATACCGAGATTCACGCGAGCCGGAATGGTTTCGATAGTCGCGCCCTCTATATCGAAGAGCGCCCACGCTCTGCAAAAATATTCAGCCGAAAGATCGAGCCCACCTCTTGCCAAATATATCTTTCCCAGAATCATCCAGGCCTCGTATAGATGTGAATCGGTTCCCGATTCTTGTATCTCCGCCACATTTTGCTGAAGGATATCGAGAGCCTTTGAAGATTCTCCACTTTCCAATAAGATCTCCGCGTAAGTTGTCATGCTATAGAAGGGTGCTGCCGGGAGCCAATCTTCTGAACTCGGCTTCGAAGCAAGGTCCTCAAGGATGCCCAGAGCGGTTTCACTGTCTCCCGTTCTGTGGAGGACCGTGGCATACAACTGGAGCACTCTTACCGTCGCTGGATGAGTCAGGCCTCTTTGCATGCGATATTCGAGTGTTTTTAAAATATGGGGCAAAGCATCCTCATACCGTTCCATTTCCAAGAGGCAAACAGCACTGCTGTAATGGCTGCTGATGGTGGTGCGGTGTTCCGGGCCGAAACCGACCATTCTCTTTTCCAGTACAAATTGAAAAAGTGGCAATGCTTCATCCAAGCGTTTCATGTTCTTAAGGCAATTCGCTTTATTCGCCAACGTCGCCAGAGTCTCCGGGTGTCCATCCCCGAGTAAATCAATCTGGAGCTTGCCGGCAGCCTCATAGAATGGCAATGCCTTGCTGTACTTGGCTTGATATCTGTAACAAATGGCCAGCCCGTGAAGGATGCGGGCCTTCATTCTCGGGTTTTTTTCCAGGATCGGCGCTGAACTATCGATGATGTCCTCATAAAGATTTCCCGCTTCGGCGTAACGGCCGAGGCCGTGAAGGGTCATTGCAAGGCCTTCCACTGATTCCAAGGTATCCAAATGACTTCGTCCTAGAACCCTTTGTTGGATAGTCATAATCTCTGTGAAGGAATCTTGGGCCTTTTTGTACTCCCGCTGACGACGCCAGGCTCTGGTAAGAAAGAAACGGCTGCGCAAGGTCTCCGCATCGTTCTCGCCGTAGGCATCGGTCCTGATCTCCACGGCCCGCTGGTGATGCAACGCGCTGCGGTCATACTTCCCCAAACCGAAAAAGGTATTGCCCAGCATGGTGCGGATGTTGGCTTCCAGAATGGGATCGGTCACATTCTCCAGGCGCCTCTCGGCGTCGTCCAGGGCATCGACGATGCGGGTGTTGATGCCGCCGTGACGGGGATCCGGGGCGGAGAGCACGCTTTCCAGGAAGACATTGGCCTGTTGCTGCTGCCGCAAAGCCGTTTCCGCCTGGTCCAAGGCCGAGCGGCTGACCACCAGGGCCGTGATCAGCGCCACAAAGACCATCAGACCCGCGAAGACCAGGATCTTATTGCGTTGGATAAACTTAGCCATCTGGTAGGCAAACGTGGGCGGACGCGCCGAAACCGGTTCGCCGTTCAGGAAGTGAGTCAGGTCGGCCTTCAGTTCCGCGGCGGTCTGGTAGCGGCGGTCGATGTTCTTGTCCATGGCCTTCATGACCACCCAATCCAGGTCGCCGCGCAGGTCTAACTTAAAATGACGCAGGGCATCGGCGGCCGCCGTATCGCGCAGGCGTTCACTGGGTCGCGGCGGCGTGGTGTCCTTATAGTGCTTCAGCATATCGAACAGGGAGGAATTCTCGAAGCGGGTGGGGTCGATAGGCGTCAGGCCGGTCAGCAATTCGTAGAGCACAACCCCCAGGGCATAGATGTCGCTGCGAATATCGCCGCCGCCGCCCTGCTCGATCTGCTCGGGACCCATATAGACCGGTGTGCCCATGAAAAGACCCGCCTGGGTCTGGTAGGCGGTTTCCATCATGTTCAGATCTTTGGCAATGCCGAAATCGATCAGTTTCACCACGCCCTGGCCGTTCTCCAGGGCCACCATGATGTTATTGGGTTTCAGGTCGCGGTGCACCACCGCCTTCTGGTGCGCATGCAGCACGCCGTCGCAGACCTGCATGAACAGGCGCAGGCGCTCGCGCAAGGTCAGCTTGTGCTCGCTGCAGAACTCGTTGATCGGCTTGCCCTCCACGTACTCCATACTGAAGAACGGATCGCCCATCATAGTCTTGCCGGCCTCGTAGATGGTCGCGATGTTGTGGTGGGTCATCATGGCCAGGACGCTGTATTCGCGGTTGAATCGGTTCAGAAAGGCGGGCGACACCTTGTGACGATGAATCAATTTCAAGGCGACCTTCCGATCCGGGTTCTGCTGCCGCGCCAGGTAGACGGCGCCCATGCCGCCCTCGCCGATCTTGCCCTCGATTTGGTAATCGCCGATCTGCTCGGGATCTTCAAGGAGCAGGTCTTCGTCGGGCATATATTTCATGCTCAGGTCAAGCGTCGGTGCGTTTTCCAGATCCTCCGGAGCGCCGTAAGCCTCGCCCCAAGTATCCTGGCTCTGGTCCGAAACCATATCCGAAATCCGGCCGAAGGGCGAACTTTCGAAGTGTTCGTCCACCTCGGCAAACCGGGCCACCTTTCGGCGCAGTTCGGCGCCCAACTCGGGATCTTCCGCCTCGGCAGAGCGGAAGATTGCCTCGCGCGCTTCGCCTTCTGCATCCAGGGCGGCGTTGAACAGTTCAAACAGACGATCCGGTGCATCGGCGCTCATGGTCAATTCCTCCATGTTCGGGTGACGCGGGTTTCATCATACCTATTATCATTTGACAGTGGCGCGCCCGCCGGCCATAATGTACGTGTTCTATGATAGAGAAACACCGGAAACCGTGCAACCAAACGACTTTTAAAATTCATCGCCGAATGGGCGGCAACAAGCCGGGTTCAGCGGCAGACTTCCGGCTCCGTTTCGGGAAGCGTGGTGCGTGCTTTGATTGATAAGGAACATTCGAAACCCGGCCCGGAAGGGGTCACACACCTGTTACAACAGTGGTCCGAGGGAGACCGCGAAGCATTGGACAAGGTATTGCCGCTGGTATATGACCAATTGCGAGCCGTGGCCCGGGCCAATTTCAGCGGGGAGCGCCGGGGCAACCCCCTGCAAACCACCGAATTGGTGAACATGGTCTATATGAAGCTGGCTCGCGGCAGTCAGGCCCGTTTCAAGGGACGGGACCAGTTCTTCTGGTACGCCAGCCAGATGATGCGGCATATCCTGGTGGATCAAGCCCGACAGAGATTGAGTCAAAAACATGGATCGGGTATGGTGGACTCGTTGGAGGGCGATGTCGACTTTTCCAACGTTCAGCATCTGGACTACCCGACCTTGATCGCCCTGGACAACGCCCTGAAACGGTTGGAGGATTTGAACTCACAACAGTGCCGCATTATCGAGCTGCGCTATTTCGCGGGCATGACCATTGAAGAAACGGCGCGAATCATGAGTATTGCGCCCGCAACCGTCAAACGAGATTGGAGTTCGGCCAAACGTTGGCTGTTCCTGGAATTGAGCCGAAAGTAGTCGCCCCGGAGCAAATGGCTGAATGTTCATCGACTTGGATCAGTTGAAGGGAATCTTGGAGCCGCATGAGTTCGATCGACTCATGGAGGCGGCATCGGACCTGGCAGACGGCGCCGATTCGGGCGATGTCTACAGCATGCTGCGCGAACTCTACGACCGGAACAAGATTTCCCTGACCTCCTTCTGCCGGGTCTTCAACTGGCTGGCCGATGACGAGTTACCGGTGATGACCTACCGCAACGACTCCTTGGATCGCCTGGCCCGGACCAAAGCGCCGGAGGAGGAGGGGGAAGTTGAGGGAGACGCCCTGACCAACGACGGCAGGCGCATCATCGGCAGCCAGTTCAAACCGCTGGGCAAGCTGGGCGAGGGCGCCTCCGGCGAGGTCATGATTGCTCGCGACACCCACCTGGAACGGCGCGTGGCCCTGAAACGCCTGAAATATTTCGAAACGGTGCCGGAACATGTCAAGAAACGCTTCATCAACGAGGCCCAGGTCACCGCCCAGTTGGATCATCCCAATATCATCCCCATTTACGGCTTGCAGGCGCAGGAGGGCGAGCACCTGGGTTACGCCATGAAATTGGTGCGCGGCAACCACCTCGGCAAGCTGATCGAGGAGACCCGCAAACTGATCAAAAGCGGCAAGCGCCTGGATGAGGAACACTCGCTGAACAACCGGCTGGATTATTTCCTGAAAGTTTGCGACGCCATCGACTTCGCCCATAGCAAGGGCGTGTTGCACCGCGACCTGAAACCGCAAAACATCATGCTGGGCCGCTTTCACGAGGCCTATGTGATGGATTGGGGGATCGCCCAACTGACCTACGGCAACGATCGCGACATGGAAACCATGCAGCCCGTGGTCGAAAACCCCGACCTGGCCGCTACCTTATCCCAGGATGGCTCTCTGGCCGGTACGCCGCTGTATATGTCACCGGAACAGGCAAACGGCGACAGCCTCGATGAGCGTTCCGACCAGTACACCCTGGGCCTGATCCTATACGAACTGGTTTGCCTGCAACGCGCCAACTCGGGCAAGAACCGGTTCGAGGTCATCACTCGGGCCATGCGAGGCAAATGCGAGCCGGTCCGTCACTGCATGCCGCGGCGGCGAATTCCCAGGGAGCTGGCGGCGATCATTGAAAAGTCCCTTGCTAGGAACCCCGACGACCGCTATCCCTCGGTTCATGACATGGCCGCCGACCTGCGCCGCTTCCTGCGCGGTGAGGAAATCCTGGCCAGGCCCGATTCCTGGAGCGAAAAACTGCTGCGCCAGATCGGCCGCCATCAACAGGTAGCGCTGCTGATGATCCTATTGACCATGTTCATGGCCGCCGGAACCCTGATCTGGAATTTCAGCCAGACCCAGAAACAGGCCATGGAGTTGGCCGCCCGGCAAACGCGCAGAGTCAGCCGGCTGATGGACCTGACCAATGACCGTGCGGTAGCCATCGACAATTTCTTTCGCAACTACGAGAGCGCTTTGCAAAACCTGGCCACTGAAGCCGAAACCCTGCTGAAATTCAACGAAGGGGCAGATAGTCCGGTCTACGATGACGAAATTTTCAACGAGGGCGTGGTGCCGGGTTGGCAGCCGTCAGTTGCTTACGGCCGAGACATCAGTCCCTACTGGCCCGTCTTCTACAATCTGAACCAACCCAGCCCGGAGGGGGCGTTGCAACGCGCCCGGGCGTTAAGCCCCCTGCGTCACCACTTCCGCAAGCTGATGACCCTGGACCTGCCGCCGCCGCGCAACGATGAGGAGCTGGACCGCTACGTGGCCGAGAAACGCAGCGCGCTGGTGTGGGTCTACCTGGTCTTCTACGACGGCTCCATGCTCTTGTACCCGGGCATCGGCGGCTTTCCCGAGGATTACGATCCCAGAAGCCGGCCCTGGTATCACCGAGCCAAAGCGGACGAAGGCATTCGCTGGCACAATATCTACCATACGGTGACCCAACGAGACCCGGAAATGCCCTGCACCATGCTGCTTCGGGACAGTCGCGACCAACCCATCGGCCTGATTGCGCTGAACATTGCCTGCAACCGCTTCAGCAAGGATCTGCTGCCGCTGGACGAGCCCGGCGTACGCGAAACCTATCTCTTGAACAGCCGGGGCAATGTACTGGCCACGGCCGGCCAGGCCAATATCGACATGGGCGAGGTAGAGGCCATCACCCGACCGTTCCCCTACCCCGACCTGCTGCCCATGCTAAAGGAGAACGGCCATCTCAAGCACCAGGTCAATGGTCGGGAACTGTGGTTTGCCTACCGCCGCCTGGACACCCAGGACTGGTCCTACGTGGTCGAAGTAGACCCCAGCCGCCGACCGTAGCCCGTTCGTCCTTATAACCTCAAGCCCATCCGCCCGCAATGGGAAAGACATGGCCGGTGAGGAAGTCCGCCTCCGGGCTTGCAAGATAGGCGACCAGGCCGGCTGCCTCCTCCTGGCGTCCGAGCCGTCCGAGCGGAATATTCTTCAAAATCCGTGCGGCTGTTTTGGGATCTTCCATGAGGCTCGCGGGGAAATAAGTAGGGCTTTCGATGAAGTTGGGCGCAACTGCATTAACCTGGATATTGTCCCGCGCAAGCTCCACCGCCAGGGTTTTGGCCAGACTGTTTGCCGCGCCGCGAGCCGAAACGTAGATCGCGTAGTTGGCAAGGCCGCGTAAGGGCGCGGCCGAGGTCACGAAAATGATCTTGCCCGAACCGCGCTTTTTCATATCCGGGACAAAAGCGCCGGTGCGCTCGAAAGCGCGCACGACCAGGGCTTCAAGAGCGGTCCGGAAGGCGTCCGCGTCGGCCTCCTCGATGGGGACCCGGTCGGCGGGATAGGCATCATTGTGCACCAGGACATCCAGCGGGCCGGCCGCCGCGAAGGTCTCCGCGTGCAGGTCCGCCGCCTCTTGCGCGGCCAGGACGACGAGACCCGGATGCCGGGTTTCAAAGTCCCGCCGCACTTCCGCGTCGACGAAAGCCGCATCCTGGCAAAAAACACGGAACCCGGCATTTGCCAGGGCCGTCGCGCTCGATGCGCCGATGAAATGTAAGGCGTCGGTAACAAGGGCACTGCGTTGATCCATTCCATATCCCCTCAGCTCAAGCGTCTTTCGGGATGAAGTCCGGCATGCATACAACCGGACCGCCCGATGGAGCCCATTATAAACCCCGTGGCGCGCCGGGTGAAAAGATTGAGTCGGCGGCAATCGTATGACATGAGCTTTGGTTGTCGTTTACCGGCGGCGAGGACGTCAAAATCGGTTGTGATTGGTTGTGTCGATAAACTGAGCACCGAGGAATCGCGACTGATTCTTCGACCCGAACTTTTCGGGAGCAAAGAATGAGGCCTGGTTCTTCGACCCGAAAAGTCAGGAGCAAAGAATGAGAACTGATTCTTTGCTCACTGAAAAGTAATGTGAAAGAAATCAGTTGTGGGTCCTTGACCCGGACTTTTCGGGAGCAAAGAATCAAAAATATTTCTTTGACTCTGAACTTTCGGTGCGCAAAGAATGAGGACTGATTCTTAGCTCCCCGACTTTTAGAATCGAGGAATCAGGCCGGCATCTTCGACCCTGGAAATGAAATAAGAAAGAAAGTCGTTGCTCCGGAAAGAAAGAAACAATGAATGAGGCCATGAAATGAGGTGTATCACCAAAAACCCCACGCAAATAGCTGTATTTAGTTGTTAAACTGGAAAAGGAGATGTTTTTCGTTAATCGCGGTAGAAGCATCCGCCGGAGGCTCTACTCAAAAACAATCAAACCACACCGTGTGGAATGCGTGAGCGTATGTCCTCTTACAGCCAGACCGTGATCCAACATGATTTACCCTGTAGGGGTTTTGTATTATCAGCCCCAGATTGGCCGACAAGACCCCGTCTTGGCTGCCTATCTGGGGGAATGGGTTCCAAATCCCACCCTACCCCGTAGGGGTTGTGTACATGGTTGGAATGGGTGGAACCGGGGGCGTTTTTTCAATCCCAGCAATGTACACAACCCTTCCAGGGTAGGGTGATACATGGGTACCGTTACCCCAGGTAGGCAGCCAAGACGGGGTCTTGTCAGCCAACCAGGGGCTGGTAATACATAACCCCTCCGGGGTAGGAACCATTTACCCGGATTGGAAGGTGATAACAGGAAAGAACAATCCACGGTTGACGACACGGCGCATTTTTTCGGCATGTCCTTGCCCGCCTCACCCTTTGTCGATGCGGAGATCCAACTCAGCGTCGTGTTTTCATGATTTCTTCGAGCGGCTTATCGGTGAAAAGAAGTTCTGACCACTGGTCGATTTGTTTGACATCGGCCTTGCTGATTTTTGAGGAAGCCCAGTCCGGAACGGCGCCGAACTGTCTGTTAACTAAACGCAGAAACAAGTCCTGCTTGCCTTCCAGCTTGCCTTCCAGCTTGCCTTCCAGCTTGCCTTTGCGTTCGCCTTTTTCTATTCCGCGTCTTTCCCAACTGGTTACGTATTCCATGGCTTCCGCTCCTAATTCTTTAGTCTCAGGACTATACACCACCGGTTCTTTTACGGTGAGGGAATCGGACCGGCATGTACCGGTAGACTATCGCTTTCTTAGGGCACCGGACCCGATCGTCGGCCTGACAACTCAGCGTCGTGTTTTCATGATTTCTTCGAGCGGCTTATCGGTGAATAGAAGTTCTGACCACTGGTCGATTTGTATGTCATCAGCCTCGTTAATTCTGGATGAGGCCCACTCTGGAATGGTGCCGAACCGTCTGTTAACCATCCGTAGAAACAAGTCTTGCTTGCCTTTGCGTTCGCCTTTTTCTATTCCGCGTCTTTCCCAACTGGTTACGTATTCCATGGCTTCCGCTCCTAGTTCTTTATTTAGTTCTTCGCTCAGCTTGTTGTCAAGGTCTTTGGGTACATTCATGACCCAGTCGATGAATAGGGTCAGTTGGGTGATCTGTTCCCTGGTGTAGTTTCGGGTCAGGGCCATGCGCAGCAGGTTCTTTTTGGCTCGGGCTCGAGTGATTTGCCGGTCCTCGTTATCGCCCGCGTTTTTCAGGGCGTTTAAATGAGCCAGGATGACGATGGCGAAGGGGTTTTGATTTTCGGCCAGGTCTTCTTCTTTGTGGTCGATCAGTTTGGCGACCTTGTAGTTGAGGCCCATGGTGGAGCCGTAACCGCCGTAGCTGAAGTTGTCGGGTCGCCAGGTGTCGTCCAAATCGGCCAGGATGGCCATGCTGATGACGCGCTCGTTGTATTTGTCGTAGATGCGGTAGTTGTAGACGAACATGCGTTCGGGGAAACCCGAATCCTGGTTGACCTGGACCTCGATATGCAGCAGAACCCATTTGGTTTCACCGTTCTTCATTCTGACCTTGAAGAGTTTATCGACAAAACGATTGCCCACCTTGTGTTTAGGGGCGATTTGATTGAGTTCCTTGTCCAGGAAGACGGGATCGACGGTCCAATCGATATCGTCGAATAAGGCGGGGTTGATCATTTGTAGGCAGTGATAGAGCAAGTGATCCAGGATGGTTTTCCAAGGGGAATCGTATTCCAAACTTACCTCCACGGTTGATTGATGCTGCCAGGGTTCTACCATGAAGGTTCGGGTTTTGGGAAGGGCTGGCTAGGATTTTGTAGATAATTGATAAAATGTAGGTTACGCAGGTAGGCAGATATTGTTTGAGAGAGGTAGTGACCGGGTGTAGATTCGTTGCGATATTGGATGCTGGTTGTGGAGTTGGAGGCCTTTTCAGTGTATGGTCAACGATTTTAAATGTGCCAATGGAGTTCGGTTTATCAACACCCACTGAAGGTATAGATCCTTCAACTGAGCCAAGCCAGCCAGGGGGCTCAGGTCTGTTACCTTTGAACAATATGATAAGTCGAGTGAGGTCAACTGAGTCAAGCCGGCCAGCGGGCTTAGGTCTGTTACTTTTGAACAAAAAGTCAAATTAAGTTCGGTCAACTGAGTCAAGCCAGCTAGGGGGCTTAGGTCTTTTACCGTTGAACAACACCTCAAATTGAGTTTGGTTAACTGAGTCAAGCTGGCCAGGGGGCTTAGGTCTTTTACCTCTGAGCAATTGCCCAAATTGAGTGAGGTTAATTGAGTCAAGCCAGCCAGGGGGCTTAGGTCTGTTACATTTGAACAACCATGCAAGTCGAGTGAGGTCAATTGAGTCAAGCCAGCCAGGGGGCTCAGGTCTGTTACCCCATGACACTGCTCCAAGTTAAGCTCG
Organism: Acidobacteriota bacterium; assembly: GCA_030066195.1. Classification (GTDB taxonomy): domain Bacteria; phylum Acidobacteriota; class Holophagae; order Acanthopleuribacterales; family Acanthopleuribacteraceae; genus JASJCB01. The sequence goes on from JASJCB010000014.1 coordinate 29,277, forward strand.
GTCAACTGAGTCAAACCAGTTAGGAAGTTTAGATATGTCAACTTGAAACTGTGAGTCCAGCCAGTCAGAGAGCTCAGATTTGTAAAATAATAAAAACTCTTCAAATGGAGTGTGGTCAATTGATTCAAGCCAGTCAGAGGGCTCAGATCTGTGACATTTCCAATCCAGTCTAATTCAAGTAAGGTTAGATTAGAAAACGCAGTTAGAAATTTCAAATCAGTTCTAGAGTATCTCAAATAAAGTTTTTTCAATTTCATCAACACCTGGGACTCGTAAAATCCTAGATCGTGTACCATTTTTGAACTATTGGCAATCTCTGCTATAACACCTGGTCGTTTTTCATCAAAGTACATCCGTAAGGTCCTATAAGCCCTTGCGCTACCAATCAACGCCAGAGTGCGTACGCGTGCCTTCTGTTCTTTTTGGTTTAGATATTTATTGAAAGTCAGGTAAGGTAACGCCAATTCATCTGCTTCTGCCAATTCTTTGGCATCTTTTACTAATTGGGGATGTACCACTGCTATTAAAGCCTTTCCAACTTTATCCCGCACCTCTTGTGATTTTTCCCGGGCCATTTTCTGACATGCCGCAGTAAGCAGGATGAAATAACGCTTCTTATCTTCACCCCGACCTGCACGCCTCAACAGCCCTTCGATGAGTTCAATGCCTTCAACTGGACGGGCGAGTCCGGAAGCCAGGATGATTACTTCCCGCCAGGCTTCCTTCTCGGCGTTAGCCACCAGCGAACCAATCTCTTCGTTGTCCAGTGCCTCTTCCGCTGCATAGAGTTCCTGGAAGGTTTTGTGGGGGAAATCGACTAAGCCGGGGCTTGGGCGTCGTAAGAGACCGACACGTTCAACAAAGAACCGCCGCACATCTGAGGCCGCCGCATTAACATCCATGGCTTTCAGGCGACCTTCGAATCGTCGATCGACTGTTTCCTCTTTGGCCTTGGTTTTGGTATTACGCACCATCCAGAGCGCGAGCGCGCCCAGCAGCCGATTTTTCTGGTCATCTGTCAGAGAAGGATAGCCTTCCAGGCTGATTTTTCGCTCTGAATCCCGCCGGTAGAACATGGCGCGGCAGGCTTTGTACAGTTCGATCCGATCCGTGGGCAGGTCTTTGCAGCGGGAGCGGAACAAAGCACAGATCATGGAGCACAACAAGGGATTGGTTGCCAGTTTGCGCAAGGCATCGTTTTCGTGGACGACTTGCTTCAGATCCTCGGCCAGGACGGGGAGAGAATCGCGCTCTGCCGAGTCATTGATTTCTCGTTGCATGGCCTTGTGCCAGTGGTCAATGAATTGCTCGATATCGTCAAGTCTCATGTCACGCAGACCGGCCTCTTCAACCTTGAGTCGGTCCAACCAATAGGCGAAGCTATCGGCCGCGTGAATACGGCTGGTGATCAGGAAGCGGCAATCTGGAAAGGTTATGGTCAAGTCCTCCAGCCAAACGCCTGCGTCCTCCGTACTACCTGACCATTCATCCAGACCGTCCAGCAGTAGGATCGCCCTGCCTTCTTTCAGTTGCTTATAGACCCAGCCTTCCGGCTTTTGTTCTGCGATCATGGGCACGGTGGTTTTCAGGAAAGACTCGGGGGTCGGCAGTTCGTTGACATCGCGAAAGCGAAGGAAGATAGGCAGGTGATTGTTCCAGGGAGCCAGGGGGCCGGTTTTCAATTCGGCACGGGCCAGTTTGACCGCAAACCATTGCAAGAGGGTGGTTTTGCCGGAGCCGGGACCGCCTCGAATCATCAGGCGCGATTCTTTGGCCAGGAGTTCCTCTACCTCGAAGATCTCGGTGCTTGTACTTTTCTCTTCCTCGTCATCTTCGTCCGGGCTTTCGATTTCCTGCTCCATGGTCAGGGAGACATAGGCGACGCTCAACTGGTAACGCTTGGAACGATTGTCATCCGTGCCGAAGAGGACGATTCGGTCCAGGTTGCGGGCGACGGCGTCCCGGTAGGTTTCCTCGAAACGGGCTTCATCCCGGTCTGCGCTGGCCTGCTTAAGGCGTTTGATTTCTTCCAGAATGGTCTCGGCCTGTTTGGCCAGGGCGGTTTGTAATACCTCGTCCAGATTGCGTTCGCTTTGCCTGGGCATATTTGCCGCGATGTCCACGATGATGCGGCAGCAGCGACCCAGTAACTGGTCGTAGAGGTCATCGGCTTCAGCGCTCAGACCGGCCGGTTTGAATAGGTGCTTGCGCAGGGTCTCCGGCTCCAGGTCCGGGTCTCGAATCATTGCCGGCGGAAGCGATGCCTCGGCCAGGGTTTTGCCTACCCGTTGGATGACCACTCGACTGGTTTGGGGATCGAGCGCTCTCAAATCCTCGCGGTACAAGTCTTCCAAGGTTTCGGCGATCTGGTCGCTGATGAGGGTGAATTGATGGGCACCCTTACGCCGTGCTCGATAGCTTTGCTTGCCGAGCAGATCCTCTATGCTAACCTCTGACTTTTCCGGTTTCAGCCAGAACACGGCAATCTGCCGAGCCGCCTCAGCGCCGATGTTTTCGGTCAAGCTCTCCAGCAGATCGACGACGCGATCCACCTTATCGTGCAAAACCGCCAGGCTTTTATGTTGAAGCCATTCGGCCAGGGCGGCGTTGCCGAAAACCATGCGCTGTACTCGGGAAAAGAATTCTTGGATGATGCTCGGAACATCCTCACCATCCGCCAAAACCTCGGCCAGGGCGGACGCCAACATCTCTTGCAGCCGTTCCTGCTCCCTGGCCCCGACGGAGGACAGCCACTCGGCCAGAACTCGTGCATTGTCGGGAATACTGAAGAACCGGGAGAGCTTTTCTTCCCCGGGCGACAGGCCCAAGCGAGTCTTCTGCTCCAACGCCGTTTGCGCGGCCCGCACCAGCTCTTCCTCAAACGATTCACCGGCAGCCTCAGCCTCATGATCCTTCAGATCCTCGGCCAGTTTTTCGGCCCGCCGTTCAGCCAGGGCCTCGGTATCCCGGGATGCCGCGAAGCTGATGATGTAGGCTATGATTTGGGTGATGAAAAAGTTTTCCATTGAAAAATAACCCGATGAACTCATTGACCGGAGCGTTATGGAGATTATAACCCGAAATGAGTTGGGAATGATTCTATGCAAAGACCGGCAAAAAGACTCTCAGGGTCTCGTGAAACCTATAAGCTGCCGTTGCACCATTCTTCCCAGGCGAGTCCCAGAAGAATACGCTCGTACTCGTTTTCCAATACCTCGATGACATAGGCTTCAAAATTGTCGGCCAGGGCCTTTCGAAAAGCACAAAAGGACAGAGATGGAGACAGATCCATGAATGCTTCCCGGAACAAGGTTGAAAAAAGCAGACGGAAATCACGGACGATTTTTTGCGGCGACTGAAAATAATCTTTGAAGAATGCGTTTAGATCAGCATACTCCTCGATGATCATCAATAGCTGTTCTCTGAACCGGTCAACCAGGTTCCTGGCAACGGCCGCTCTGAGTTTGATCAATATCGGTCGGTTCAGGTCAATTACCTCTATTGTGACCTTACCCCGGATATCGCCGTTCCTGGCCATGATCCGGCCGGATGGTTCAAAATGCAGGTGCTCGTCGGGATCATCCAGTTCCGGGTTCAACAAGAGCGGTTGTTCAGCCCGCATCGATGCAGCGTCGGCGCGCCGGTCATCCATCGCCGGCGGGGCTTTCACCCGTTGTCCCGCAATTGGAAAGTGGTCCCGTTTAGTATTGTTACAGGTCGGGCAGCAAAGCAAAAGGTTGCTCCATTCGAAGACCAGCCAGTAATAACCCGGGTGGTCCGGATCGTTCGCAAGCCTGCCCTTGGGCCGATAGTGTTCTACTTGAGGAGAGGCGCAAGTAATTGTATTTTCACAAAATGCGCATTTGTTAAAGTAGATCTTGTCCAAGGCTTGTTTGACCTGAAGATGATTGTAACGGCTTTTAACCCCGGCGGCCTGTTGCGCGGACATAATTTCTTCCAGTTTCTTCAAGGTGGACCCGCTGACCAGAATCGGAGGGGGAGCGTCCAGGTCTTTGGTCACCTTAATCACCCGGTTGCTCCTTTTGCTTCTTGTAATCCGCCAGCATGGCCGCGACATTCGCCAGGGCATGGTCCACTTTTTCAGCTTGTTGATGCGCTGACCAATTGGCTCTTGGATTGGGCGACGCGCCGCTATGAATCCCGGTAATGTCCTGCATATCGAAAAGCGGCGAGGTCAAAAGCAGATCGGGGGTCATGCCGGCCAATTCCTCATCGATGCGCACCACATCGCTCAAACCGCTTTCCCTATCCTGGACAATCTTGAGGAATACCGAACCGGCCGGCGCACCGAGCAAAGGGATGGAACTGTGGGTACTGGCTACAAACTGTACATTGGGGAAATGTTCCGATAAAAGTACCGGTAAGCGCACCTGCCAGTTGGGATGAAGATGGTTCTCCAGTTCATCGATCAACACCAAACCGCAAAGCTCGGACGGATCGGTGATCTCCGGTTGACCGGCAAAAAGGCGGATGATCATATCACCGATCATGGCATAGATGCTCTTGGGCCCGGCGGCCAACTGGCGGTGATCTGCCGGGCGGTCACCGGCCCAAAAGACAATGCGGCTGCGATCATCCAGGGCAACGCGATCCACCTGAGGCATTAAACGGCCCAATAGATCAAGCACCAGGTTAATTCTGGCTTCGGCAATACCGGCCTCAGGTTCCCGACCACCCAAGGCCAGAATGCGCTGATCTTTGATCCAATCCCGCTCCAGGTCCAACAAGACGCCGCGTTGTTTGAACAGGCTGTAAACCGGAATGCGTTTGGATTTTTCAAAATCCTCCTCCGCCTCGGATACAAAACGCAACCTGGCCGGACCGTAACCCACGACTCGGTAGAAACCGCCGTAGTGCTTGCCGTCGACGAAGGAACTCAGGTGAGATTGACCCTCTACTTGCAATTCCACGGACAGGCGAGTGTTGTTGTCGATGAGCTGTTCGGCGCCTCGGCCTCCGTTCAAAGCAACGGCCAGCGCTTGCAGAAAACAGGTTTTGCCGATGGCATTCTCGCCGGTGAGAAAGATCCAAGGCACATCGGCGGGTAGAGCCTCTGCATCCTTGGAGGCCATCGGGCCTAACCCCTCAACCATCCAGCGCGTGAGCGTGACGGGAAGAACCTTCGATCCCTTGCCGGTCTCGGGAAACTGCCTGGTCGCGGTCAATGGATGAGGCTGGAAACGACGCTGGAATAACAGGTTGCGCATCTCACCGTTTGACTTCAAGAGGCCGATATCCCGTAGAAGGGCAAACCCCGAGTCTTTGCGACTCATCAGAGGCGACAGGTGTACGTCCCCAAGCCGGTCTTTAAGGAAGCGTTCGATGTGATCCAACAACGGATCTTCGGCGATAAAAGCCTTCATATCCGGCAGTCGGCCCTCGTTTTGCCCCATCTGCGCCAATAATTTCTGAGTGAAGTAGGGATGCCCTCCGGTCCAAGCATAAACGGTTGAAGCAAAGTTCAGATCACCAGCCAACGTTACGACCTGGTCCAGGTTGAAATCCTCGAGTTGACAGTTCAGGTACACATTGAACAAGGGGGAGCCGGGGCCTTTTTCGATATGCAACATTCGCGTGAGTGTCATCACCACGGATAAGGAGCCCCTACCTTCTGAGCTTTCCACACTCAAAGAGTTAAGGGAGCGCAGTGCTTGGAAAAACTCAAAACGATGGGAAGCCTCGACCAGATCTACATCATCCAGTAACAAAACAAGGTCTTTTTTGCCGGCGGCCTTTTTAAAGAAGCGGACCAGAGCCAATTGATTGTCCACGGTCTCGGTGCCCAGCTTCAACTGATCGGCGGTTTGCGCTGCCAATTCGTTATAAAACTGCGCCGGCCGCAGACCGCTTGTTGACTGTAGAGGGATATAGACAACCTGGAGGTGATCTTTGGCCAAACATTTACGTAACTGGAACAAAAAGGTGGTTTTACCGGTCTGCCAGGAGCCTTGTATGAGCGCGTAGGCGTTACCCTTTTCGACAAGGCGAAGTAACCTTTTTTGAATGGAGCGTGTCACTAATATATCCGCATGTTCCTTCTCATTTAAAGGACCGGAATAAACAAAGGACATGCTTTCTCCCAGCCGGTAAGAGTCAGCAAATCGAAGATTTGATTCGCCGCCGGTTCAAAATCAGCATTATATCTTACCGTGTATTGCCCGGATTCCTCGTTTAAAACCGAATAAGACCGGGGCAAGCACATCATCTTTTCAGCGATTCACAGCTCCGGCAACCTCAATAGTTGCTTGTACTGCGGCTCACTATTCCTCACTACTCGCCCAAGGTCGTGCGGATTTGGGCCAGGGCGTAGACCTGGATGACCGCGTCTTGTTGGGAGAGTAAAACCAGGTGGTCGTCTTCGATGCTGATGGTGCGTAGGATGATGGGTAATTTGGTCTTGAGCGAGATCTTTCCTGTTTTTAGATTGATCCGAAATAGGGTGACCTCGGTGGGTTTGCGCTCGTCTTCGGTGATGCTGCGTTCGTCGCCGGCCAGGAACCAGATGATTTCCGGGCTTTCGACCGCGACATCGAAGAGGGGGAGACCGAATCGATAGTATTTAATTTTTCGCGGTCGGTGTTTCAGGATGGCGTCGCCGAAAGGGTCTCGCTCTACTTCTTTTTTGAATAAAGCCAGGGGAACTTCTCGCTTGCTGACGAGTTGCCCCTCTTTGTTATAAATTTCGAAGGCGCCGCGTGGTTTCACGATCAGGGTGTGATCTTTGTCCAGGCGAACCGGCCAGGATTGGGAGAGATGAAATCCAATGCCGGTGTCGTCTTCCAGTTTGCCCAACAGATGCCCGGTTTCCAGATTTTTCAGGACCATCCGGTTGCGGAAGGCCTCCTCGAAGTGCAACGGTTCAAACCGGGTGCCGTCGGCCAGGTAATGGAGTCGGGGTTCGCAGGCTTCTTTTTTCTGGAAAACGCCGTCCAGGGTGAAGAGAGACCTGGAGCGACCGTAACGCTCCGCAACCACCAACAGGCCGTCGCGCAAGGCCAGGGCACCGGGTTGGTGCCTGAATTCGTCGCCTGCCTCACCAATACTGCCGATGAATTTGACGAATCCATGCTTGTTGAAAACCAGGACGGGTTGTCCTTCATCCGTCAGCTAGAGCCGCTTTCCGGTATACAGGGCATCATGGGGATAGGAGAGGAACTTATCTCCCGAGTAGGGTTGCGTATCGTCTACCTGCATGATGGGAGCCACCGGAAGACCGCCGGCGGTAATGAGTAATAGTAGGAAGGTCATTTCAAACTCGAAATCGCAGGATCCGCTCGGTCAGGATACCGGCCGGTTATAATCAAAGCATTCTATTCAAAAACTCCTTTCACCGCATTATGCGATTGCCCACGAAGTCCTGACAGAATTGCACCCGGGACTAATCCTTTTTGTTAGAATGGTCGTATCAGTCTCCGTGCGTCAAAATCACCACCAAGGCGAGGTGTTTGGTTGCTGCTATCTATTGAGAACTTTACGGTTTCTTACGGCAAGAACCGTGTCCTGGACCGAATCAGCCTGGAACTGCCCAATACGTCGATCGGTCTGCTGGGTCCCAACGGGGCCGGCAAGAGTACGCTGATCAAAGCCATTCTGGGTTTGGTTCCGCCTGAAGCCGGTACCGGCCGGTTCCTGAATTTCCGCGTGGGCACCGACGACCGCAACGTGCGCAAGTACGTGGGCTACATGCCCGAAAGCGATTGTCTGATCCCCGGTTTCAATGCGGTTCAGTACGTCAGTTATTGCGCTCAGCTCAACGGCATGGAAGAGCGCGAGGCCTTCAAGCGCGCCCACAAGGTGCTGTATCTGGCCGGTTTGGGCGAGGCGCGTTATCGCGATTTGGACACCTATTCCGCCGGCATGAAACAGCGCTTGAAGTTGGCCCAGGCCATTGTCCACGATCCCTACCTGGTCTTTCTGGACGAACCCACCAACGGCCTGGACCCCGAGGGCCGCGAGGAAATGCTGGACCTGATCCGGCAAATCGCGGAAATCGAGAACCGTTGCGTGGTGCTGTCCTCCCACTTGATGCGCGACGTGGAGCGTTGCACCAAGTACCTGGTGATCATGGACAAAAGCCAGATCAAGTGCACGGGCTATATCCGCGACCTGTGCGCCGGACAGGCCAATCGCTACCGCTTGCGCGTGAATGAACGCCACCGGGGCGCCGCCGACATCCTGAAGCAGAACGGTTACCGGATCGACCTGGTCCACCCGCGTCAGCCCGAGTTGGAGACCACCTTGCGCGACGATCAGGCGCCTCGCGACCTGTTCCGGATCTTGATCAATGAAGGCATCCAGATCCGCAAACTCATCCCCCGGCATTTCACGGTGGAGGAAATCTATCGCAAACACGTTTCCGTAGGTGGTGACCATGACAAAGAAAAGTGAGATTTACGCCCAGGGTTACGAACCCTGGGAAGGCGAACGCGGGCCCACCGATCCCATCGACAAGATCTTCCGCCATCCCGCCGTGTTGATCGGGCGCGGAACTCTGAGGAATGTCAGCTTCATGCCCTCGGGTTGCTTTTTGCGACTGGGTTTCTTCATCCTGGTTATTCTGCCGATCGCGGGTTATTTCTTCATGGTGGCGATCTCCTCCATCGCCCGCTTCCAGATCGAAAACCTGAAGAACAGCGAAACCTTCGGCGACATCGCCCGGCCGCTGGCGGAACTTTGGGCTCAGACCAGTTCGGAAACCACCGAGGCGCAAATCCACCTGGCCACCATCCTCATCCCGTCGCTTACCTTCAGCGTGTTCGCCATGATCTTCTACGGCTCCCAGTTGATCAGCCGGGAAAAACAGGCCAACGCCTTGCAGGTTTACTTTGCCAAGGCCATTACACGCGCCGATTACGTCATCGGCAAGTTCATGGTGATCGGCGTTTTGACCGGATTGTTTACCCTGGTTCCCTCCGCCCTGATCATTTTGTTGGGGCTGGTGCTCAGTCCCGATTTCGTGGAGTTCATCAGCCAGTCCTGGTACGTCCCCATTTTGACCGGGTCCTATTGGCTGGTCCTGACGGCGTCCTTCGGCAGCATTACCCTGTTCTTCTCGGCCTGTTTCGACAAGTCGTATATGGCCGCTGTCGGCTTTATCGGCTTCGGCTTCTTCTGCATGGTCAGCTCCATCGTGCTGGGCGCCCTGTTCGGCATGCCGGACATCTTGACCGGGCTGAACTGGGGCAAGGGCATCTACGACATCGCCACGGCCATCTTCGAGCTACAGATCGACTTCGGTTCCCGCTTGTTCTGGCAGTTGGTCGACCTGGGCGCGATCACGCTACTCGGCATCTTCCTGCTCTTCAAGAAGATTCAGCCCGTGGAGGTGATCAAATGAATCAAATATTCGTGAATAAGGTCTCCAAGTGGTACGGCGATGTTTCGGCCCTCAACGAGGTCAGCCTGGAGTTGGAGCCCGGCGTGCTGGGCCTGCTGGGTCCCAACGGCGCGGGCAAATCGACCCTGTTGAAGTTGATGGCGGGCCAGTTGGACGCCAGCCTGGGCAATATCACGGTGCTGGGCAGAACCTACGCTCAAGACGCCACGCTGTTCTACGATATCGGCTTCTGCCCGGAGCAGGACAGCCTTTGGGAGGAGTTCAGCGGCGGCCAGTTCCTCTCGGCCATGCTGAAGTTGCACGGCTGGGGTGCGCACGACGCCGATCGCCGCACGAAGGAATTGATCGGCCTCTTCGACCTGGAAAGAGCCGGGAACCGCAGGGTCAAGGGTTACTCCAAGGGCATGCGTCAGAAGTTGCGCATCGCCCAGGCGTTGGCGCATAACCCCAAAGTGCTGTTCCTGGACGAACCCATGGCCGGGCTCGACGCCACCAGCCGCGCCTTTGTGGCCGACCTGGTCCAGGAGATGGGCGAGCAGGACCGCATTGTGGTCATCTCCAGCCATATCCTGCACGAGGTGGAGAGCATCACCAAGGACATGGTGCTCATCAACCAGGGCCAGCTGCGGGCGCGCGGCAATGTCTACGAAATCCGCGAGTTGCTGACCGACCATCCGCTGCAACTGGAGTTGACCGTCAGCGATCCCCGCACCCTGGTGCGCGTCTGCATGGAGTACAACCACGTGGTCAAGATCGAGTTGGACCCGACCGATCCCGAGCGGATCATCCTGTTTACCCAACACCAGAACCAGTTCTTCAAGGACCTGCCCGAAATCCTGGAACGCGGCGACCTGAAACTGAAGAGCCTGCACGCCGAGGACGAAGACATGGAATCGGTCTTCAAGTATCTGGTCAAGTAAGGGGTTGGAGATGAATGAAATCAAAGTGAATCACAATCAAGTTCACCTGGCTTTTACCCTGGGCAAGATCACGGCCCATCGCTTGATCAAGCGTCATTTCACCTGGGTCTTTTTGTTGCTGGGTTGCGCACCGGCGATGATCGCCACGTTCTGGATCGGGGTGCAGTTGGATTTTTGGGATGCGCCCAAGCTGCCGTTTGCCTTGTTCCAGGACCTGTTGGGTTTGTATTTCGGCTTGTTCTACGTGCCCCTGCTGGCGATTCTGCTCGGCCAGGGCGTGATTTCCGAGGAAGTGGAAACCAAGAACCTGACTTTTACCCTGGTGCGTCCGCTACGCCGGGAATCCATTGTGGCCGGCCGCTTTCTGGGACACCTGTTCGTGGGTTGGATCCTGGTCGGCGTCTCGCTGGTGGTTGTCTACATGGGCAATATGATGTTCCAATTCGAGAACTTCTTCAGCGAGTTGCTGTACCTGATCCGCTCGGTGATCATCATGTGCTTCGGCTTCATGGGTTACCTGGGCATCGTCGCTCTGTTCGGCACCCTGCTCAAGCGCATGTCCATCGTACTGTGCATCTTCTGGGTCTTGATGGATGTCTTCTTTTCGCGCCTGCCGGTCAGCAAACTACAGGCCGTCAGCGTGCAGTACCGCATGCTGGCCAGCTTTCCGGACGGCGAACTGCCCACCCAGTTCGGGTTGGCCTTCACCAAGATCACGGCGGCGCCCATGTACCTGGGCTTCACCTTCTGTCTGTTGTTCGCGGCGACCTGTTGCGCCGTGATGACCTGGCGAATCCGCAAAGAAGTGATCTTATCGGGCGGCATCAAATAAGCAAAAGCGGGAGGGCGTGACGCCCTCCCGTCAAACCTATATGGTACTTAATTGGAGTCTGTCAGCTCTTGACCATTCCTTCCGGTAGACGGAAATGGAAGCCGGCCGAGCGCACCATGATCTCGGTTTCCCGCCACAGGATCTTGCCGTCTTCGGTAGAAAGATCGAAGAACAGATCGATCTTGGGGCTGGTCCACAGGACCAGGCGCAGGCGTTCATCGCCCGTGAACTCAGCCGCGCCGACATTGGCCTCGCGGCGGAAGAGCCGCTGCATGATGGTCAAGGGCTTCTCGTTTTCCGTACGAATACCGTTCTCGGCCATGTCGGGGTAGGTGGTGAACTGCTCATTGTTGCCCGCGTATTGAACCAGGACGCCTTGTATCTCGAAGATGACGCCGGTTAGTCCGCTTTGACTGGACTCGGGATCGGGAATGCCGATAGTTCTTTGCGCCGAGTCGATGGTGCGCCGCCAATAACGTGGTTTACTCATATCAACCCCTCGGCGCCTCGTCCAGGAAGGTGCGTATCTTATGATCGAACCAGTCTACCTCAACCAGAAAAGCATCGTGACCGGCGTTGCTGCGCAGTTTGGCCAGGTGCGTGTCCTTGCCCAATTTGCGCAGCAGTTTGTATACGGCTTCCTGCTCCTCGAAGGGAAACAAGATGTCGGTATCGACGCCGATGATAAGGGTCCGCGCTTGAATGCGTTTGACGCCCGCCTCATAGGTGTTGAATCCGTAACCCAGGCTGTAATGGTCCATGGCCTTGGACAGGAAGAGAAAGCTGTTGGCGTCGTAATCGGCGGCCAGTTTGTCGCCCATATGCGCGAGATAGCTCTCCACCTGGAATTCGGGTCCGAAGTTATAGCCGATATCGGCGCGCGTGCGGCCGAAGCGTTCATTGAATTCGCGTCCGCTACGGTAGGTGATATTGCCGATCTGGCGCGCCACCGACATGCTGCGCACCGGTTTTTCTTCGCGGTCGTAGTACCAACCGTCGGCATAGGCGGGATCGGCCAGGATGACTTGGCGCTGGACATAGCGGTAGGCGATGGACTGGGCGCCGGGCCGGCCGGTAGCGGAGATCATAATGGTGTTCTCCACGGCATCGGCAAAACGCGCCGCGTATTCCAAGGCAACCATGCCGCCCATGGACGCGCCCATGGAACAGAACACGCGCTCTATGCCCAGATGGTCGACAACCAGCTTGCAGCTCTCGGCAAGGTCCTGCAGCAACACTGGCGGAAAGTCCGGCCCGTAGGGTTTGTCGGTTGCCGGATTGAGATGAGACGGCCCGGTGGAGCCGAAGCAGGAACCCAGGTAATTGAAGCAGATCACGAAATACTTATCGGTATCCAAGGCCAGGCCGGGTCCGATCATGGCTTCCCACCAGCCCGGTTTGTCCTGACGATTGTGAGAGGCCGCGTGGGCCGAGGAGGACAAACCGGTAAACAAAAGGACCACGTTGCCTTTGTCCACGGCCAATTGACCCCAGGTTTCGTAGGCCGTTTCGATACCTGGCAAGATGCCGCCCAAAGTCAGGTGAAAAGGCGCTTCGTGGGTATAGATCTGTCGATATTTGTGCGCGGTCATCTCGGGAGCCCCATTTTCCTCAGCGGGGCTCATTATAGCTTGCCGAAGGATGGGCTTCATACTTTTTTGCCGTTTTTCCAGGGTGCCGGCCGCCTTTGGCAAAAGAACCTCCCCGGCGGTTTATGCCGATCTGCCGTAGTTTACGCAAAAAGTACCGGAAAGGCTTCCCGCTGTGGTTAGATAACAGGCGTCCGAAAACATTTCGGGTCGGGTCGCGTATCTACAGAAGCCTTGCAACCCGGCGACATGGGGATGATCGTGAACCGTTACACCGAGGCCGGCTGGTTTTGCCGTTTGTTGACCGACCATGGATTTCCCACCATGATGGCGGGCGGTTGTGTCCGTGACCGCCTGTTCGGCAAGGAACCCAAGGACTACGACCTGGCCACCGCGGCCCTGCCTCGAGAAGCCATGCGGCTGTTCAGGAAGCAGGGTTACAAGGTGGTGCCCACCGGATTGAAACACGGCACTATTTCGGTGGTTTCCAAGCTGCAAACGATCGAGGTGACCACCTTGCGCACCGATGCGGCCTGTGACGGCCGCCATGCCGAGGTGGTCTTCTCCACCGATTTCCGCGAAGACGCCAGGCGCCGCGACTTCACCATCAACGCCCTCTTTGAAGATAGCGAGGGCCGGGTCCACGACCATGTGGGCGGGGTGGACGACCTGCACCACCGGGCATTGCGGTTCGTGGGAGATCCCGCGGCACGCATCCGCGAGGATTACCTGCGTATTCTGCGTTACTTCCGTTTTCTTTCCCGGTATGGTTGGGAACCGCGCCCGGAACAACTGGCGGCCATTCAAGCCAACCTGGACGGCTTGTCGCAATTGTCGGTGGAGCGCGTTCAAAGCGAGATGGATCAAATCCTGGCTTCACCCCATGTGACTCGCATTCTGCCCATGCTGTACGACATCGGCTTGACCGGGGTCCTGTTCCCCTTCGTTCGGGCGGATGCTTTACCCGGATTGACCGCGCATTTGTTGGAACTGGATTCGGCGGATCTGCGCTGGTTCTCCTTCTTCTATTGGGGCGCGGGGCGCATGACGAACCAACAGGTCAAGACGACCATGGACTATATGCGCTTCACCCGCAAACGCAACCGCATGATGCTGGGCTTGAACCGGTTTCTCAATTTGCCGCAAGACGACATCGAGCGCCTGTTTATAGCATTGCAGTGGTACGAACAGGACCTTCTACCGCCGGCTCAGTTAAAACACTACCTGGAGACCTGCACCCGACATCACCCGGGCACGGGCTTTCAAGACCATCTGATCCAACTACTCGACGGCATGGCCCGAGGGAAGCCGTTTGAAACGCCGCGCGAAGCCCTCATGGCCCTGGCGCCCGCGGTTCGTGGAGAAAGCCTGAGAGTAGCCAAGATTTATTGGTATTTAGGTCTCTGTCGTGATAGTAATGAGGTATCACGTGTACTCGCGCAGGCGGAGACCTATCGAACCAAGCTACAATCAGGCGCCCCGGAACCCTTGAGCTGAGTCCGTACCTGGAGGTTACCCATGCCCGTTCGTCAGAAAACGCTCGATCCCAAAGCACTGCGCGACCAGGTCCATGAGCTGTTCTTTCCGGAGGGCAAGGAGGACAGCCGCTCGGTCGGTTTCGAATTGGAACTCTGGCCCTTCCGGCATAACGGCGACAACCCCATTGAACTGGTGCGTTTCTTTGACGAGAAGGGCACCGGCCTGATCGAGATTTTGAAGGAATTGCAGGGCAGTATCCAGGGCCTGACCTATAGGCCCACGGCCGATTCCCATAAGTTCCTCATCGGCGACGGCGGCAATCTGACCTTTGAACCCGGCGGGCAGTTGGAATACAGCGGACCGCCCAAACCCTCGCTGGCCGAGGGCATCGCCGATATCGCCGGCATCATCGAAGAACTGCGTTGCGCCTTCAAGCCCTACAATATCTGGTTTTTTCATTCGGGCCTCAATCCCTGGTACACCGTGGACGAGGTGGGGCTGCTGTTGACCAAGGGCCGTTACGTTCATATGAACAACCTTTTCAAAGCCGTGGGCCACTACGGTCAGAAGATGATGCGCCTGTCTACCTCGTTGCAAGTGAACCTGGACACGGGCGATCCCGCCACCATCCAACGCCGCTGGCTGGCCGCCAACCTGTTGGGGCCCGTCTTCACCGCCCTGTTCGGCAATTCGCCGTTTGTCCACCGCAAGGCCACCGGCGCCTATAGTTACCGTTCCCTGATCTGGCAACGGCTGGAGCCCAGCCGCACCGGTTTCCCCAAGGGCATGTTGGCCGAAACCTACGAGCCCTGTCCGGTGGAACAATACACCGACTTTGCCCTGGACGCCCACAATATGCGCCTGCCCGATCCCTCCGGTGAACTGACTTTCGACGGAACCTTCAAATCCTTCCGCGATTGGATGCACGAGGGCCATAACGGTTACTTCCCCACGCTGGAAGACTGGAAGCGTCACCTGAGCACCCTCTTCCCCGAGGTTCGCGCCCGGGGGTTCCTGGAGGTCAGGTTCCTGGACGCCCAGTCCAAGGTATGGTGCGCGGTGCCCGGCATCCTGCTGACCTCGCTGCTTTACCATAACGAGGCAACCGAAACCGTGATCGAGATGCTGAAGCCCTATCGGACCACCCTGCCCGGCATGCTGGAAACCGCGGCTTATAAGGGCATGGACGAACCGGAGATCGCCCGGCTGGCCGGCAATATCTACAAGCTTGCCATGGACGTCGCGGCTCGCGAACAGGACGCCAAGGTCGCCGAACTCTGCGAGCGTTTCTTCGCCACCTACACCTATAACAAGCGCAACCCCGGCGCCGAACTGGTGCGCCTGAACGACGGTAATCTCTTTACCCCGGAGCAATACCGCGACTTCGAGAAAGCCCAGGTACAAAGCGCCGGTGATATCCTGTCCATCATCTGCGAATACAACTGACCGAAGGCCCTCGACGGCGTCCAAGGAAGGCAGACGAATCACAAGGGCTAGATCGTAAGTTCCAGATAGGTCAGGTTGAACAAACCCGAGGCGTTTTCCACCTTCACGCGGAAGCGATGGTAGCGCACATCACCGTCATCCGTTTCCTTGGCCAGCGTGCCGGACCCCAGCTCGGTTGCCGCCAGATTCACTGAAATCAGGGGATCGTTCGATCTGACATCGGCGATTTTTTGCCAGGTTCCGATCGAGGTCATCTTTTCGAGGAAATAGGTACCGTTGTAGGCCGTGGGCGCCCATTGCAGAACCACATTGTCAATGACCGCCGGTGATCCCGAAATGGGATCGGCGTGATAGGAAAGCCCAGGCGGCTCGGGGTTGATGCTGTCGACGACCGTGGTCAACAGCAGCTTGGACGGCTGAGACGGTACCCAGATCACCTTGTCCCGGTCGTCTCGGACCCGGCGTAAACCGACGAAGCGGTAATAAATAGTGTCGCCATAGGGCACAAAGCCGTCGTCAAACGAGTCCACAATCTCGATGACCTCGGCGTCTACAAGGCCCTCGGCTTCCAGATCCAGTGTTTTCAACGGTTGCATGGTGCGAATGCTCAGGGCGTCGGCCCCGTCCAGGGTTCGGTAGAGCACCAGGCGACGAACATTTTGTTTCTCCGGAAAGCCGTTTAGCGAAAAAAGAACCGCGGCGTCGGGAGTCCTGGAGACCATCTGACGAATTTGCGGCGCTTCGGGCGGGCTGGTATCGATCAACAGCACCGGCCCGGCAATGGGACCGGGTTCACCCAGCTTATTCCGGTTGCCAATTTCACGGGCGTAGTAAAAATAAAAATTATTGGCGGCGCCGTCCAGCGTGAAATCGGCAAAGCTGATCTCATTGACACCGGTTCGTTTGGCCATCGGCGCCTGCACGAATGCGGGATCATTGGGGTCTAGAAGATTGCCTTTGTTGTCACGAATCGTTTGTTTTTGGGCGGTGGGCCGGTAGTTGCCGCCTTTTATGTAATCGTAGATCAGCGGCTGTTGCGTCATGGGTGTAAAGGCGCCCCGGATCGCCTGTTTGACCTCATCTAAAACCTGGCCCGGTTCGCCGGTGCCGTCGAAATATTCGGGGTTGTCGGGCTTTGGAAATCGGAAGTTACCGGGTTCCGCGGGAAAACGGCGGAAGGCGCCGTTGGGGTTGGTGCCGCCGGGGTCGTAATAAGGCGTTCCGGCAACATCGTAGTCCAGATCGAAGTGGACCAGATTGCCCCAACGACGGGCCCGGTCCGGGTCGTCTTCCCCCAAAAGCGCCAGTTGCTCCAAAATATCTTCTACGGTTTCGGGTTTATAAAGCGCTTCCAGGAGGGCGGTCTCCGAGGCGCGGTAGAAGGCGACGGCAAAGGGTTTGTGCTTGAAGGACAGTGAAAAGGTCCAGGTTGCCTTGCCGTCAAAATCCGGCCAGGTGGCGTATCGCGGGCCCATGGGCTGCTCGGGCGCCAGCGGTTCCACAAATTCCAGGGCGAGAATGGGAGCGGGGACACCGATTGGCGACGCCAACCCCTCGGCAGTATCATGGGCTCGGGCGCCCAGCCAGGTTTTGCGGTAGCCCTCGCCGCTTGCAGGCAAAATGGTGGTTTCGTCAAAACCGTTCGCGCTGTCCGCCTTCAGGTAGACCCGGTAGCCCGGATAATAATTCACCCTCTGCACATTTCCGGTTGGAACGGGATTGGGAGAGGTATCGAAGGCCGGATCGAAAGCCGTCAGGTGAAGCGGTTGACCGTCGCCGATATGTGCCGTCTTGATCACCTCCAGGATGATTCTGGGGCCGTTGGGGTCGTTGCTATTCGGTACCCGTACAATTCCTTTATACCAATCGACCGGTTCAGGATCTCCCGCCTGGACATGGTGGTTCAAGGTGTAGGTTTGGAAGACGATATCGTAGACACCGATCAAGTTGCCCTGGGTATCGGGCTTGTGGTTGATCATTGCATCTTCCCAGATGCCTCGCAGCAGACGCTGTCGGGTTTCGCCGTCCCGGGTGACCGATTCGGTTACCGGATTCCAGGAGGGATCGCCCAACTGAACGGTTTTTGCCGGCGGATTCGGCAAACCCCAGGTATCCGGGTGCGCCATATTCTCCACGGCCATAAACAATTCGTCGGGCTGGGGAACCGTGATGCGAGCCGCGGTGGTAAACGCGTTGCCGCCGCCCGGGCTCACCGGAACCGCGTCCTCGATCTTCCTCAGGGTGAAAACGGGACCTTCACCCGAAGCGCCCGGTGGAGTCAGGGCATCGATAATATAGGCATTGGGTCCCGCCGTGAACACACCGCCAAGATAATTACCGGGCTTTGCGGGCATGACGGGGACCACCACCTGACCCGTGCTGTTTTGTACATAAGGCGCCGTGCGCACCAACACTCGCGACGGATTGGAAGAGTCGTCCGCCACCGAAATCACTTTTCCCAGAATGTTCCGCGGCGCTTGGGTTCGGAAGAAAAATACCACGCGGTCGGCAAAGGCGTAGTTCAGGTCGTGGGTCACATAATAATCGAAGGTTACCCGCAAGAGTGTTTTGTCAGGATCGGTTAGCTGCTGTAAGCGGGTTTGCTCATCGGCAGTTGTCAGCATAAGCGGGCTTTCGGCTTGGATAAGCTGCACCTGGAAGTTGGCCGGCGGCAACAGCGTCTTTGCCCTGGGTATTTCGGTTTTGTCGGTTTGTATGGTGTTGCCGGGCGCGGATGCGCGGGAAAACCAGTTGATGCCGTAAGCGGTGTATAAAGCCACCCCGTCTTCCGTTTCACGATGTGTCAACACGGGCCGCTCCTCGCGACCGTGATTGGGAATGGGGTTGGTTTCCGCGGCGGGCGGATTGCCGCTGTCTTTGAATTGGTCGTGGTGGGCGATTTCCGGCCGCCGCCAGTCAGGCTCTCCCTTTTTGCGGTAGTTGATACCGAAAAATACAGAAGCGGTTTTGTCGATAGAGCAGAATAACTCGGGCGGATCGAAGAAGGGACCCAACGACGGGCTGGTTTCTTCCTGTCTCACATACAGATTGACAAAGCGCGCCTTGCCGTCGTGGCTGTAGCCGTTGCCGTCGGTCAGATTGATGGGTTTTCCGCTGCCGTTATCGCTGAACAAGCCGTAGCGAGGCGCCTTCAGCACGGGTTTGTCCGGAAGCCTTTCGTCTTCAATGGAGGTCGGCACACCCATGCTGTAGTGGGTGATCGAGCGTTGGGTACCGTCATCCAGCCGGCCCTCGGTGAGATAAGCGGCCAGGTAGACATAAGGTGACCGGCGCGAGGGCATTTTGGTATCGATATGGCCCCGCCCCAATTGCCGCGCCGCGTGGAAATCAAGCGCTACCAGGTTCAGCATATCCAGATAACTCACGGACATGCTGCCGTCTCGCAGGTTGTCGGCCTGCAATACGTCTCGAGCACGCGGGTCGCTGTTGCCGGCTTTAATATAACGGTCCACTCCATCGGCGAGCCCTCCCTTCCATTTCCAGCGATTCCGGTAATTCTGGGTGTTTACCGGGCTGTCCGCGCTGAACTTGGGCCAACGGCCGTGTACCGGGTAGTTTGAATTTTCCAGGCGATGTTTTACCTCGTCAATGTCCAGGGACAAGGCAAAATTGCCCAGCGGCGTCCAATCCGAGCCCCGGATGAAGGCGTCATAGGTTTCCAGATACAGCCCTGTAATCAGACCGTTGGGTACGTCGAAACGCACCGAACGGATGTTTTCGGAATGAATGCGGGGCCGGCATGGGGCATCCGGTTCCATTTTGCAAAAACAGAAGGAGTCCAAACCGAAGTCGTTGCCGCCGGCTTGAAGATTATCATCCCGAATGGTCAACACGGCCTGACTGTTCCTGCCGGAATGCCATTCGTGACGCATGTTCTCCCACACAGCCACAGTTTTGGGCGCGTTGACTTTCAAAACGGATTGACTCTGGTCATCGGCGCCGGTGATGGTCAGCCGCAATCGCGCGGGAGAAGACGCGTACAGAGAGCAAAGCCAGCCTGAAAACAGGTAATTCGCGCCGGGCTCTACCGGAACCGTCACTTCCCATACGATGCGGTTCTCCTTCACGTGTCCGTCCACCGCCATCATCAACTCGCCGGAATGCGGCCTGCCCCTCCAGCCCCCATTTTGGGCTCTGGGATTATTGGTGACAAAATAAAAACCCGGTGCGGCTTTGTCGTAACCGTATTCCGATGAAAACCCCTGGTTGCCTAGTTCAAAACCCGGATTGGGAATCAAATTGCGGCCCCGGCACTCATCGGGTTTGGGCACTTCCTGGTCTTCCCCCGTCTCTCCGCACCAGTTTTCGGCATGGAAGTGCTGCCGGCAGGAAACGAAAACGGGTGACAGGGCAATGTTCTCCACCGCCGACAGGGCTTCCACGCGCAACTCCCGGCCGGCGACGGCTCCCTCCACCTCGAATTCAGCGGCAAAGAAAAGCGTATCCTTCACCTCGGCTTCCATCAGGCCCGGCCCGTATGCCGCCAGAAACGGCATCGCATCGGTGCCTGGATCCGGGCTGACGGCCCTGGCCTGGTCGTAGAGAGACGGGTCGCGAAAATGTAGATACACCACGGTTTGTGTATTGGTATAAAGGAAAATCCAGTAACCTCGATCATGGTTGATCACATCCGGCCGGTGCTTTTTGAAGTCGATGATCGTGGGGAACTTACGGCCGTAGGGGGTTCTGTATAACATGACAAAATCGTCGGGTCGGTTGAAGTTCAGCCGGCCGGCGGCCTCATTGCCCTTGGCCAGGTGGGTTTCTCCCAGATTCCGCAAGAACTCCCAGCGATTGTAAATGCCTGGCGCGCTGCCGTCTTGTCCGGTCGATCCCGCGCTCTGCAGATACAGATAGGGCGATTGAACCCTGGTGTCATTGGTCACATCCAGTTTCATGGCGTCCCCCCGGTCACATCGATGGAGTTGGTCAAGACGGTTACCTGATCCTTATATTGTTGGCCGTCCCATGCCAGATAGATAAACCGAAAAACGAGCGAGGAGGCCGTAATGCTTTTGCTCGCGGGCATCACCACCGCCTGGGAACAGTCCTTGGACAGCAGCAAAGCATAACTGCCGTTCACCTGAGAACCATTCATCACCGCGATCGACCGCTGTAGTACGGAGTTCGGAATCTTGGGATCGTTAAAGGGTTCGGGGTTGCGAATCCACACCGCGATTCGGCGGCCCGTGCCGGCTTGCCGGATGATGTTGAATTCGGTGCCTACCGGCGGGTCCAGCGGCGTCATACGCAAGGCCCCTTGAATCAACCGGTCGAAGGGATGCGACCACTGCCCGGCCAGGGCCTCGGCTGCCGGTGTTGCATTACCGGTCACCAGGTCATGGGCAAGATCTATCGCCGCCGCATCTACATCCAGTTCCATGGTAAATACGGCATCGCGGCTATGACCTCTCCCGTCGTCCAAACGGTAACTGTCGATCTGTGCCCTGAAATTGGGGTAACGCGAGGTGCGGAACACGTAACGGTGCACCTCGCGAACCACGCCTTCGAAGATGTTGTTCACAATGGCGGTATAAAGCTTGAGCGGTTTCAGGTTCTCTACCTCGATCTCGCTGTAAACCGCGGCCGGTTTTGGACTCGTACCGCTGGAATCCCAGCAGGAGCCGCCTGGGAAATCCGGGTTGAGCTGCTGGGGATGACGCAGGGTGTCCAGGGTCAGAATGTCCCGGGGAATCCGCGGATCTTCGTCCCGCACCCAATTGACGGCGGCCCTGGGAACTTCGGTATCGACCACACCGGGCGGAGGGGGGTTGGACGCGGTGGTATCGGCCGCGGGATCGACGATCACCACTTGCTGGGAGCCGTTCAAGGCGGGCAGCCCGTTGTATTCGGGCCAGGATAGAAACATGTTGTAGACATAACGGCGCGTGTAGAACAAAAGCAGTTCGGCATTTTCGAAGAAGAGAGGTTTGGCCTGAACCAGGTTGCCGTCGGCATTGGGATAGCTGCGGGCGTAGTCGATATAGGTGCGCAGGTTGGTCAAGGCGTACTGATCGGGATTGTTGCCGCGCGGCGGCTTGATGTAATCGGCGTGCCGATCCGTGTGAAAATGGCCGACCGGTCCGGCGGTTCTGAACCCGTAATAGAAATCGAAGGTTGCGGGACTTCGCCCGTCCACGCTGTCGGCCACCTGAAGACGACAGTAGTAACGCGTATTGGGACGCCAAATGGGCGCCAACAGTTTTTCAAGGGTCTCGACCGTGGCCTGGTAATCGCTCTCGATACTCTGTTGGTCCGGAATACTTTCATTGAATTGTTGGTCTTCGGCGCTGAGGCAGCAAATGCGATGTACGAAGGTACCGCAGGGGAAATGGGGATGACCTTGCTCCTCGCCTTGGGCCTGCGCATCCAACAGCTCACCCAACTGGACAATTTTCCGATTCAGCCGTTCGATCTCTTGATAGAGTTTCGCGATTTGGGTAGCCAGGCGAATGGTCTCCAATTCCAGTTGGTCGCGAATATCGCCGTAGCATGCTACCAGCTTCGGGTAGTGTTCGCGGTAACCCTCGCAAAAGGCGTCCACATGCCGCTGCATCCGCTTGCGGATTTCCGCACAGAGGTCTATCCGGGCCAGTTCCACCATATTTTCCCAACAGGCCGGGTCTAAATCGACCGGGCAGTTTTCCGCGTCGAACGGGGGCAGGCATTCCTCCATTTGTTCGCTGAATTTCTCCAACTTGAAGCGGGCTGCATTTAAATCTTTCAACAGCCTCCTCAAGCGGAAGTAGCAGGCGAATAGATCCATACGCAGCCTGTTCTGCATACCTTCAAGGCGCTTGCGGTCCCAATTCTTGCGGTCGCATGCCGGGCCGCGCAGTTCGGCCAGTTCCTTCTTTTTGGTTTCCAGTTGTTCCGACAATCTCCCGCGCTCTTCCTCCGTCAACTCGATGCCTTCTTCGAGCTGCCGCGTCAAGCCGTCCATTTCCCGCAAGAGGCTTTTCTCCGTGTTCACATCGTATGCGGCGGGCTCCACCTCCAGCTTACTGACCGGGTCTCCACCGCTATAGATCACCCTGGTCAAGAAGTCGTGCCAGGGCAATTGCCGCGTCTCGATCAGATCGTAGGTGGGCACGGCTTCCAGGTCGCCGGTACGCAGTTTATAAAAACGCACGGTCATGGTAGCGGCAAAGGTGGACAGAAACAGGGTCACCCGAGCACAAGGTTCGGCAAAAACCACTTCCAGGCGGCCGCCCGGCGGAAAAGCCAGGGATGGGGAAATGTCGAACGGATTGCTGTCAGCCGCCACGGTGCCGTCCCGGTCCAATACGCGGAACAAGATGCCGTTATCCTGGAACCAGTCCTCCATGCGGTAGGTCCGATTCTCTTTTTGCGCCGTCCATTCCAAGCAGCGTTCCTTTCGTTCCGGGGTGGGGCAGAACATGGTTTCGCTGGTAAGACCGGACTCCTCGGGTACAAGCGGGCCCGTTTCTCCCTGAGCCATATAGGACAGCGGCGTTTCGGCCAACAGTCGTAACTTGTTGTACTCCAGACCTGTCTTTTGCCAGAAACCAAGTCTTTCGGTGCCGGGATTGGGCGTTGCATTAGTAAGGGCAGCGGTGCCCAGCAGAGCCTCGTAAGGTTTGTATTCCACCCAGGCCTGACCGTTCCAGGCTTTGATTTCGACCAGTTTCAGGCTGTAGGCATGCCTCACCTGCCTGCCCACGGAATTAGGAGGAATCAGGTCGAGATGACCATGTGGGGCATTGCTGGTTCCGCCGATGCGATCGGTCACGTCTCCGGGGTCCAGCCCTTTTTTGAATTCTATGTCGATCCAGGTATCCAGGGGGATCACCGCCGCATCGAACAGAGAGTCGGATACCGAGGGCCGGCTGCTTCTGTAGAACAAGCCGAAACTCTCGCCGGATTGAATATTCATCCCGACCGCGGGGAGATCCTTGTCATTGGATGCCGGCAAGGTCATGGGATTGACCGGAGAGCGGTCCACGTTTTTGTTCAGCTCCCAAATGAAAGACACCTCAAAACACTTTTCGATGGTTTTCTTGAACTTCCAGAAACCGATGGTCACGCCCACGCACAGTTTCACACTGCCTTGGATCAGGAAGGGTTTGGGCGCTTCCACGGCCAGGGATGTGTCGATGCTGATATGAAAGCCGAAAAAGAACAGGTAGATATCCACGTGGCCGCCCAGCAGTGCATAGGCGCCGATCTGGGGTTTCTCGAAACTGATATGGCCGCCTACCTCGATGTAGACTTCCACCGAGGCGCGCACTATCCCCGCGTAATTCTTGCTGAAGCCGAAGGTAATGCCCGCACCGGCGGCAATGCCCGACGCCGACAGCATCAAATAACTGGTGGCTTCGAACAGGCTCAGAACACGGGCCGTGATGCGTTTCTCCTTGGTGCCGAAATTCACGAACCAGGCGGAAGAGTTGCGGAAAAAGAAGGCGGCCTGAATCTCGGCGAAGATATCCAGCATGGCGCCGGTGTCCTTGGGTACGGCGTAATCGGCGCCGAACCCGGTTTCCACGCTGTCGCGGCTGATGGCCAGGAAAGCGAAGAACGGCGGATCCTCGCCGGTCAGGCCCACGCGTTCGCCCAGCACATTGGCCTTGCCTTCCAGGTAGAAGACCTCGGGTAGGGACAGCAGAACGAACAGTTTCAGGGAGAAGGTATAGCCGTCGTCGGTAGAGGTGCCCAGGGTAATGCCGGCGCCCACGCTGAAGGGGTTGTCCATATCGCCCGTTTGAGAAGGTTCCGCAAACTTCTCGACGTCCACCCCTTCCTTCGGCGGCGCCTTGTAATAGTCGAACCAGGTGTCGACCGGTGGACTCACCGCGTCTTTGGAAGCCACGTAACGCAAGCCCACCAGGCCGCGAAATCCGAAGATTCCCAGGCCGGTGGAGCCAAGGGGAATGGGTGTGGACAACTCGACGAAGGCGTCTACAATCCAAGAGGGATCGGCGGGTTTGTACTTCATGCTTGCGCCGCCGGAAATCTTGGCCTTGGGCAAGGAGAATTCCACACCGCCCGCGTATTCCTTGTCGGCGCCGGATCCCTTGATGGACAGGTAACCCTTGATCAAGGCCGTGGCCGAATCCTTGGAGGCGGTGCCCGGGATGACCAGGTCCAGGGATATGCTTTGCACCCGCAGGAAACGGTCCTCCGGACCACTGTCTACCGAATAATAGAACTTAATGCCGTCGCCGCGCGCATCCAC
The DNA here is from genome assembly GCA_030066195.1 of Acidobacteriota bacterium. Taxonomy (GTDB): domain Bacteria; phylum Acidobacteriota; class Holophagae; order Acanthopleuribacterales; family Acanthopleuribacteraceae; genus JASJCB01. Next base: position 54,121 of record JASJCB010000014.1, read on the forward strand.
GCCCCCTGGGTCCAGATTCAGGCCGCCGTCGAAGCCGAAGTAACGGTATTGGCGCATCTTGCGGTTGCCGTCTTCCTGCTGGTGCGAACCCATGTGAATGGCGGTCACGGTGATGGTGGCAGGACCCAGCTTCAGGTTGACACCGTTGCGCAACGGCAGGGAACCGCCTTGTATTTCCAGACGCCCGTCGCTCCATAGAATAAGCTTTTCTACGCCGATGTCGCCCTGGAGAATACCGGCCAGGGCCGGATGCAAAATTTTGAGTGAGCCGGATAAACCCATGTAGAAATCATCGCCCTCGCGTCCGAAGAACAGGGCGGTGATTTTAATGGAGAAGATATCGCCGAATTTAATGGTTTTACCCTTGCCCGCGGTGGCGGTGATGCTGAAATCGCCGTCGTTGCCGATGAATACATCAATGCCTATCTTGCTTGGGTTACCTTGATCGTCCTTGAAACCGGGGATGGTCAGGCGGCCCTTGATTTCGGAGGACATGATGCGGTTCTGTTTCAGCACCAGGCAAAAGGCATCCAGGCTCACCTTGAAGTCCTTACCGAATTTGGCCTCGATCAAGGGTGATTGCGTGCCGCCCGTAACGGCCTCCAGGCAGAAGGTGCCGGAGACGCCGCCGGTGCCGATGAGCAGGTTGCGGCCTCGCACCACCCCGGATGATTTGGCGCGGTCGTGGTTCCAGAACAGCGGGAAGGAGATGCTCGCCTCGTCGATATAGACGCCCACGAAATCGGCGGGTCTGCCGTCTGCATCGGCCTCGGGAATATTGGTTTTACGGCTCAGGTCCAGACGGGCCGATTTGAAATCGATACCCAGGCCCGTATTGGCGATCTCGGAAGGATGCGAGAGGGTTAATTCCAGGTTGGCGTCGAAACCGATGCCCTTTTCGGTGCTGAAGAAGAAGTAGCCGGGATCGAAGCGCAGTTGGGTTTTCACGGCCGTATTGTCAACGGGGTCGCCGCCCACGGCTTGCAGGGGGGTCAGTACATTGCGCGGGAACTCCAGCGCGACGTTTACATCCAGGGTAGCTTCGATTTTGGGCGTGATGAGCGTCTTGAGCCAGGCCTGGATATCGCCGCCGAAAAAACTCTCGAAGAACTGGTTCAAGCGGGCCTCGGTTTCGCCGTCACTCAGGGCGTCCAGCAGGTAAACGGTAAAAACGGCGACACCGGCGTTGTCGACGGCGGCCGCATCGTCGATGTCCTTCAGCAGAGTGCCGATGGGATCGGGGTCGGTTTGATCAGGCGGTTCCAGGTTGGCGCCGAAGGCGGCGTTCACATCGGCTACGAACTGTCCGATGGGGTCGGCGGCGGTGATGAAGATATTGAACACCCTTTCGATGAGGTCTCGTTCACTGACATCGAGAATGGCCAGGGCCAGGTCGAAGAAATCGACGGGCTTGAAGGAGAAACCGGCCAGGTCGAAATTGCGCAGATAAGCCAGGACGGGCCATTCGTAACCGAGGGTGATGGGGAAGGAACTGGTGGTGACGGCGGCATCGTGCGAGGGGTTGAGGATGAGGAACATTTCGGTGCCGGGAATCTCGATATCGATGCGTTTCAGGCTGACGATGCTCAGGCTGTAGAATGCCGAATCGCCCCGGTCGTTGCGGGTGTATTGCAGATCTTTGAAGTAGACCTTGCTCAACAGGTCGGCAACGCCGTCTTTCAGGAAACCCAGTTCTTCCGGCAGGGCGTCCACGGGGAGGATATCGGTAAGAGGTGGGTAGAATACGGTGGGCACGGTGATTTCCTTGGGTCAACTGAGGGCTTTTTCGATGGCGAGCGCAATCGCATCAATGATTTTTTTAGTCTCGATAGGATCGAATTCAGGTTTAGCGGCACCAAATTCAGCCGCGAAAACACCATAATCAACTTGAAGAATAGGTAAATGCAGGTGACCGGTTGGCAAGTTGGGATTGTGACGGGCCCGCAATCTGGACACTCGGTAGAAAATCTCATTTGAAACAAAGGCGCCACCGGAACCCTTCCTAGCTTCAATTTCACCCTCGGCGGGTGTCGTACCGAGATCTAATTCGGCCGGCGTCAAGCCCGTGAAGTTTCCATGGTCCGAGTGACCGCTGTTCTCGATTGGCAGATTGCCTCCGAGATATTTATCCTCGTATTTAACTGTCTTTTCTTTCGGCCCGGAGCGGTCCACATATTCGAAGCTATTGTCGTAGTGAATATCTCGCGTCCCAAGTTCATTGGTAGCCGCGACCATTTTCGTAACGGGCAGGCTGGTTTCATAAAACTCCTTCCCATTCAGGGCATCGGGGAACTCAAAAGCCGGAGGGCCGGCCGGCGGCATGTTTTCATTATCTTTGGTTCCGTCGCGATACCTTGAGGCGAAGCGCTCCAATTGGAAGTGATCCCTTGAGCCCAGACTGAGGGTAATGATCAAGTCTACCTCCTGGTAATTTGGATGCGCACTATCGATAAACCGCGAGAAAAAATCCTCAACAACGCCACTACCGTCCCCGTTTTGTTCGAAATCCCGATAACGTGTTGGGAAGACAGCCGATTGAACCAGTGCGGATCCATTGAGAAGTGTTAATTCATAGCCGTGAAGAGCCAGGACAGCCGCCCCGGACGGATTACTTTTAAGAGGATTGTTACCTGAAATTGCAAAGGGGTCGAAACCTGTCAGCAGAACCCTTTTGATGCTTCTATTCGCCGGAAAAACAACAGAAAAATAGCCTCGCGACTTTTCCTCGAAGGACCGCACCAGTCTATTGCGATCACTTAACGCGTGTAGGAGTTCAGGGTGGCTTTTCAAGGACACGATCATTTCAAGTCGAGCCCAATAAAGTAGCCGGTCATCCGGATATAGGAAATCGGCAGACCGACAAAGTTCTCGGGCTCGTTCGAGGATTTTGGGGGCAAAAAGATCGATCTCTGCCTGAAGGTCGGAGACGGTTGTTAATGGTTCGATTCTCTCCTTAAAACCCTTTACCAGGTTTGGCACTGGATCATAGCTTCCGGTTAGGTTTTCAAAATCTCTGGGGAGTATATAATCTTTGACTTGTTTCTCCGGCCCGGAGATTTGTCCGCTGACGCCTTGTTTCTTCGGAGTTGTATATTTGGCAACTATTTCGCTTTGATTGGTTTGGGGAAGGTATCTGACTTCCGCAACTTCATAGGTTCCATCGTTCGCCGTACTAAACGAAACTTGAACTCTGGTTCCGGGAAGCATCTCACGAGAAACATCGCCTTGGACTAAAAATGCTTTTGAGACGGGATCAGCACCCCAAAGTGTCTGTTTCCATTGGACAGTGCGAAGCGCTCTGCTTTCCTCTCCATTTCTGATGTAATAAGGGGGCAACGGCTCCCCGGAAGAAAACAGGTCCGAAAATAAAAAGAGCTGATCGACGGTATAAACCACGATATCGTCGGAGGGATACTCCGTGCTATATTTACCGTCCGCTTTAAAGCCTTGAACACCAACCTTGTACTTGCGATAACTTTGGCCGTTTTGGTCGGAAAAAACAGAAGAGGGATCACTAGGGTTCCCGAAAGTAATCTCTTTTAGGGCCAAATAACGTGGGTATTCATCACTGAGAACGGCCAACGCATCCAGTTTCTGCAGCTCCGAATTATCAAGGCCCAGCAGGAGCATATGGTTAAGGGGGCGAGGTTTTTCGCCACCCTCAAAAAAGCGAAGCGTGGTGATGTCGCCATCATTGGTTTCGAGAATATCAAAACCCAAAACGTAACCGCTGAATAGAAGGGCCTCCTCAAAAAAAGTGCCTCTTTTGGAAATCCCTCCACTGATCCCATTTTTGGGAGTAAATGAGGCATCACCGGTGCTGAAACTTTCTACTGCCGCGGCGTAGAAAAGCACGCGTTCCCGTTGCGTGCCGCTGAGATCGGCACCGGATTGGAAGGCAACACCCCGGTTGACCATCTGGCTAAACCCCAGCTTCGAGCCATCCAGGAACATCTTGTCCTGCACGCTCAGCCAGGAGATGGGGTGAACACCCGCCCAAAGGGGTTCGATGTCGATGGGCCCGAACAGATTGTCCAGATAGGTTTCGTTGGGAAGTACTTCGGCCGGGAAGGTATTGGCGGCATCGTGTTGCAAACCGAAGTGCAGCTTGATCAACCAGGCAGAGTTCACTTTTTGCCCGGCCAGGTCGTGATAGGGATGGGAAAAGCCGATCTCGAGCGTTTGCGTCTGCGACTTATCGTGCAATTCGTCATCGGCAATGAAGCGGCCTTGGGTGGCCGGGGTCAGTAACTTACCGTGCTCCACATAAACGATGGGCTTGAGATTATAGGTTTTGTTCAAACGCAGGTAGATCTCGCCGTGATCGTCGCCGGTGGTTACCGGCGCCGCGCGGTTGTCCAGGGTAATGATCGGCCAATGTGTTCCATAGGTGCTGTCGGTAAGACTGCCGGAGGTATTGCCGATTTGCAGGTCCCTGCCGCTGTCCGTATATTGGGTGAAGAAGTTATAGCTGTTGCCGACCTCATTGCGAATATCCACGTAGACCCTGTTCCCGGTATGGAATTTTGAAATGACCTGATCGTAAATAGCCGCGCCGGTCAGCCTGGTTTTCCCCCCGGAACCATCGTCTATCTGCAGCCATCCCTTGTCGGTACGATGCATGCCGAAAAAGACCGCCGGATCGATGTAGTTCAGGATTTCCTCGCGCTTAAGGCGTTTCTGGAAGGGGGTGGCGCCGGGAGGCTCGGTCATGTCGATCACATGCGAAGCCTTGCGCACATAGGTCAGATCGGGTTGAAAGCTGCCGCCTTCTTCCAAAATGATTTCGAAACCGAAGGCCTTGTTCCCCGTGGTGCGAAAGGCGCCCAAATTGGTCCCTCGGGCCACATAGGGCAGTTGCAGATCCTCGTCCGGGTCCCGGCTCTCGCGAAAAAAGAAACCGTCCAATACATCGGTACCGGTTTGTCCATCCGGGTCGTAACCAAGGGCCTTGCTGCTGAAGATCCCGCCCGGGTTTTGCTGATTGTGCAAAGCCCATAGCTTGGTGATAAAAGGCGAAGCATTGTTCTCGCCCCGAACCAGCTTTTCATTATTGCTGCCGGTTCCTTTGAGAAAATCGGATAGCTTCAAGCCGCGATAGATGAAGTATTTGACCGGGGTAAAACCCAGCATGGCCTGCTTGAAGGGTTTGAGAACCAGATTGACCCGATTTGTTTTTTGGCCGGTATCGTCTTCGGCCCGTTGCACCAAAACAATGCCGTCCACCACGGCATAGGCGTCGGCAGAACCCGAGGCCGTGAAGAGACTGGTCACCCGATAGCGGTTTTGCTCGCTGAGGGGATCGGCGCTGTCGCTAACGGGGCCGTATGCTTGTTCGGGTGTCTGGTTCTTCAAAGCAGCCGGATCGGTAAAAAAATGGGAACGCGGCGTCAGGTCGATGCCCGCACCGCCGGGACGTCCGCCGACCTGTGCCTGTTCCACCACCGGAACGGTTCGTTCTTCGGTGGCAAGCACGATGTCCGGATTGACGATGGAGTAAAGCTTGGGCCTGAGCACGATGGTCTTGTGCTGCCGGGATACGTTCAGCGTGACCGCGAAAGTCACCGCCACCTGCTCGCCCGTTGCGGGTGTCGTGGAATGACGCAAGGTGGGCGCGGTTACCGAAAGCCAGTTGGGCGCACCGCCCGCCATGGCCCAGGCCGTGCCGTCGAACTTGAAGATCTTCTTTCCGGTTTGGCCGGTGTCCATGGACATTTCGCATTCCAGTTCCAGTGACTCGACGGCGAAACTGCCCGCGTCCACCATCACGTCCACATGGATGGGTTCCGTAACCACGGTACCGAAGCTGTCCACCTCGATGAAGGGCTTGATCTCGCCCGTGCCGTCCGGTTTGAGAAATTGGAAACGGGCGAAGACGAACTCCCGGTAGGTGAAGTTGTTGTTTTTCTCTGGGATTTCACCGGTCAACTCGCCGTCGTGCGGTGTTATCTCGCCTAATAGGAAGAAACGCATGGGGCGCGGCGGCGGCGCGGAGCCGTAACCGTAACGGGCGGGTCTGTTATCGGCGGGCCACTCTAAATGGAAAACCTTATTGACCTTGGGCAGCAGTCCGTCGATGTGGTGCTGAGTGGGTTGACCACTAGGAACGTCTCGTTTGAGCAAGAGGGTGCCCGGTTGATCGCTACTCAGCTTGAACGGTATCAACGGGTTGTCTTCGATATAGTGGTCGATACTGATGAAACGGTGGTTATGGGGACGGCACTTGATGACCCAGGTATCTCCCGTCAAATGGCCGGAGGTCATGCCAAATTGTATCTTCACCCCGTGAGACAAAGCCTGTTCGGCGCCGTTAATTGTCACGGGAGGAGAAGCCGCACCAGCGTCTTTGCTCCAAATAAAACTGCCCGATCCCGTTGGGGAATGAATGCGCACCGAGAAAAAAGCAGGGTCCGTGCCGTTGTATTCCGAGGTGACTACCAAATCATCGGTGCCTTCTCCGTAAAAGTGTTTGATCGGCAGACCGTTGCTCTTGCAAATGAGGATGCGGGCCTGGGCTACCGGAGCCGGTTGTTCGAAGGTCGTAGGTTGGTACGCGGATTTGACAAATGAAGGTTTGCTGCCCCGATTGAACACCCGGAGGTGTGCATAGATGGGGACAGGAGGCGTTACCCGCACCGTCCACTTATCGCCCACCTTATGACCCGTGACCGCGCCAAAGCCGATGTTCAAGCGGCTGCCGATGGACATTTCACCTGAAAGAATATCGATGGTTTCAGGAGCGCCCCCGGAAAAAGACCAGGTAATTTTGTTACCAGGGTGCGTCACTTCAAATAAAAACTCCCCGGCCGGCCCATTATAGCGCCCATGTACGCTGAGATCGTTTACCCCGGAGCCATTGAAAACAGGGTCACCGATGTTGCCGCGAGGTGTTTCATGGGGGCCGTTATAGGCATAGCCCAAAACGGGGGCAGCCGGTGTGGGAACATCGTTGGTCAGCCAAAGATCAGGACTGTGTACCGGTTGCACCGATGTATTGGTTTTCCCATCATCTCCGATAAAATTGCGGAGCATCAGGTCGCGCTCATCATGGGTGTACTCAATCGCCGCTTTGACCGCCCGGTAGGCATCTACGCGGCCATAGCCGAAACCGTTGTTGTAAAAAGCGATTCGGCCGCCGGAAAGGTGAATTATTCCCTCGGCTTTGTTGGGGGAATGGCTGAACCGTAGCGGGTCGATGGTCAATTCGTTGCCGTTGACTTTTTGGATGACGCGAACCTCGGTGCCGAGTTTTTGGACAATCCGGTCCTTGGGATGATCGGCCTTGAGCTTGGCGCCAAGCTCAAGGGTGTTGCCGTTTCTATGCTTTATCTCCATCAAAGCTTCACGTTGACTGCTGTGGATACTGACAAATGTCCCGGCTGTTTGTGGGGGAAAAGGCGTACTTGCATCCGGGTTGCTGATCGTGAATGCAACCCAATCAGTAAGTTTTTTGAGGGAATCGGTTTCTTGTGAAATCCCCGTGATTTGTACACGCGTGCCGCCTATGTCCAGCATATCCCCAACCTCAAAACCGTCCACGCTTTGTACAACAATTCGTTGACTGCCAGGGGCCGGGATTGCCTTGGTAATAAACGTCTCCGCCGTTTTTCCGATGATGATCCAATCGCCTCCCCCAAACTCAGATGCGGAATCCAAGGTGATGACATCACTACCCTTCACCGCATCAACGGCAAGTTTGGACTCCGCGCCGATCAGGATGGCTTGTCTCTTCTTGAAATTCCTTGCGTCATCTACCACAATCCGGGTCTGTCCTGCTGCCAGCGGTAGGATGGTATGGGTGAAGGGACCTTGCAGATCAAGTAGACCATGGTTTGTAACCAGATCGTTTTGAGCGGCGTCTTGCCACTTTCTCACGCCGGATGGTCCGCGGTGTTTCGGGTTGATGGGGACAGCCGTTTCCCGCAAGATTTGCCGAACTTCAATCCAGGTGAGCGCCGGTTTGGCGGATAACACCAAGGCGGCAACACCGGAAACCAGAGGCGTAGCCGCAGAGGTACCGCCAAAATCATCGATATGATCGGGTTGACCCGAAATGTTTCCGGCGCCAACAAAACCAGCCGTGATTACCCCGTAGAAGTTGGGGTCGTTTGGATTGGCCGCCGGCATGTGTTGTAGCGGGATGGTTGAATGGGACGGGGCGCAAAAATCGATCGCGGGATCGAGACCGCGGGCATAGTTGCTGCCGGGCATGCTGTTTTCCAAGCCACGGTGATCGAGAGTTGATCCTGCCACAATCATTATATTCAGGTCATTGCCCCACTTGGCATCCATCCTGGTATCCCGTCCAGCGTTGCCGGCGGCTGCAAAAACCAGTACCCCGCGGCGATGACGCCCAAAGTGGGTCAAACGGCTTGCCCACTGCCTGAAGGAATTGAATAAAAAGGAACCACGTTGGGTATGGCTGCAATTGATAATATGAGCTCCGGGACCAGGGTTCCCCATTTGTCCGAACGGTGTTGGGAATGGGGGCAAGGAAATGATGGGCGTATAGGCACTTTCGTGCCATTCCGGTTGCAACCCGCCGGTAAACTGAAGCGCGTCGATCACAACCTCGTCATTATTCAAGGTTCCAAGAATGGAAAGGACGCGAACATTTGGCGCCACACCGGCCACGCCCGTTATCCCGTCTGCCTGAGCCGCGGCCAGCGCGGTAACCGCCGTACCATGGGGGTTCCGTGTATCCGTGTTGCCCGGTTCTTGGGGCTCATCGGCAATCGACCCCTTATCGAAATCATGCATAAAATAAATCTTGTTGTTTTTGTTACCAAGGAAGGCCGACAAATCGCCGCCGCTTACCGTGCCTTGGAATTCCGGGTGGATGGGAACGCCTGACGGGGCTTGAATGCCCGAGTCGTGAAGGGCCAGCAAAACATCAGCAGAACCAAATTGAATTTGTAGCTTACAGGCTTTTAGAGCGCCCCATGCTTCCGGCACCCGCATCAGTTCCAAATACCACTGCTGCTTAAAAAGTGCATCGTTGGGCTGTATTCGCGCGGCTGCGCCCACTGAACTGAGCCATGTGTTCGTCTTGTGAAATTGCAGCGCGGCTTCCATGGCCCAATCTTGGGCTGCAAGCTTCCGGTAGACTGCCCCAACGTCGTCCAAATTTCTCCTGAAATCAAGCACCGCAGTTCGACCGCGAATGTTGATGACACCCAATGGGAACGGTATGATCAGGCGCTGTAGTTCTTCGACCGAAATCTTTTCTCGTAAACTGACAAGAATACGCGCGGGAAACAAAACCTCACCCACGCCCATGCGAATACCGTCTCGCAACACCTGAACACCGGATAAATCCGCCAGTTCTTCTTCCAAGCCGGCGCTCGAGTCCGTACCGTCCCGCCTGCGGCGCACCATCCGGGTCAACAGCCGGGGGCCATCCAATTCCCCTTCATCGAATTTCAAACCCCGCTTACCGGCACGCTTCAGCAGGGATCGACGATCCGCTTCCGTCAGCCGCCTGCCGATCAGCAAACCTACCGCCCGAGGCTCCGGTACATAGGGCATCTTGCGCTCGCCCAACATCCAATAGGGGGTACCCTCTTTGGCCAGCACGAACTCGCCGGAATAACCCGCCGCGCAAAAAGTCACCGCCCGTTCCTGGCTTTCCAGGCCCGACGCGCTGACCCGCAGCACATACTCCCCCCGCCGGAACTCGGGCATCCTCAAAAAATAGGTGCCCAGGTCTTTGTCGTAACGCCCGCGCAGGCGGGTGAAGATTCCCGCTTGCGCCGGCTTCACATGAAAAACCGCGCGAGATAGAGGGCGTCCCTGCAGGTTGAGGACCCGCAATTGAATAAGAGAATAAATTGACATAGCTCTCACCAAATAATACTGAGGCTGCCAAAGAAAACGATCCACGGTGTGGTGCCGGGGTACACAACGACAATATAAATATTTCGAAAGATCCCTTCACCAGTAAAACAACGATGAATAATAGAAACATAGTGAGTTGTGCATAGAAATGCAAGTTTTCTGTTAGAATATGCGGTAGAGTCTTTTAAACAAACAGCTTGCCGGCAAGTTCCGGATGTTGCATCTTCGATGACACCACAACAAATACGGATAACCCGTCTTTTGCCGACCTCGACGATCGCGGACCACGGGCTCCTACCGCACCCAACTTATTGGGGTGCGATTCAACGTGCGAGACCGCATGCTCTCGATTTATTTCGCGTAGAAGAAGGGTACACCCGCCCGCCCGGCGAGTTATTTTGTGCAGGAGAAGGATGGGCCCGCCCGCCTATCGATGTATTTACTTGGGAGAAGGATGGGCCCGCTCGTCTATCGAGTGATTTTGCTTGGAATAAAGGTCGGCCCGCTCGTACATCGAGGTATGCTGCATAGAGATCGATGGACCCGGACGGACATCGACGTTTTGGATCTCGAACGACGTTGTGCAAACGGGTAACCGTGCATAAAAATTTCGAAACGTCGTTCGACCCCGATGCCAATGCTTGTTTGTATCAGAATACGTCCATGTGCACCGGGAACGATCGAGATATCGGGCGAAACGAGGGTTGTCCCTCGGGGGCAATGCTTCTTTGAGAATCCAAATCCCTATAGACCCGGAGGTCGAACCACGTTCCGAGGAGAATATGGGGTTATCCCGCCGTGACCAACCTTGTTCCGGATCCAATACGTCGATGTTCAGAGGGGTAGACCTGGATATTGTCAAAAATATGCAGATGGGCACGGTTCGCGGATCTCTCAACTCAAATCGTGCCCAACTGATTGCACTCCATGGATAGATCCGCCGTCATTGTGCTAAGCTGACCCGGACACTCTTGAAAGGTTCACCGGAGGCCGGTTATGTTTACTGCTGTGCTTGTTTTCTCCTTTATCCTTCAAAACCCGCCGAGTCCTTTGGAGCCGTTGGCTTTTATGGCCGGGACCTGGCGCGGCGCGCAAGACGGCGTCACCACGGAAGAGCATTGGACGCTTCCCGCCGGCGGGATCATGCTGGGCCTGCACCGCGATGTTTTCGGCGACGGCAAGGCCTTTTTCGAGTATCTGCGCATCGAGGTTCGCGAGGACGGCATCTATTACGTCGCATCGCCCAAGGGTCGGGGCGCTACATCGTTCAGCTACACGTCCGGCGGCAAGAACCGCGCGGTTTTTGAAAACCCGGATCACGATTATCCGAAACGCATCACCTACAGCTTGGACCCTGAAGGCCGCCTGGTTGCCCGCATCGACAACGGTGAGGACAACGATCCCAAAGCCCGCTCCTGGCGATGGTCGCGAGTGAAGCTTTGATCGATTGACGTTGGTGAAACCATGAAAATCATCGGTATCTTCCTGTTTGTCATCCTCCTGGCCGCCGGCGGTTTCCTGGCCTGGTACTATTTCATCCGCGAGGGCGAGGTCCAGGATCTGTTCTCCGCCCCCTACCCAAAAGAAGCCCTGGCCTTGAGAGGCGAGGTGGAAATTCATACCGGTCGCCAGGACTTTACGGTCATCTCCGCATTCAATCGCGAGGACCTGTTCTTCGCCCAGGGACTGCATCATGGGAAGCGCGGCGGCGCCGCCTTGGAGGGATTGCGCGACCTGTTCCACGGCAGGCCCAATGCCGGACCCGATCCGGCCTTCTCGCGCCTTGCCGAACTCTTCTATTACCTTGATCTTGCCGACACGGCTGAACGCAGCCTGGAACTATACCCCATGCAGGTGCAAGTCCTGCTGAAAGCCTATGCGGACGGCCTGACTCAGAGCACCGGCACCAAAACCAAATGGAGCGTGACCGATGTCTTGTTGATGCAACGCGGCTACGCCTTTTTGATGGGCCGAAACCTGGTCCGCGAATGGTCGTTGAACCGGCTCTATCGAAGAGCCGGCGATGCCGCCGCTGAAATGGTCGGCTACCGACCCGGCGAGTTCGGCGGGCTCGGCACCAACGCGCTCATGGGCTCCGCGTTGGACGCCCTGTTCGACCCCGCCTTGGAAACCGTCCGTTTACGTGGCGACAATCGCGCCCTGGCCGTCCAGACCCGTACGCGCCCCTCTCTGTCCTTTCTATTTGAACCCGTGGTCCTGGAAATCAAAGGCGAATATACTGCCGAGGGGATCGACCTGGCCGGTATCCCCTTCCTCTGGTCCGGCAGCAAGCAATCCAGAACCTGGCATTTACAAGCCGTATTGGCCGATGACGAGCGCTTCTTCGAGTTGGCTCAAACCACCTTCCTGGGTCGTGACGACCTGTTGCGCCAAAACACGGAGGCGCGCTATGCGCCGGATTACCCCGGGCCGCCCCTGCACTCCCGTTACGGCCGCAATATCAGCGCCCTGATCAAGGGGAGCGATCAGATGAACATCTGGTACTACTGGGACGGCTTGAGACCCAGCGCCGATCTGGCCGCCCTGTACTTCCTCATGGAAGCCCCGGACAAAGACGCCGTGATCACCGCGTTCCAATACCATCAAGTGCCCGCGGCCGAACTGTACCTCGAAAGCAAGCCGGGCTCCGGCCTGGCCGTGTTGTTTATGGGCTCGGACCCGGCCGTTCCCTTTGTGGATCGCGGCAGCAATCTCTTCAGGGGACCGCTTACCCGCTATCGAGCCCTCCAAGCTACCCGAGGGCCCTGGTTCCAAGACAACCGGACTTTGCCCTTGAATCGTTCTTCGCGCCAGACGGCCGGAAATTCAGTATTGGACGAAGATCTGCTTTCCTTGCTGCGATTCTATCTGCGCCAGGAGCGCTATGCGACGGAGCTTAGCGCGGAAGCCAGGCAGAATCTGGAGACCGTCTTGAAACGCCGCTCGCCCCGACGCGACTTCGTGTTGCAGCAAGCCTGGATCGCCTTCGATAAGTGGCTGGTGAAGGAAAAAGTCCTGGTAGCCCCGGTGTTGTCCCATGCGCGGAAGCGTTATATCCTGGCCAGTTTCGGCAGGGGCGCGGGAGATCAGACGGTTTCCATGCCCCAATCCCGGCGCGGCCGAATTGTGATCGATATTCTGTCCACCGTTCACCGCACCCTGGAGGAAACACCGACCTTTATCCTGGTCACCAAAAAAGGTCCTCAAGAGAAGCAGTTACCTGAGAAAACGGCGGTACAGTCAGGCGATGCAAGCTCGGGCGCGGTATTCGCGGGCCGCGAGGGCAGGTTGTCGGTAGCGGGATACACGGTCATCTGGCAGGACGAAATGACCTTCTGGTCGTTCCCCTACCCACGCAACGGCGAACTGGGCAAACCCAGATTGGGCAATACCATGAACCGAAAAACCCGTCCCCACCTGATCAAACCCAAACTATAGTAAAACCGGTAGCGTGAACAAGCCCCCGGTTAAAACGAGCAGAAAGAGGGACAAAGTACTCACTATCGAGATAGAAAGTGCTTACCGGCAAGCCGGGGGTTTGTTCGCGCCGGACAATCAAATAGCCGGCGCCATGAAAGGACACCATTCCGAAGGGAAGAACCCCCGAACCAATTACTCCGAAACGCGATAGACCTGCACGCGCGCCTCTTCCGTGGATGTCAATATCAGGTAGCCGCCGTAATAGTCGACGTTATCGAAATAGCCGTCCAACTCCACCGAAAAGATAAGCTTGCCCGCGATCGGGTCCACCGCGATCAGGGTCGCGTTGTAGTCCGGGTGTACGCCCGCGGTGCGCAGGGGTCCCTTGCCCCGTGCCCACCACTTGACCTCGTTGTCGGCCAGGGCCCATACGGTGTGTTTGTCCCTTGCCGCGGCGGCCATGACGGGATGCCCGCCCACGTAGGCCGTACCGTCCATCTTGAGGATTTTTTTGCGAATGGAGGTGGACAATTTATGCGGTTCGGGCTCTTCCGACAGCAGGGCGACCGGTAATTTCATAGCGCCCAGACGTGCACATCCGTCACCGACCACCTCGACACTGCCCGCCCGCGCCACGTGCACGATTGACCCGTCTTCGGCCTTCATCACGAAACCCATGGCCTGGTGTTGGCCCAGGTCGTCCTTGGTGGGCATGCGCCCGATCCGGCAATCGGAATCGATCAGGCGATAGGCGTAACCCGACCGCAATATCTCCTCGTAGGAAATCGTTTGTGTCAGGCCGCCGAAGAAATCGGAACGATCTTCCCGCTTTCGCTTGACCTTGCGTTTGACCACCCCGGTTTTGGGATCCATATACAGGGTCTCCCATAAATTCCAAGTGCCCACCACCAGCAAGCCGTCATCGTCGAAACCCAGGTGCACGGGATGGTTGCGCATTTCCTGGGGACCGTGCCCTTTTCGGCCGATGGTGCGCGGGAGTTTGTCTTTTTCCAGGATGAAAACCTTGTTGGCGGTGATGTCGGCAATATACAAGACACCGTCGCGGTACAGGGCCGCCGCCGGTCGCGTCATGAACTGCTCGCCGGGCGCCTCCACCGATTCGTCTGCCTCCAAAATCAACGGATAGGGAAGCCGCGACGTGTCCGAAGCGAGGATGCAATAAAATAGAAGCCACATGATAAACCTCCGAATTAAATGGTGATACGGGGTTTACCCGGGATTGTTCTGAAGCGCCTCGATAGAGGGCAGAACCTCCCGACGAGGTGACGTGGACGCTCCGCCGGCCGGAGCGTCCACGAACATTTAAATCCCGGCTCCTTCAGGTTCCCGTTTGGAAACCAGTTGGGCGTAGAGTCGGGTGCGTGCGGCCAGGCTCTTGGGGCGAGCCCAATCCCGGCCCATTTCTTCCCAAGCCGGATCATCGGGCGAGAGCCCCAGGGAACGGATATATTCGGCGCTTACCACGAAGAACTGCTTGCCGTAAGCAAGCAGGTAGCTGTCGATTTGTTCGCGACAGGTCCTGGCTTCTTCATAATCGGCGTACCAGTTGTTGAGGAAGCCCGTCGAATCCCGATCGCTGTGGAGCATGGACCCGAAATCTTCTCCGGGTTTTTCTCCGGCCAGGATCTCTTTGGCCTGCGGCCAGCTACGAAAGCCGAACTCCCCGGCGATCAACGAAAGGGCGTGTTTGCGCGATAGTTGGTTTTGAACGGCTTCAGGAGCAAGGCCTTTGAAGGCGGGCAGCGCCGCCAACCGTTTCAGGGTAGACGGGTCGCCGTCTTTGGCCCGGGCCAGGAAAATATCGGCGCGGGTCTTGAGTTCTGCCAGTGCGGAATGCATTGCTTTCTCCTTGAGGTAACGGCCTTCATCCGCTCCTTACGGCCGTGTTGGAAAACGCAATGGTTTTTCCGAGATGTCGATGAAGGGGTGACGTCGTCTTTCGGCGGAACAGGCGCCCCCTTGCGCCGGAATTGTAAAATAATGCCGGCCGCCGGAGAATGCAAGTTTTTTTTGCCTTAAGGGAGTTGCCGAAGTGCCGGCGAATTGTTAATTGTGGGATACGGCCGGGCGTGTTAACATGCTGGCTTTGGTACCGTGATCAACAGACGGTATCGCGTGACGGGTTCTGCCTGCCCCCGCGCTTGGCTGTGATTCACTCAGGCATGTAGATTTCCTTGCGGAAATCCCACAAAATCGACGAACATACAATCGGGGAAAAGATGGAACCTTTCGCTTTCAAAGGCCGTCATATCATCGACACGGCCGATTTGAGCAACGATGAGATTATGCACCTGGTCAAGGTCTGCGACGAGATCCAGGCCATGGGCGACGACAAGGCCCGCACCCTGTGTAAGGGGAAGATCCTGGCTACCCTCTTCTGGGAGCCCTCCACGCGAACCCGCCTCAGTTTCGAGGCAGCCATGTACCGTCTGGGCGGCAATGTCCTCGGGTTCTCCGAGGCTAAATCCTCCTCGGTATCCAAAGGGGAAACCCTGGCCGATACCATCAAGACCGTATCCCTTTACGCCGACATCATCGCCATGCGGCATCCCATGGAAGGCTCGGCCCTGGCCGCTTCCCAGTACAGCGAGGTCCCCGTCATCAACGGCGGCGACGGTCCCCACCTTCACCCCACCCAAACCCTGGGCGACATCTATACCCTGATCAAGGAGAAGGGACGCTTGGAAGGCCTGAAGATGGGTTTCCTGGGCGACCTCCTGTTCGGCCGCACCGTGCACACCCTGGTTCGGGTCCTGGCCCGTTTCGGCGTAGAACTGCACTTCTTCAGCCCCGAGGGTCTGAACATCCCCGCATATGTCCGCAGCGACCTGGAAGCCAAGGGCGCCGTCTTCACCGAACAGGAGGGCCTGGGCGGTCGCCTGGCCGAACTGGATGCGCTGTACGTGACGCGCTTGCAGAAGGAACGGTTCTTCAGCGAAGAGGAATACCTGCGCAAGAAGAACTCCTACGTGGTGGATCGCGAAACCCTGACCAGGGCCAAGGACGACGTATTGGTGCTGCACCCGCTGCCGCGCAACGAGGAAATCCATCCTAACGTGGACGGCCTGCCCAACGCCGGGTACTTCCGCCAGGCCACCTACGGCATGCAAATGCGCATGTCTTTGATCAGTACGTGTCTGGGGGTGAAAGCATGACCATGAGAATCGAACGCATCAATAACGGCATCGTTCTGGACCACATCAAGGCGGGCATGGGCATTCACATCCTCAAACTGTTCGAGGTGGAACTGCTGCACACCAAAATCGATTACGCGTCCTATATCGACAGTCCCTCGCTGGGCATGAAGGACATCATCAAGATCGAGAACCTGGACGTGGACCCCAAGATGCTGATGAAGATGGCCCTGCTGGCCCCCGACATCACCATTTCCTTCATCCGCGACGGCCATGTGGACAAAAAGGTCAAGCCCGAGGTGCCGCCCCTGGTGGAAGGCGTGATCAACTGCCCCAATCCCAAATGCATTACCCAGCAGGAAGTCTACCTGACCAGCCGGTTCCAGGTTGCCTTCGAAGAGGACGGCCGCCTGCGCCAACAGTGCCTGTTCTGCGAACACATTTTCTATAGTTAACCCATAGCGGGCGGCCGTCGGTCGCCCGATCACCATGCAAAGGGCCTTAGCGACAAAAGTCAAGGAGAGAAGGATGACCAATCGAAAAATCGGCGTGATCGGCGCCGGCACCATGGGCAACGGCATCGCCCACGTGTTTGCTCAAGGCGGGTTCGATGTCGTGCTGCAAGATCTGGAAGACAGTTTCGTTGCGCGCGGCATGGCGACCATCGACAAGAACCTGCAACGCGGCGTCGACAAGGGCCGTATGACCGCCGAGGAAAAAGCCGAGGTATTGGGCCGCATCCAATCCACCACCAACCTGGACGACCTGGCCGGTTGCGGCCTGGTGGTGGAAGCCGTTATCGAAAAGCTTGAAATTAAAACCGAACTCTTCAAGAAGCTGGACGCCTTGTTGGACGAAAACGCGATCATTGCTTCCAACACCTCGTCCATCTCCATCACCAAGCTGGCCGCGGCAACCAACCGCCCCGACAAGTTCATCGGCATGCACTTCATGAACCCGGTGCCGGTGATGAAACTGGTCGAGATCATTCGCGGCATTGCAACCAGCGACGAAACCTATAAGGCCGTGGCCGACATGACGGCCGAATTGGGCAAAACCGGTGTCGAGGTCAACGACTACCCCGGTTTCATCTCCAACCGCATCCTGCTGCCCATGATCAATGAGGCGATTTATGCGCTCTACGAGGGCGTGGCCACGGCGGAAGCCATCGACAGCGTCATGAAGTTGGGCATGAACCATCCCATGGGTCCCCTGACCCTGGCCGATTTCATCGGTCTGGACACCTGCCTGTTCATCATGCGCGTGTTGCACGAGGGACTGGGCGATTCCAAATACCGACCCTGTCCGCTGTTGGTGAAAATGGTCGATGCGGGCTGGCTGGGCCGCAAGTCCGGCAAGGGTTTCTACGACTACAAGTAACGATTTGAAGGCAGCGCCGGGCAGCTCTTCGTCCCTCCCCGGCGCTACTTTTTTCTCCCGGTCTGCAACCGGGGCAAGTCCATGACCGCCTAGGTGCGCGTGATTCGCCCTCTATTCGGAAACTCTGTCCCATGGAACGCGACAAACCCGGCCGCGCTTTTCCCTAAACTACTGCTAGAATAGGCATCACGGCAGTGGAGGTTGTTATGAGCGAAACGATACCCGAGATTCCCTACGGTGTGGCCGATTATGCCCGCATTCGCAACAACCGCATGACCTATATCGATAAAACCCGCTTCATTGCCGAACTGGAAAAAGCGGGTCGCGCTTTGTTCTTCCTAAGGCCCCGACGATTCGGCAAATCGCTGATGGTGTCTACCTTGCAGTGCTACTATGATCAGAATGCCGGCGATCGATTCGAGGCCTTCTTCGGCAACGCCTGGATTGGTCAATATCCCACCGCCGAAAAGAACCGCTATATGGTTTTGGCCTTCAACCTCGCGGTGGTTCGCCCTCAGCCGGAATTGGTAGAGCAATCTTTCGAGGACTATATCCGGCGTATCTTCGATGACTTCATCAACCGTTATAAGAGCGCTTTCGATGAGGAATTCCTGAGAACCGTCAAGGAAATCGGCACCGCGGGCGATCTTTTGAACGCCCTTTTCATTTACTGCCGCACCAACCGACTCAAACTGTACATACTGATCGAT
Source organism: Acidobacteriota bacterium (assembly GCA_030066195.1). Taxonomy (GTDB): domain Bacteria; phylum Acidobacteriota; class Holophagae; order Acanthopleuribacterales; family Acanthopleuribacteraceae; genus JASJCB01. Next base: position 72,623 of record JASJCB010000014.1, read on the forward strand.
GAGTACGACCACTTTACCAATACCATCCTGACCACCCATGGGGAAAAACATTATCACGACCTGACACACGGCGCGGGTTTCTTCCGCTATTTCTTCAATGTGTTGAAGGACGGCGCCGGCATGCAGGATTCCGGTTTGGACCGCTTGTTCATCACCGGCGTATCGCCGGTCACCATGGATGATGTCACGAGCGGCTTCAACATCGGCACCCAGATCAGCATGGAACATCAGTTCCAAACCGTTGCGGGTTTCACGGAAGACGAGGTCATCAGCATGCTGGAGACCTACCAGGTGCCGGAAACGCTTGGTTTGCCGTTGCCCGATGTTATGAAGACCATAAGAGTGTGGTACGGCGGCTATCGCTTTTCAGAGGATACCGAAACACCTGTCTTCAATCCCGATATGGTGCTGTATTTCATTCGCGCGGCATCGCGGCAGAATCATATACCCGGCGAGATGATCGACCAGAACGTACGCACAGATTACGGGAAATTGCACTACCTGTTGCAGGTACAGAAACGCTTGAACGGTAACTTCAATCTGCTGAAAAGCGTGATCGATGAAGGTTCGGTAACTTCCCGGCTTGCAACGGGTTTCCCCGTGGAACAGGTGACGCATACCAAAAACTTCGTCTCGCTCTTGTATTACCTGGGTTTGTTGACCATCGACGCGGAGGACGTGGGACGCGGCAGGCATAAGCTGCGCATTCCCAACCAGACCGTGGCGACCATGATGTACGGTTATCTGCGCGAAGCCTGGGAGGTTAACGAGGTATTCCGATTGCAGATGATGGCTCTGGACGATCAACTGCACGCCATGGCCTTCAAGGGCGATTGGAAACCATTCTTTCAAACTCTGGCCGAGGCGGTGAAAAGCCAAACGGCGATCCGCGACTTCATGGACGGCGAAAAGGTCATTCAGGGTTTTCTACTCGCCTACCTCTGCGCTTTCGATTATTTCTTTGCCCATTCCGAGCACGAGATGAACAAAGGCTTCTGCGACCTGTTCCTGGAACCGTTCGTCGCCGGTTATCCCGACATCCGTCACGGTTACCTGATCGAACTGAAGTACATCAAACGCAATGCATTGACCGATGAACTTTTGCAAGCCGAGGTTGAAGAGGCCCGAGGGCAACTCGCGCGGTACCGACAAGACCCGGCATTGAACAAGATAGGCGGGAAGATCGACTGGATTTGCCCGATACTGGTCTTCCACGGCTGGGAACTGGTTTATTTCGATACTTAAGGCTCATTTGGAAGCCTGGTGACCGGGCACGCGCACGTCGCGGGCGATGCGAATGCGCGGCACCGGGCATTAAGGGTCATGCCGGGGGCAGGCAAGACTGTCACCGCATAAGTTGCCGTTTTCATCCCAAACGCTATAAATCCCTCCGCATCCGGCGATGTCCTCACAGGTGAAACCTCCCATGCAGGTCAGCTTGGTGGAGTGCCCTCCTTGGACTTCCGGGACTTCGACGACCGTGACAAACGACTTCAGTTTCAAGTCACTGAGTTTTAATTTTTTCTTCATGGGCTTTCTCCTGCTTATCTTCGATACATCGGTAAATCACAAGCTCATGCTCGCCTTCCTCATCCATTTCCAATACATAGGCAAAATCATGGCGAATCACCAATTTTGTAGCGTAATGAAAGCGGGGGCCCAACAAAGCATAAGTTGCTTTGGGCAGGTGGACTTCGCCCCTGAAAACCCCTTGAGCATCGAAAAAATCGGCCCATGAACGGCCTGTCTTCAGATCGTGATCGCGAACTACCAGCAGTGAACCGTCATCCAGGGCATGCATCCCCAAAATGGGTGGAAAAAAGGGACGCATTTTGGCTTCTCGGAAAGCCTTGGTCACCACTTCGTAACTAAAACCTACGTCGCCGAGTTGCTGCCGTCCCGCCAGGAACTCTTCATAAACGCGATCGATTTGGGTAAATACGCGCCGCCGTTTATCCCAATTGCGGACAATGGGGGAACTTTGTTCCCCGCGACGATTGTAGTGTTGGATTTTATAGTCGGTATTATCGGCAAAAAACAGCACGCCGCCTCGGGAGATAACCCCGAAGCCATAAGGCTGATCCGCCCGTTCGAACTGATAGACCGAGGCATAGTGATCCAGATTCCGGCCCGGCATCCACCCCTTGTCCGAAAGTCCGGCCGAAAAGGTGCCAAGTTCTTTGACCAGCTTGCCCTCTTGATCCATAAGTTGCGCCCATTGAAGGGTATAGACCTTAGGGTCATAGCAGTACCCGAACATGAAGGTTTGGTCGTAGGCAATCTGAACGCCACCGGATACCTTGCGTTCGTTCCTGGCGGTGAAGGTCTTTTTCTCCTTGAAATTGAGACGCCGGTCGAAGTAATGCCAATAAAGGGTACCGATGTAACTGGTCTTGGCGATCAGGCCGTTTTTGGTCAGGTGAATCCCAATCAAGCGCGGTACATATCCGGGACCCTGACCGTCACCGGTGACTGTTTTCACAAGGACGCCCTCGGGATCGATCAGATAAATACGATCATTCTCCCGATCAACCACATAGATCCAACCCTCATCGGAAACGGAGAGCGTCACCCCCAGATCGGTCAGCACCATGTCTTCGCGGAGATGGTCAAAACGCTTGACCTCTTCAAACGTCCAAAGACTGGTTTTTCCCACACCCAAAACAAGGAAGGCCGAAGTCCAAAGCAACATCGAGGGCACCTCGCCATGATCAGCGCCGGCAGGTGGTTAAACCGACTCCACGCAAGTGTTTCTCTCATCGTCATAAAAGGTACGGTACGCCTAAACGAAACGACCGTACACCAATATGATCCAGCACCAGCTTTTTCATAGTTCCTCCAAATATCAGGAGTTGATTGGGCCTTTATTTCGGATTGTAGGCATATTGAAAGCTCATGTCAATTAATGGGAAGAAGGGAGAAAAAGGACGAAGGGCGCGGAGTAATCGGATCAGGCAAAAAAGACGGCGTACCATGTCTGACATTGAATAGCGCCGGCTGATTCCTCAATAGAGCAACCGGGACCACCAGGATCACGGACAACTTTCCTCTTATCCAACCCCGGACAACAAAGATCCCGGACGAAACCGGTATCATCCTGATCTGACTGACAAAAAATGCGGCAGGATTCCTTATCATCCCAAACGAGAAACCGAAGAATTCTGTCGAGATCCTCGAGTTACCAAGTGGTGTGCCAAGGATTTCTGTCCAATTCTTGGAATTTCCGTCTCGTCTATCGAGGATTTCTGCAGAAATCCTGGTGTCCCCATTTTGTAAATCGAAGATTTCTACAGAAATCCTTGCGCCCCCATTTTGTATATGAAAGATTTCGGTTGGATTTCGAGAAAGTAAGCCATATAGAAACCAATGGGCCGGCTTTCCGTGATCTCATTGTGAATAACTGAGTCGCTCCTTCGATCAGGCAGGTCGAGGTCGAGTTGTCATTTGTACTCCCGGAAAGGCGCGGTGGGAACGAAACGGCTATTCGGACGATCTCAACCGTAGGCATGCCGGGCCCCTTGAATCGGTGTTCGTTCGCCGTTTTGAAAGCCTTGCCGGCAACTGTTCGGAATTCAAATTTGCAGAGCATTATTCCGGACATAGTAATGTAGAGCTTCACATTACTATGTCTAGAATGCCCATCCTGAAATTTGATTTCCGTACAATTTGGGACCAGGACCGGAACCCTCTGAGACCTTGATCAACGCAGTGTTGCGCCACAAACCAACACAAAGTAAATGATTTACCGATGATAGGATTTGCCAAGGAGCAATACGTAGTCAACTCGTAGTCATTTGGGATGAAAACCAATGGTCCTCAATGAGACAAAATGACGAATCTGGGCGGGGTCACTCCAAAATGTCCGGCAAACGGTCGTATTCTGGAAGGGAGACCCTACGTTGAGCATCATCCATCAAAGGGGCCTTTTCCGAAAGACCACCCTGGATAACTTCCAGACCACGTTGGTCGTACGGCAAACAAAGGTTTGCCGTTTGCCGACATTGGACCTTGACATCCTTTAGGGATCGAGACCGCAGAGACCGCAGAGGACGCGTTGGAAAGTGCGGGAGGCGTTGGGAGGCAAAGGTTTCGAAATGTGATTGCAAGAAAATTGTGTTCTCGTAGTGGTGTCGGAGCCGGTTGGGGTTATATGAGATGGGAGTGGATGTGGAGGAAGCCGATTGGGGGATATGATAATTCTATGACAGAGCAACCTTGGGGACCTGTGAAATCTGGCTGGAAGGAGGCCTGCCAGCGGTTCTTCAGATCTTCAAAACACCTGTTTCCCGGACGGACACTGGTTAAGGGGGAGCCACGAAGACCTGGCAGTTACAAGAAGCCAGAATGGTCGACAGGGCGGTAACCACCGGTCCCCAAGTGATTACAGAACCAATCTGCCTCCGGCGCCGCTTGGGCTTAGCCCTCCCTCCCTCGGAACCACCGAAAAGGAAGGGCTTTTATTTCTGCCTGCAATCACATTACGGATAGAAATAATCTAAAGTAAGATTAATTGCTTCTGATAGGGTCGCTGGTGGGGTTCTCACCGGTGGACCCACATATGTCAAGAGGACGTTCCCCGGATTGAGCTTTGCCATCAATTGATCGAATTTTTTTGGTTCACTTTTGTGCCAAAAGAAAATGCGATGGTAACGGTCTTTCCCATTTCTATTGGTGACGTAGTAACACTCCATAACTTCTGCTTGTTCTATCCCGGCTTTTTGAGCGGCCTTTCGATCATGCTTAGCATTTGACGGCATGCTCTGCCCTAGATGAACTTGATAAAAGAAGTTCGTTTCTCCTTTGGCGCCAGAGCTATAAAGGTTATAAGTATTGGATCGATCGAGCCGCCCGAGTGGCAAAGAGAAATTGGGTCGCTGAAGTGCTTTAAAGTCGATGTCTAACGGAGCCAGTCCACGAGAATGTCTGAATATGTTCTCCCTAAATCTCTGTTGTGCACGACTTTCGGGTCTGTAAATATGAGCGACAACGGCGGCTGAATCACCGACTCGAAAGGTGACAGGTCCACGGATATTGATCCAACGTCTGAAGTTCTCGGCATAGCGAGGCTCCATGTCTACAAAGTAGTCCGTGGAGTTTTGACCGCGTACACGCCCATATCCATCGCGGGTCGTGGTCGTACGAGAATACTCAACTCTCACTTTATTTTTAGGTAAAAACTCTCGAGCTCTTTTCGAGTATTCGCTGAGGTAGTAATTATGCAACACGCGAGCCGTCTTTCCGGGCTCACGACTGCTCCTTGCTTCAAAGTTGCCATAATAAATATTTTCGATCATTTCTACGTCCCATGCATGGATCTCGGTCTCCCTGAAATTGACTCTATCTCTAGGGTGAGCTGAGTTTATCAGGGCCAACAGCCTTGGCTGGTATTTCCACCGGTGCCGTTTGAAAACCTTTGACTCATGAACGATTTCGTCACCCACCGCAAAATAAAGCTTTGCTTCGTCCTGATAAAAGTGAATTCCCCCGTCACGAGCTTTATAAAAGCTGGAAACTAGGTTCTGTATTTCCTCAAGTCTCTCCATGCGATCAGAAGGACTGCCAAGAAATATCTTCAGGTTTCTATCCCGGCCTTCCTTAACAATATCCAGATAAATATCGAAGCTCTTCTTGAGTGCCAGAGGGGCTTCATTGCCACTGGTCAACTTGGATTTTTTCAATTTGTAGCCTTTGCAATCTCCAATCCCGGAATGAGGACGGACCTCCAAAATTTCACGATTCTCGTGCAAAAGGGCATGAAGATAGCGAAAGGCGCCCTTGTACTCAGGGTCTAGAGGGTCGAGGCTTACCCAAACCCCCTCCCACCCTTTCCTAAAGCTAACTTTAATCTCCAAGTCGATAGGATATTTCTTTTCCGGGCCGTAGCCACTGTGACTATAGGTCCCCGCCTTACCATCAATCCTAAGTGTATAGTAAACTTTTCCGGCAGGACACATAGTGCTCCCTGTCCACAGTCCACTAATATCGACATCGATTTCCTCTTGCCCATATACCTCAAATGATAGCATTAAAAACAAAGCTAGTGTAATCAGTCTCATTTTCGTTCCCCCTAAAAAACGATTGCTCTTCCGACTTCCTGTCCTGTGTCTTCTGAGGCAAGGATTGTGAAGCGCAAACGTGTTCGCCAACACCTATGTGGCAACATCATGTGTACAGTTAAAGACAAGCAGTGATTTTAACAGAAACGATCTAAAATAGGTAGACTCTTTACTTAGAGTCAAAACTTTAGGCAATCATTCAAGTTTACCAATGGTTCGTTTGCTTGACACCTGGAGTCGGTTTGGTGAGGGCTATACAGATTTATGAGGCAACTCATCGGAAAATCAATGCCGAGAATGCCCAACCGGAAATTTGGATTCCAAACAGCATGGAAGCCGGTCTGGAAGTAAAAACCTCAGAAACCTTGACCAACGCAGTGTCACAAACCAGATCAAAGTAAACGGCTTATAGCTGACTGGGTTTTCCAGCAAGCTATTCGTAGTCAACTCGTAGTCGTTTGGGATGATAACCAATGGTTCTCAATGAGACAAAATGGCGAATCTGGACGGGGGCTCTCTGGAAAGTTCGGCAAACAGTCGTTTTCGGTCCGGTGATCTCTTTCGCGTTCAGCAAAGGGTCGTTTTCGATCCAGATGCTAAGTGCAACTCTCGACTCAGTTACATCTTGGTCTGTCCGAGCCCGGAGCCGGCGAGCACCGGGGACGCGGCAATACGAGGAATTGATTCCAGTCTAAACGCGGTAATTCTTTTCATCTGGGTTGGTTTGAGTCAAATACATCCTTTTAGGGCGTGAAATCAATATTTCCTCAAATAATCACCAATTTCTTTACATTACGAGCCATATTTTGCCTCTTTCAGGGACCTGTTCCCGGGAAAAGGTCTACCTTGAAGCGCCGAGGGTAGCATCATTCCCCGGAATAGGACTGGTCTCCGAGTTCAAAGGTCGTCCCATTCCCGGGATGAGTTCAACCTGTCGGTCGTCGAACCTGTCTTTTTCCCGGAAAACTGCCCAACCAAAAACCATCTTGGGTTGTTTTTCCGAGAAATGGTTCCCATTCGAGTGGCAAGGGTCTACCCATTCCCGGGTCGAAAGTTGTCAAACAATGCCGGTTCGGTCCTGTTTTGGGGGATTGATGCCCCCTTTGGGATTTTGACCGGGCCTTTTCCCGGGTATCGAACCCGGTTTTCAAACGCCGGCGGCATGGTTCCCGGGTATGGAGGTGTGGTTTTATTTTTCACAATACCGGTGCTCGGGAATAGCTATGGTGTCGCGCAACCGAGATGGTTTTCTTCCGGGGAAGAGAAGCGCTTTTAGTTTGGTCACCTTGCCGGGCAGCCTCGTAGTAGACCAATTCCCAGCCGTGGAAGATCAGTACCGGACAAATCCATTGGATGTGTTCCCCCACTTTTTTCAATCCGGGATCTTCACGATAACGGTTCATTTGGGAGGCGGCTTCTGTTGCCTTGGTTTGCAGCAGGGCGTACTTGCGCACTGTAATTCCGTCTGGCTCTTCTCCCGGAGGTTTCAGGCGACGTAGTTCCCTGCATATGGCGGCGATCCTCTATTCCTGGTAAGAGGCAAGTATTTCAAAAAAATCCTGGCCCCGGCGAGATATCTCGGGGTATCCTGGCTTGTCATCGAAACGACCTCACGGCGTCACATAAATCCCTGGCTTTCAGTCTTTTGTGCGATGCGTGAGTAGATCCCACATAGAGAGAGGAAGTGATGAGCGAGTCGGATGCAAAAGACCGGGATGGAACATCAGCGGAAAATGAACGGCCGGAAACGCCCGAAACCAAACCGGTAGCCAATCCGCACGATCGTTTTGTCAAGGTCGCCCTGGCCAATCGGCTTGTCGCTCGTGATTTTCTGGAAACCTATGTATCGGACGAGGTGAAGGCCCTGTGCAAGCTGGATGAACATCAATTGATCAAGCAATCGTTCGTCGATGCTGAACTCAGCGAGCACATTACCGACATCCTGTTTCGCGCCCCAAGCATCGACCCGG
>JASJCB010000299.1 GCA_030066195.1 Acidobacteriota bacterium
ATCAGGACAAACGGTGGCAAAGCTGGCACCAGCGCGGGTCCGAGAACCTGCGCCAAATTCTCGCCCTTGGACCTAACGTGGTGTTCAAGTCTCCCTCCCGGGACGGCGGGGTACGTGTCTTTTCTGTCTTCGAAAGCAAGCCGCTTTTGAACGCTAACGTCAACACGACCAACCAAACTACTTCCGCGTTGCTGAGCAATGCGAAAGTGGCCGCTGCCACGCAAACTCGTGGTGGCGATGGTGACGCTTCGCCGTCGCTGCCTTAAAAACCAGATAGACACGTGTTTATCTAGCTTAAGCTTGAATAAAGGGTCAATCCTCAGGATTGGCCTTTTTTTATGACTTTATTCCGGATTTTGCATCGATTCAGCTGCTCACCGGCTCATGTTACAATGGTGGGCGCAAGGGAGGCGGATATGCGCAAAACAATTCTCGTTGTTGAAGACGAACCCAAAATTAGGGAAGGTATTGTCGATGCATTGGAGTTTCAAGGGTTTGAGGTTGTTTCTGCCGAACGTGGCGACGAGGCTCTCTCCAAGGCCATCCGCATGGAGCCGGACCTGATCCTGCTGGACATCATGCTCCCCAAGCTGAACGGTTTGGACGTTTGTTCCAACCTGCGGGAAAGCGGCGTTAAATCGCCGATCATCTTCCTGTCGGCCAAGGGGCGCGAAAGCGATCGGGTAGAAGGCCTTGAAAAAGGCGCTGATGACTATATCACCAAGCCGTTTTCCATCAAGGAACTGATTGCCCGAATCAACGCCCACCTACGCCGGCGGGATTTCGACCGCGTGGAAGCCATGAACCAGAACGGCCGCAGCGGCCCCTTGCGGTTCAAAAACCTGACCATCGATTTCGACGCACGCTCCTGCTGGCGGGATGAAAACCGCATCCACTTGTCGGAAAAAGAATTCCTGATCTTGAAGATCCTGTTTGAAAACATCGGGAAGGTGGTTGACCGGGAGACCCTGTTACGCGAGGTTTGGGGTTACACCAACCTGGGCCTGGAAACGCGAACCGTGGACGTGACCATCGGCAAGTTGCGTCAGAAGATCGAAGAAACGCCCTCCAACCCTACGCTCATCAAGACCAAGCGGGGCAAGGGGTACATCATTGAGAATACAGCTTAGCCGAAACGGTATAGCCAAAACCTTCGGGTTTTACCTCATCATCATTGCCATTCCCCTGGGCATATTGGCCTATCAGGGCGTCACCAGTCTGGAAATGCGGCTGGAACAGGCTCGCGAGAACCAGGCGTCGCGGATGGAGAAAAATGTCGCCAGCTTCATCAACCAGTTGCGTGAAGAGTGGTTCGTTTTTCTGGAGAAAGAGAAGATCCGCGGCTATACCGATTACAAGGCCGTCAACATCCCCGATGTGGAAAGGTTCAATCGCACGGGGCAGGGTGCTGAACGAGGCCCGCTTTACGCGGAAACCATTACGCGAACCTCCCGACTGAATTATGTAGGCGTCGACAACGATATGTCCGCCCGCGCCTCCTCCACCCTGGCTCAAATCATGGAGAACAGCCTGGTCGGTTATTTCGAATATGACCATTCAACGCATACCATCAGCTCTCCCTATGACCCTCTGACCATTCCCAAGCTGAAACTGCCCGAGGAACATGAGGAAAGCGTTCGGGTCTACCGCCAGTTCCTGGTCAATGAGTTGAGACCTCGACTCAGGAGCCGGCTGTTTGAGATCGGCGGCGAGGAAAACGATCCCTTCGGCGTACTGGTCTACCTGAAAACGCCGCGTATCCAAAAGCTGCAATACCAAATCAACGAAACCGGTGATTCGGTGCTGGTGGAATCGGAAGCCGTTTCCGAGGAACTGGTCCGGAAAGATGTAGGCCTTTACGAATTCTCTTTCTTCACCCTGCCTCATTACGTGGCGGATAAGAAGCAGAACCAGGTTCTGATCGTGGGCTTCCGGCCCGTTTTGATCACCTGGTCCGACGATCGGCCCATGCAATTGCTGATTCAGGGCTTCCTTTTCAATTCGGTGCCCTTTATTCAAGAAGTTCAGGGTTACCTGGAACCCTTCCAAATGGAGTTCGGCGACCTGGTGGTTCACGAAATGAAACAACAGCAGTCCAATACTCGCGCCCTGTTCGAACCCTTCCAGTCGATTGCCGTGCGCTACCAGATCACTGACAGCCCCGAGATCCTGGACAATTACCGGGCCGAGAAAAACCGGTTCTGGTTGGTGCTGACCTGTTTACTTCTGGCCCTGGCCGTAACCATGATCCATCTTTCCAAACTGGTGTCAGGGCATATCGACCTTTATCGCAGGAAAAACAATTTCGTCTCTGCCGTAACGCACGAATTGAAGGCGCCGCTGACCAGCATCATCATGTACGCCGAAATGTTGGAGGAAGGCTGGGCCAAGGGCAAAGAACAGAAATACTACCACTATATCCACTGGGAATCGGACCGCTTGACCCGCCTGATCAAGAACATCCTGGACTATTCGGGGTTGGAGCGAGGATCATTTGTGTTCAGCCCCGCCTGCTCGTTGCTGCACGAATTCGTACGCAATTCCCTGGAACCGCTCAACGTTTGGACTGAAAACAACGGTCTGGCCCTGGAAGTGATCATCCGGCACCAACCCGAGGTCATGGTGGACAGGGATTCCCTCTCTCAGGTCATCTACAATCTATGCGACAACACCATCAAGTACGGCATGTCCGCCGAGCAACCCACCCTGACACTCGAGGTCACGCAAAACGACGAATACGGGATCCTGAAGGTCTCCGACAACGGCTCCGGGATTCCCAAGGGCGATGAGACCAAGGTCTTCGACCGCTTCTTCCGTTGCGAAAACGAAATGACCCGCGAGCGGACCGGCACCGGTCTGGGTCTGGCTCTGGTTCGCGAACTGGTGGAAGGCAACAACGGCAAGATCGAGCTCTTCCGACCCAAAAACGGGGGGTTCGGGGTGAGTATCTACCTGCCCAGGGCCACCATCGATGCCATGGCAGTGGCATAAAGGAGCCGTTTTAATCGCTGTTTCCGTTTTATGTCCCGAGACGGGTCGTCTTTCATGTCACCGTGCCCGGCAATCGATCCTGTTTCATTACCTCATGAGGAATCGTTCATGTTTCACTACTATGAGTTACTTTTTTATTCCCACTTCGGTCTCTCGAAAGAGTTATCCCGGATAGCGGCCTACCTGACCCTGGGCTTTTTGTTGGTGCTGATCGGGTTCGTGGTCAAGGTGATCATGAGCGGTTACATCATGAGAATGGTCTCCTCGCTGGTCAAACGAACCCGCAACACCTGGGATGATATCTTGTTTGACCAACACGTCTTCGAGAAGCTGTCGCACCTGGGTCCCGGGATCGTCTTCTATGTGGGCGCCGACCTGTTCCCCGCGATAGAGATCGTCGAACTGTTGCACCGCGGCGCCATGGTTTATATCACCGTGGTCACGGTCATTTTTATCAACAGCCTCTTGAATGCGGTCATGACCATCTACCAGCGCCACGAAATGGCCGCGCAACGACCCATCAAGGGCTACGTCCAGGCTGTCAAGATGGTTGCCATGCTGATCGCGGCCATCTTTATCGTCTCCACCTTGGTGGACAAACCGCCCCAGATGTTGTTGGGCACCTTGGGCGCCTTTGCGGCCGTACTGATGCTCGTTTTCAAGGACCCCATCCTGGGTTTTGTCGCCGGCATTCAACTGGCGGCCAATAATTTGATTCGCAAGGGCGACTGGTTGAGCATGCCGCAAGCCGGCGCCGACGGTGACGTCATCGACGTTACCCTGACTAATGTCATGGTGCAGAACTGGAACAAGACCATTACCTCCATTCCCATCTACCACATGGTTTCACAGCCGTTTACCAACTGGCGCGGCATGTCTGAATCGGGCGGAAGGCGTATCAAACGCGCCCTGCACCTGGATATGAATTCCATCCGCTTTTGCGACCGGGATTTACTGGAGCGGTTTCGGAAGATCGAGATCCTGAAAAACTACCTGGAGGGCAAACTCGAAGAAATCAACGAGGAACGCGGGACGCGCGGACTGACCGACGACGATCTCATCAACGGGCGGCAGCTCACCAACATCGGCACCTTCCGCGCCTATATTTCCGCCTACCTCACGCAACACCCCATGATCCATGACGAGCAGGATATGACCTTCCTGGTTCGGCAGTTGGAACCCTCCGAAAAAGGCCTCCCTATCGAGATCTACGTCTTCTCCAAGGACCAGGCCTGGGTCAACTACGAGAATATTCAGAGCGATATTTTCGATCATCTATTGGCCGTGGTGCCGCTTTTCGAGTTGAGATTGTTCCAGCAACCCTCCGGCAACGACCTGAAATACCTGCAACAGCCTGCAGGCAGTGACCTGACGCCGCTTACCGGCTCCATGGAGCCCTGATCCGTGACCGCCTTACAACCGCGCATCGACCCCGACGCCTTTGCCGGGGTGGAGGCGCGAGTCTTCCCTAAACCCTGGTCCGCCGAAACTTTCGTCGGGGAGCCGGGCCGCCTGGGTTACGGCCTGTGGGACGGGAGCCGATGCGTGGGATATATCTACGGCTCCGTGGTCATGGACGAGGCCGAACTGTGGCGCATCGCGATTCTGTCCGAATATCGCCGCCGGGGCCTGGCCGCGAAATTGCTCCGCGCTTTTGCAAACGGTTGCCGGACCTTGGGCGCCGCAACCGTCTATCTGGAGGTAAGTGCGTTGAACCGACCGGCCCTGGCTTTTTATATCCAAAGCGGTTTCACCGAGCAGGGCAGACGCCCGAACTATTACGGCGCCGGCGACGATGCCCTGCTGCTCTCTCTCGACCTGTCGGAGTATCCTGACTGACCTGAATTCTGAAGATCGGCCTCGACGCCCTCGCCCGCTCGTCTGCCGAAACCTCACCGCTCATGGCTTTCAGGACTGCTTTTGCGAAAATCGCCTTGATTTCCGCATGTAGAGCCATGTATTCTACGACATTAATAAAAGCCATTTCCTCCGGCGTCTGAACATCCAGCGTTGTGCAAGGGGTCGCGCGCGCTCCAGTTAGGCCCGATTGGCGAAATATGTAAAGTCAAGGACCAAGTTCATGAATAAACTGCGAAATTGTGTATGGATTCTATTCATTTCAGCCTTGCTGTTCGCACCCGTGCTGAACGCCGCGGCCCAAGAACCCGCTGCCCAGGAAGAAGCTCAAAACGTAGAGTTGAACTTCATGCAGCGTTTCGAATTGAAGGTAGATGCCGTCGGCGCGTCGCTGAACAGTGCTGTCGGCGGCGTCCTGTTCTACGATGTCATGGTCTGGGACAACGGCTCCGAAAACGATAACCAGTTACCCTTCATCGTGTTATGGCTGGTGATCGGCGCCGTGTCGCTGACCTTCATCATGCGCTTCATCAATGTCAAAGGGTTTTTGCACGCCATCCAAGTGGTGCGCGGCAAATACGACAACCCCGATGAACACGGCGAGGTGACGCACTTCCAGGCGCTCTCTGCCGCGCTTTCGGCCACCGTCGGCCTGGGTAATATCGCCGGTGTGGCCATCGCGGTTTCCGTGGGCGGGCCGGGCGCCACCTTTTGGATGATCATGGCCGGCTTGTTCGGCATGACGACCAAGTTCACCGAATGTACCCTGGGCCAGATGTACCGCAAGATCGACGAATACGGCGTAGTCTCCGGCGGTCCCATGCGGTATCTGCGCGTGGGTCTGGAAGAGAAAGGACTGGGTAAACTGGGCGTGGCCCTGTCCATCCTGTTCGCGGTACTGTGCGTCTTTGCTTCCTTCGGCGGCGGCAATATGTTCCAGGTGGTCCAATCCAAGCAGGCGATTGCCTCCACCGTTCCCTTTCTGGCAGACAACGGCTGGGTCTACGGTTTGATCATGTCCGTGCTGGGCGGCATCGTCATCATCGGCGGTATCAAGAGTATCGCCAGGGTAACCGAAAAAATCGTTCCCTTCATGTGCGGCATCTATGTGGCGGCGGCCCTGTTCGTCCTACTCGTTAATTTCACCGAGATCCCCTCGGCGATCAGCGCCATCATTGTCGGCGCCTTCAGCCCGGATGCTGCCTTCGGCGGCTTTATCGGGGTCCTGGTGCAGGGCTTCCGGCGCGCGGCCTTCTCCAACGAGGCGGGGGTTGGTTCGGCAGCCATTGCCCACTCGGCCGCCAAGACCGAGGAACCCGTACGCGAGGGAATCGTGGCCCTGCTTGAACCCTTCATCGACACCGTGGTGGTCTGCACCATCACCGCCCTGGTCATCGTGATCACCGGCGCCTACAACAACCCGGACGCCGCCTATGCAAGCGCGCGCGCGGCCAACAACGGCGCCATGCTGACCTCGCTGGCCTTCGAACAGAGCATTTCCTGGTTCCCCTACATCCTCTCGGTGGCGGTGTTCCTCTTCGCCTTCTCCACCATGATCTCCTGGTCCTACTACGGGGAACGCTGCTTCACCTTCCTGTTCGGACCCAGAGCGTCGCTGACCTACAAGGTCATCTTCCTGATCTTCACCTTCCTGGGCTCCGTGGCCTCCGCCACTCAAATCCTGGACTTCAGCGACCTGATGATCCTGGCCATGTCCTTCCCCAACATCCTGGGCTGCTATTTCATGGCCGGCAAGGTCAAGGACAAGCTGAACGAATACATGTCCAACCTGGAAGCGGGTAACTTCAAAACCTTCAAGTAATGCCTTCCTAAAACATAGACCGATTGACGAACCCCGGGAGCCCTTGGGCCCCGGGGTTTTTCTTTAGAGTGATCCTTGGAACGGTGTTTTAGGCAAGCCTTTTTTTTAGAATTATTTGATTAAATCGTGAGAATTTTATGCGCTTCCCCCCTCCAAACCACGAAGATTTTGGGGTAGAATAGTTGTGTTCGGATTACTAATCATGGGGGATGATAAAGATGGCGGTCATCGCTATAGGATCGGACCATACGGGTTTCAAAATGAAGCAGGAGATCATAAACTACTTCACTTCACGGGGTTACCAAGTAAAAGACTTTGGATGCGATACAAGCGATTGCGTGGACTATCCTGACTACGCGGAAAAAGTCGCGACGGCGGTTTCGGAAGACAACAAGTGCCTGGGTATGCTGATCTGCGGCACGGGTATCGGCATGTCGATCGCCGCAAACAAAATCAAAGGTGTGCGCGCCGCGCTGTGCCACACCGAATATGAGGCCCAAATGGCCCGCAATCAATTCAACGCCAACGTACTGTGCGTGGGCGCCCGTATCATGGAACGGGACGTGGTGGTAAGAATCGCGGCCAGATTCTTCCGTTCCGAATTCGAAGGCAGCCGCCAAACCAAACGTCTGGAAAAAATCGAACGCCTGGCAAGTTAGCTCCCTAAGCAACAAAAAAATTACTGAATACAAGGGCCCGACGCATCAGCGCCGGGCCCTTTTTCGTATTCGCCGCTCGATTGACCAGGTGAGGTGACGTCTCAATCGAAGCGAACGGCAATTTCCTTTTCTTTGGCCACGGCCTGACAGGTGAGGATTTTTCCCGCGGCCTGTTCCGCTTCGTCCAGGGCCATGCAGGAGCTCATGGTGACGCTGCCTTTGGTCAACCTGGCCGTGCAGGCGCCGCAGACGCCCGCCTCGCAGGAGTAGGGGGCGTCGTGGCCCGCGTCCAGCAATGCGCGCAACAGGGTTCGATCCGTCGGGACGGGCACCGATATAGGTTTACCGTCCAGGCGGGTTTTCAGGGTCGCCGCAACACCCGTGGTCGTTGCGCCGGTTTTGGGAGCGCCGAAGTGTTCCGCCATGATGTCTTTCTTGGGCACGTCCATGGCAAGCAGGGTGTCGGTGACCACCCGGATCATATCGCCGGGACCGCAGATGCAGTAACGCGCCGTTTGGGCGGGCGGCGGGTACTCCTGGATGAAGCGACGCACGCGACCCTCGTCGATACGGCCCGTCCACCCCTTCCACTTGGGCACATTCTTCCAAAGCGCCGACCATTTGGCGCTGTTGGGTTTGGTCAAGGTGTGCATCACCGTCAGGCGTTCGGGATAGCGCTGCTGCCAATCGGCCAGGGACCGGTGATGAATGATGTTGTCCTCATCCCGATTGCCGTAGAGAAGATAGACATAGCTGTCCGGCTCTACCGTCAAAACCTCTTTCATGATCGCGAGCAACGGGGTAATGCCGCTTCCCGCGCCGAATAGGAACCAGGTGCGGTAATTTTTCGGATCGATGTCGGGGCAGAACTTCCCGGCCGGCGGTTGTACGCGCAGTTGGTCGCCTTGCCGCAAAACCCCGTGCAGGTGGTTGGATACCCGGCCGTTCTCGATCCGCTTGACGGTGATTTGAAGCGGTTCATGCAGGGAAGGCGCACTGTTCAGCGAATAGGCGCGGCGGCAAGTCTCTCCGGCCACATCCACATCCAGGGTGAGGAACTGACCCGCCCGGTATTGAAAGTGCGGCGCCGCCTCATCGGTCAGATCGAGGGTAATGGTCAAGGCATCGGCCGTATCGCGGGCCAGGGCCGATACGCGCAGATTGAAGCAGCGGCTCATATAGCCACCCCTCGGTTTTTCATAAATTCGGCCACGATTTCCTGAAAGCCGACCACCGACGATTCCAGGTTGGCGGCCGTTGCGCCCACGGAGAACATGGGTGAGGTCAGCGATTTCTGCTGTTGTTCGCAAGCGTAGATATCCTCGGCCATAAAGTCGCCGCTGTTCATGGGATCGTTTTCTTCGCCGTCCCCATATTTGCCGCTTGATTTCGACCAATAACTCCAGGCGCGCATTTCGGCCTTGTAATATTCCCAATTGGAGGCGGGCATCACCCTGGTGCGGGTGTGGACCACGCAACGGTCGGGGGCCTCGGGCTTGATGTGGAAGATGGACCAGGAAGTTTCGCTTGCCGTGATCCCCAGGTTGGGAAACAGCATGGGCACATAGGCGCCCAAAGGTTTCTCGGCCGTGAAGTGGTCCACCAGGGGTCCCGGCGCCCGCTTTTTCAAGTTCCGAGCGTATTCCTTCTCCAGCGGTTCATAGAAGTAGAAATGGGGGCCGCGGAAACCGGTCACCTGTTTCAGGTGATCGTACATGTTCAGGGTCGCGGCGTGGAGATGGGCCAGGTGATACCCGTCGATATAATTTTCCACTACGATCTTCCAGTTGGCCTTGATTTCGTGACGCGTGGCGGCCTCGGGATACTCCACCATTTCCAGGGGTCGGTGGGGTCCTACTTTATCGCGAATGTCGCCCAGCCAGTGCATCAGCGATTCTGCCTCGGGATCCGGGTGTACCCAGATCATCCCCAGCCAGGTCTCCACCAAGGCGGGATGCAGACCCAGCCTGCCTTTATCCAAGCCGGGAAACTCGGCTTGTTCCGGTACGGATATCAGTTCGCCGTTCAGGTTATAGGTCCAGTCGTGGTAGGGGCAGGTGATCGCCTTGCAGGCTTTGCCGGTGGTGCGCAACAATTGAGTACCCCGGTGGCGGCACATATTGTGAAAGGCGCGCAGGCGTTGGTCCCGGCCCATGGTCACCAGCAGGTTGTTCAGGCCTGCCTGGGCCGTAATGTAATCACCGGGCGCCTGGATATCTTCAACAAATCCGGCGAACTGCCAGGTGCGGCTGAACAGGTGCTCCATTTCGGCCTGATGCCATTCGGGGGAAGTGTAGGCGGCTTTGGGTAGTTTGATCATGATGACTCCAAAAATGTTCAGGTAAAAAGCGGCTCGGTCAGTACATAAAAGCTTAGAAACAAGAAGGAAAAAATAATGACGTAATACAGTACCGGATTCTCGGTTTTGTCCACATCCTCGATAAAGTAAGCGCGACCCCGGATGATATCGGGGATCACCCAGTAGAGGTAGAAGACGCCCCAGATCCAATTGATTTGCACGATTACGGCGGTGAACATAATGGCCAGGCCTATCATGGTCCGCCATTTTGCGGCTTTCTTTTTGGTCATCGGCGGTGCTCCATGGGTGTGTTTCGATCCCGTGTTTCCCTTATCGACAGGATCGGCGAATAGGCAGGTCGATGATCGGCGGCAAACGGTGTGACGATAGTTTGTCACACCTGGCAATATTGGGTTCTTTGCTTTTGTTTGTCAAGTGTGACAAAATAAAATTTCGACCACGTGATGGGACTCACGAGTGAGTCGGGGTCGCAAGAAAAGGAAGAAACCGGGAGTGGGGTGATGGGTCGAAAAAGCCTGAAAGAAGAACGCAGCAGCATGATCCTGGATGCGTTCGAGCGCTGTGTCGCCCGCTTCGGTCTGGACGGCACCTCCCTGGAGAACATTGCGGAAGAAGCCGGGGTAAAGCGCGGCTTGATTCGCCATTACCTGGGCAACCGTGAGGCGTTGATCATCGCCCTGGCCGAGCGAGTCGTCGCCCGTTACCGGATGGTTGTCGACACCATGCTGACGGGGCTCCCCGCGAAAGGACGCGGCGAGGCTTTACTGGACGCCCTGTTCCCCGCCGAAACCCAGAGCACGACCGATGACATCATGGTCATGGAAAGCCTGATCGCCGCCTCGGACCGCATCGAGCGGGTGCACCGCCTGATGCATGATTGGATGGAGTCCTATGTACGTCAAATCGCCGGGGAATTAGGCAGGGCTTATCCCGACAGCGAGTCCGAACACTGCCTGGCTGTTGCCTACGGCGTCATCGGCATCGCCTTCAACCACGAGTCCCTGATGCCGTTACGGCTTTCCGCGGCATACGCAACCCGAGCCCGAACCTGCGCACGGCTTCTGGTGAAGAGCCTTACGCCTGGAAATAGAGACAACCGTTCCGGGGAAGATAAGTGATCTGTTCGCTGAAGGCGGTTTCGTTCCCGAGCGCCGGGGTTGTTGCTCGAAAAAACACAAGGCCATTCCCGGGAACAGGTCCGAATGCGCCGAAAAGAGGGGTTCTTTCCCCGGGGTGATAACCGTTCCATTCTCGAAACCCCCCTTCAATCCCGGAAACGGATCATCGAGGCGCCGAATTTGACAACTTCGACCCGAGTTTGAAGGTGGACAAGCCTCGCCGCTTCGGCACGATTTCGGAAAATACAACCCGAGCTGACGTTTAGTTGGGCATTTCTCCGGGGAAAACTACCGCATCGGCATCGCCGAAGGGAATCATTCTCGGGAACAGGACCGCCTGTCGAGGTTGCAACCGGTATCACTCCCGGGAACGGAACCACCTTCGCGGTGGCAGGGTGGACCCATTCCCGGGCGATGGACTCCTCAAGCCGGATCGAAAGGGTCTTTTTCCGGGAAAAGTTGATGATTTTTAATTGAACAGCCCATCTCACACCTCAAAAAGATGTATTTCAAGCACTACCACAAAACTATACATACTGTACTACTCTATAGGTTGGTCAGGAGGTGAAAACTTCCCCCTGGCCGGTCATGAGCCGGGGTAGAATGAAACGTGGAGGCGTTTTCATGGAAAAGTTCTTCAACACGGCCGGTCCTTGCATCCCGGATAGGCATTATATGCTCCCGTCCGAAGCCCGTTGCGCCGACCTTCACCAATTGGTGCGCGAGGAACGGTATTTTGTGATCCATGCCCCGCGTCAGGTGGGTAAAACTACCCTGATTCAGCATTTCGTCCACCGAATTAACCAGGAAGGCCGATACCTGGCCGTCTACTGTACCTTGGAAACCGCTCATAACATTACCGACGTAACGAGGGGTATGGGAGTCATTCTTCACGTGATTCAGAAGGCGATTCGCTATAACCCCCATGCCGAACCTAAAATGGAACTCGTCGACCTCGATCAGCCGGATACCGCGTTGAACAGCACCCTGGCTACTTATTGCGCCGCGATTGACAAACCCCTGGTCTTGATGATCGACGAGGCGGATTGCTTGGAAGACGGCCTGCTTATTTCTTTTTTGCGCCAGTTACGGCAGGGCTACGTGGAGCGCGGCCATATTCCTTTTGTACACTCCCTGGCTCTGGTCGGCATGCGCAATATCCGCGATTACAAATCCATGATCCGCAACGGTCGGGAGACCTTGGGCAGTGCAAGTCCCTTCAACATTGTCAGTAAAGCCCTTACCATTCGGAATTTCACGCACGATGAGTTGAAAAGCCTCCTCCTGCAGCATACAGAGGCAACAGGACAGCTTTTCTCCGACGAGGTAATCGCCAGGCTCTTCTATTACAGCAACGGACAGCCCTGGTTATGCAATGCC
>JASJCB010000138.1 GCA_030066195.1 Acidobacteriota bacterium
GTCGCCCCGGCCGCCTATCAAAATTCTCTCGCGAAGTACCCGGTGCCCGGGCCGCCCCTCAAAAACCGGCGGAAAATTTGCTGTCGCCCCGGCCGCCTATCAAAACCCTCTCGCGAAGTACCCGGTGCCCGGGCCGCCCCTCAAAAACCGGCGGAAAATTTGCTGTCGCCCCGGCCGCCCGGTGGTTCAATATCCAGCACTTTTCCATTACCCTTCCCGAGCTTATTGAGAAGTTGCCTGTTTAGTTGTTTTATGCACTGCCCTTCGACTTTGACGAGGTCCTGGGGGTGAACTGAGTCAGCCCGCGGCAATGTGTTACCGGTTTGCCTTTCCCGGGGTTTCCAGCAACCCTCCGGTTTCATTATCGGATGAGGATTGGTTCGGTTTGGTAAAGGAATGGTTCGGCGCCGAGAGAGCCCCGCAAGAATACAACCACTGCCGGCTGTGAGGACTCAATCATGATCCGATGGCCCGGGTTGTCGGGGAAAAACGTCACAAAGTTGGTCAGGGTTTTTCCGTTGACCGCCAGGTCCGGGCTTATGGTTGCCCGGAACACCTCATTACCGGCACTGTCCACTTGCACGCCTTCAATGACTGCCGGGCCTTCGCCCACGTTCACGATCGCCATACCGTCCCAGACGGTATCCCATTCACCCTGGTACAGAATAAAACGGGTTCCGACGCTCCTGGTCTCCAGGACGTGGGCCGTACCGCCTCCTGTTTTGCCCCGGTATCCCAGCGTGACCACGCAGGAAGGCGTTCCGTTTATCCTCAGGTGACTGATATCGAGTCCCGGGAACAGGTCTTCCGAGGTCATTTGCAGATGCCCTCCTTCCGGGATATCGAGCATTTCGGGATTGAGAGGATTTCCCATGATGTCGTATGGATGGAGATCGAGCCGGCCCGCCTGACTGCCGGGGTTGGTCACGGTTAGGGTGGCTTGAAAGTCTCCGCCGAGTCTGGTTACATGGGCTACCCATCTGTCCGCGAAGAGCATGGGGACCCATTCCGGGTGGTCTATAAATGGGTTTCGGTTGCCTTGGAAGGAGAAAATCACATCATTCCGTCGACGTTCTCGATCATCCACCGGGTCTTGTTCATGCCAGCGGAGCAAGTCCGAGCGGATGCCCATGTATGAGATATCAACATTGCCGTCACTCTTGAACAGATCGATCACCCCATCGTCATCGGTGAGGCGCAAATCCGGCTCATCTGCACCCGAATCCCCATGGACGCCTCCTTCATAGCGAATTGCCATGTAGAAAATCGCCCGCGCCACGTCGCCTTTGCGTCCGTCCCAGGTTTCCCATGTTCCGAACGATAAGGAGCCGCTTGTCCAGTTGGAGTTGCCGGGATAGGTTCCGGAGCCGCCGCCACGGCCGTCATTAGCCTCCGTCGGCTTTTCGTCACATGTTTCACTGCAATACCGGAACGGTTTATTGGATCGACTGCTGTTATAGCCTGAATCACAGAGGAAGAGGTGGTGGCAGTCCGTGTAGGGGTAGTTCGAGACGACATCATTGGGGAAGCCGTAGGAACTCGGCCAGACATGCTCGCGATTGTAGAAATTATTTCCGCCGCCTTGTTTCGGGTAGGAAGCATTCTTGTAGAGATCGATAATGTTGGCAGAGTTCGTGGGGTCTTCATCGGCCATTTCCAGAATATCCCATGTGTCGGTGGTCGAGCTGGTGTAGGGAAACCGGATATGATCATCGATCAAGTCGTGAAGACTCAACCACAGAGCCGCCGGGGAGGTTGTATTTACCGAATCGTAATAGTCCCCGGGCTGTGCCGAGACCTGAATGGAAATAGAAATGAGGAGGATCGAAAATAGGGTTTTCATGGGGTCACCTCCAGTTGAAAAGCCTGAGTTGGGGCACAAGGTTTCATTAACTTCGAATTATTTTCGATCGGGACGGTTTGATGGTCTAAATAAAAACCTTGTATATCGCTCACACCATCAATACCGCCGTGGGCCGCGATCTCGTTCAGCTGATAAAAGACAGGAACGTAAGCCATGATTCACTTCCTATGCAAGTACGGGTTTGCCATAGGTAAGGAGAAACGGAGCCTACCAATTTCGATGGGTTGTTTTCCGATACTTTAATGATTTTGTAGTCGATCAGTAGGAATATATGAAATCCGGTCAATAATACGCAAAATTCCTACCTTGCCGGCTTTACAGTGTATGCAAGTATCGTGCTGTGGAAGTGCGAGCGGGAATGGTCGGATACTTCAGACCGCGATCCGCTCACGGGGAAACTCCAGGTAAAAAGTCGAGCCCCTGCCTTCGCCCTCGCTTTCGGCCCACATGCGCCCGCCCATTTCGTTCATCGCGTTGGCGCAGCTATGCAGGCCGAAGCCATGTCCGGTTTCCTTGGTGGTGAAACCGTGATTGAAAATAAGCTTGAGGTGCTCCCGGCGAATTCCCCTTCCGGAATCGCTTATCTTGAGATAGACGAAGCCCTTTTTTTCTTCTATTGCAATCTTGATCCTTTTCCGCTCCTGCATGGCTTCACGCGCGTTTTTCAACATATTGACCAGGATATGGATGATTTTGCTTCTCTGAACCAAAAGCTTGGGAGCGGGGTGATAGTCCTTCTCGACTTCTACCCCGTGGATTCGGATATCACCCTCCTGGATCTTCAGCGCATCCTCGACACAATCCTCCAGTTGAAGCATTTCCGGTTGGAAGCCGCCGGTGGCGTAGTCCTGTTGGGCCATGACCACATCGCGGATCAGGTCGACCTTACTGAGAATCCTTTCGACATCCTCCAGGTTTTTTTGTTGTTCTTTCTTAAGCCTGGCTTCAATGGAAAGGTAATGATTGAATAGTTTCCCTGCTTTTGGATCGGTCATGATGAACTCTTCGATGCGGTGCAGGTTCTGCTGCAAGAGTTCATTGGCCAATGTCAGTGAGTGGAGTTTGGAAGAGACCATGTTATTCCTCACCACTTCACCGGAGGTGATGACGCTGGACAGGATATTGCCGACGTTGTGGAGCACGGAGGCGGCAATATCGGCCATACCGGCCTTGTGCGCTTTCTCGACAAGTTCCCTCTGGGCGGATTCGAGTTGAGCCGTTCTTTTCTCGACCCGGCGCTCGAGATCTCGATTCAGTTCCCGTACCGCCTCATCCGCTTTGGCCAGGGCGGTGTTTTTGGATTCCAGTTCTTCGACAAGCCGGGCCAGTTTCTCCTCCGTGCGCCGGTGTTCGGTGATTTCCCGGCGCAGGATCTCGTTGGAGTCTTGTAATTCGGCGGTACGCTCCTTAACCCGTTGTTCCAAAGTGCTGTTCAAATCGGCCAACTCTTTCTCCTGGCGGCGCAGTCTCAAAAAGACCTGGATCTTGTTCTTGAGCAGAAAGGGCG
Organism: Acidobacteriota bacterium; assembly: GCA_030066195.1. Lineage (GTDB taxonomy): Bacteria > Acidobacteriota > Holophagae > Acanthopleuribacterales > Acanthopleuribacteraceae > JASJCB01. The sequence continues at coordinate 3,372 of JASJCB010000138.1, forward strand.
CCACCGGTTTGGTGATGTAGTCAACAGCGCCCAGTTTGAAACCGCGATTGATAAATTCCTCTTCCTTGAGAACGGCCGTGATGAAGATAATGGGGATATTCCGGGTTTTCTCCCTGGCTTTGATGAGCCGTGCGGTTTCAAAACCGTCCATCACCGGCATTTGTATATCGAGCAGAATGAGAGCATATTCTTCAACCAATAATTTTTGAAGAGCTTCCGGGCCGGAACCCACGCAGACCGCCCGATGTCCCAAATTCTCCAGAAGACGGGTAAACGTATAAAGGTTCTTCCTGTTGTCATCGACGACCAAAATTGAGTCTGAAGCGGGCATTTGGACCCCTGACCAGATTTGCTTAGAACAAGGCGTGGCAGTGAGTTTCGGTCAGTAACCGGCTTGAAAAGACATTTTCTACAACTCGGACAAAACCACCCTGATAGTGGATGAGGCCGAGCGGCAGACCTCGATGAGGTCTCCCATAACTTCTTATCTTTTCACCATGGGCATAACTTTAGAAAACGGGAAAAATTTTCACATACCAAAAGATAATCAACACTTATGATTCGACTGATGCATGACGACAATTTATTCTGGGGGTGATAATTTGGGTATTCGAGCCTTTAGTTTGGTGATGGGTTTCCTTTTAAGTGTAGGCTGTTTGTCACAAGAGACTGATTTTTCAATTCATGGCTATCTAAACCAGGCTTACGGCCAATCAGACCGTTACCAGTACTACGGCATTCCCGAGGACGGCACCATCGATCTTCGCAATATTGCCCTTCAATTAAACCTCAAGTATGGACTGAAAAATAAACTGGTTGTCCAATTGAATTCGCGACGTGTGGGCGAAAGTCCCGTTGGGGAATTCATCGACGATGTGGAGTTGGACTGGGGTTTCTACCAATACCAGCATGACGAAACCTTGTCCCTGAAGGTGGGCAAGGTACCGCTTCCGCTCGGCATCTACAATGAAATCAGAGATGTCGGTACGGTTTTACCTTTTTACCGAATCCCCGTCCTTATCTATGGAGAGGGGACATGGACAACGGAAACAGTCGACGGGTTGGTGGTTTCCAAGGGGTGGAGACCCGGCGAATGGTTGATTGACCTGGATGTGTTTTACGGTGGTTGGGACAGCATCGTCAGTCAAGACGCCGATACCTATATCCCGGTGCGCATCGAAGACGGTGTGGGATTTCAGTCCTGGGTCACATTGCCGGGAGAACGTTGGCGCTTCGGTCTGCATTTGCACCAACAGAGGGTAGGGGCAGGATCTGACACCACGTTGATCGGAGAGAATCAGGATATGTTGTTTGCCTCCGCGGAAGGAGAGTACGAGCACTTTCTCTTTCGAAGCGAATACCACCGCATCAGCTTTCAATCCGGGAATGGTACCTGGACGGCCTGGTATATTCACCTGGGGGCTAAATTCTCCGAAAAATGGGCGCTGCATTTTTCGTCGGACCATGGGCGCATAGAACTGGTCATCCCGTTTATCGGCACGGCCGATGAGGACTTCGACGATGAGGCCTTGAGTTTAAACTACAGTTTTTCGCCTCGCCTCGTGCTGAAATTGGAAGCTCACAAAACCGAGGGTTATGCCGTGGAGGGCTTCGCCCCGAATTTCTTGTTCGACCCTCCGGTGAGGCTCGATTATGCAGTGCTCAGTTTTTCGGCAAGTTTTTAGATAAAAGGTGATCCGTGTGAGAAAGAAGCTGCTAAGGACCCATATTTGCGCCGGTGTTTTTTCGGCAGTTATCCTGCCGACCTGCCTTTCTCTTGCTTTAACCCGACCGGTTTTTGCCCAAAACGAGCCGGCCTACCGGATTGTTGTTCATCCCGATAATCCCATCACGACCCTCACCAAAAAGGACCTCAAAAACATTTTTTTGAAACGCGTTGTCAAATGGCCGGACGGGGAGCCGATCATCCCCGTCGACCTCTCGCCGGACTCTTCCGTTCGCGATGCCTTCAGCCGGGATATTCACAAAAGGAGTCCGGACTGCGTCAATGCCTGTTGGCAGAGAAAACTTTTTTCCGGAAGGGGCGTGCCGCCCTGTACCTTTCCGGAGGAGAGTGCGATTCTGGAGTTCGTCAGGAACCATGTAGGGGCGATCGGCTATGTTTCGGCAGTCGGAGACGCGAATGGCGTCAAAACCTTGAAAGTAATTCCCTAAACAACCGGCACAGACAAAGTTACTGAGGCTCAGTACTTTTTGGTAGCGTAAGCAGCTTTGAATATGGATGACAAAGGCACTAACGAGAATTTATCCGAAACTTATGATTGGTGCCAAATGGCCCGATATTGTAATTGGAGGTGAACTTTTGAAACTGAAAATAAACCTCCCATATGCATTTGTTTTTTTACTCTCTCCATGTTTCTCTCAAGATACAAAGTTTTCAGTTCACGGATATCTGAATCAGGCCTACGGCCAGTCAGACCGTTATCAGTACTACGGTATTCCGGAGGAAGGCACCATCGATCTTCGCAATATTGCCCTTCAGTTCAATCTGAAGTACGGATTGAAAAATAGCCTGGTCATCCAAATGAATTCCCGGCGCGTGGGTGAAAGCCCCGTGGGCGAATTCATCGACGATGTAGAGCTGGACTGGGGTTTTTACCAATACGAACATGACGAAACCTTGTCCCTGAAGGTGGGCAAGGTGCCGCTTCCGCTTGGCATCTACAATGAAATCAGGGATGTCGGCACGGTTCTGCCATTTTACCGAATTCCCACCAATGTTTACGGCGAAGGGACATGGACCTCCGAAACGGTAGACGGCGTGGTGGTTTCCAAATCCTGGATGCCCGGAGAATGGATGCTTGACCTGGATTTGTTTTACGGCGGATGGGACAGCGTCACCAGTCAAAGCGCCGATTCCTACACTCCGGTTCGTAACGAGGACGCCACGGGTTTCCAGTTCTGGGTCACGTTGCCGGGTGAACGCTGGCGCTTCGGCGTGCATTCTCATCGGCGGAGGCCGACAGAGGCGTTTGACGAAACCATTGGAAGAGATCATCAGGATATTTCGATCGGCTCCGTGGAAGGAGAGTACGAACACTTCCTCTTTCGGGGCGAATACGTCCGCGCTACCTTTGAACCCGAGGGGAGCTCTTGGAAGGCCTGGTATCTTCATCTTGGGACCAGTTTCTCTGAAAAATGGGCGTTGAACTTTATGAGAAGCAGGGGGCGAATTACATTGGTGGTACCGTTTTTTGCCACGGGGAGCGGAGACTACGATGATGACGCCTTGGGGTTGAACTATAGTTTTACGCCTCGCCAGGTCTTGAAATTCGAGTATCACAGAACCGAGGGATACTCCGTTGAGGACCTCTCTCCGGATTTCTTTTTCGAACCTCCGGTAAGACTCGACTATTTCTTGATCAGCTTTTCGGCAAGCTTCTAGACAAAGGGTAACCACGATGCCGGGCAAGCCGTTTTGGGCTCACATTTTGTTTGTTTGTTTTCTGGTCGTCATCCCGACTACATTACTGACCCCTGCCCAAACAGAGCCGGGTTATCGAATTGTGGTTCATCCCGATAATCCCGGCGCCACCATCACCAAGAAGGAGCTCAAAAACATTTTTTTGAAACGCATGGCCAAATGGCCTCACGGTGAACCGATCATTCCCGTCGATCTCTCTCTGGACTCTTCAGTTCGCAAGGCCTTCACCCGAGATATCCACAAAAGGAGCACGACCTCCATCAACGCCTATTGGCAAAAAAGGCTTTTTTCGGGAAAGGGAGTGCCGCCCAGTACCTTCCGAGAGGAGACCGCGGTACTTGATTACGTCAAGAACAATCCCGGGGCGATCGGCTATATATCGGGCGCCGGGGACGCGGAAGGCGTCAAAATCTTGAAGGTTATACCGTAAGCAACCGGATCAAGAAGGACGTCCCATGCTCCGCAACACCAAAATCAAGTACAAGCTGTTCTTCACCCCTTTATTGGCGCTGTCGTTCATTGTCCTGAGTTATGCGGCCAATCGTTATATCGTGGCTGAAAACGAGTTGCTGGTCCGAGATATCGAAGAACAGTACTATCCGGAATTGGAGAAGTTCCGCGAGTTGGAGTCCCTGCTTAGGACGATTGCTCGGGAGTTCCAGGACGCGGCTACCTTGGAAGATCCCAGTATTCTGGAGGATTTGGAGCAGTTAAGGGAGCAGTTTCTCTCGAAAGCCGAGGAGGGGATGCGGGACGGGGGCGCCGGTGAGACTGCCCGTCTCTTCGATCTCTATTACACCCAGGCTCGGGCCATCACGCTTCTCATCCAGGAGGGCAATATCTTTGGGGCGGAATACACCGATTCCCAGGAAAAAATGAGCCGGCGCTTCGTCGAGGTCGAACAATTTATCGCCGGAAAGAGAAGCCTGGCCCAGGAAAAAATCGGTGAGGCATTTCTGCTGACCCGAGGCAACCTGAAGACCTTCGGCTCCCAGATCTTTTGGATGACGCTTATTTCAGTTCTGGTCATCACGCTATTGACCCTCCTATTGAGCCGCGAAATCACCATACCCCTCGACCAGGTGGTGAATGCTCTGCGGGTTTTCTCCAAGGAGAGGCAGCAATCAGCGCTTACCGTGTATCGCAATGACGAACTCGGAGAGTTGACCACGGCATTCAATCAACTCATCGCCGATCTCCTCAGCACCACCGTTTCGAAAAACGCGGTGGAGAGTGTTTTCAAGGCCATCAAGGAAGCCCTCATCCAGGTGGACTCGAAGGGGCGAATCCAAATGGTCAATGCGGCAACCACCGATCTTTTGGGTTACGAGGAGAATGAACTCCTCGGGAAATCGATCCGGCTGGTAATTCCCGATATCGATGCCGCCGATGACAACGGCCTGTTTGCCTTTATGGAAGCGGGCGCCGTGGCCAATCGCGAAACTACCTACCGAACGAAAGATCATCTCGAAGTGGTGATGTCACTTTCCGCGGCGCCTATTTTCGATGAAGGCGCCGTCAAGGGGCTGGTGCTTTCTGCCCGGGATCTCAGGGAAACCATGAAGTTGATTCGTGATCTACAGGCGCTGACCCAAGAGCAGGAACTGACGAGTTGGATGAAATCCAAGGTGACCCACATTGTCGGTTCCCTTCAGGCAAGCCGCACATTGAGCGGGTTCGCGACCGACCTGGCCACGGAAATCGGTCGTCTTTTCAATGTCGGCTTCGGTGCGGTTTTCATCAGCGAAGCCGGGGCTGAGGAGTCCATACTGCGGTTGAAGGGCGGGTATGCCCTTCCCGGGGACGGGTCCATGCCTCAGAAGTTCGCCCCGGGCGAAGGCCTGGTCGGTCAGGCCGCGTTGGAGAAACGCACCATCTTCCAAGATACCGTCCCCGGCGAGTATCGGTCGATCATACCCGGCATCGAGGAAGCATCACCCTGTCATCTTCTTTTTCAGCCCGTCCTCTATGACCGGGAAGTGAAGGCGGTTCTACAACTGGCTTCATTCGAAAAGTTCAGTCGGCAGCAATTGGACTTGTTGGATCAGCTATCGGAATTGCTGGGTATTCTGATCGACAACACCTTGAAAAGGGATCGCACCGAAAAGCTTTTGACGGAATCCCAAATCATGGCCGAGACCCTGCAAAGCCAGTCCGAGGAGTTGCAGGAAACCAATGAACAATTGGAAGAGCAGGCCAATGCCCTGATCTCGGCTGAAGAGGTGACGCGCAAGCGAAACGAAGAATTACTGGCCGCCCAACAGGAACTGACGCTACGAGCCGATCAGCTCGCCCAAAGCAACAAATACAAAAGCGATTTCCTGGCCAATATGAGCCATGAATTGCGAACGCCCCTGAATAGCATCCTGATCCTTTCCAAACTGCTCATCGAGGGGCATAGCGGCGAAGAACGCAAAATGGCGACGACAATTCACGATGCCGGCGGAGAACTGCTCAAACTCATCGACGACATCTTGGATCTGGCCAAAATCGAAGCCGGCAAAATGCGGATGGAGCTCCAGGTCTTTCGCCTGGGCGATCTGCTTCACGATCTCGAGGCTATGATCGAGCCCCTGGCTGGGGAAAAGGGCCTGGCATTCTCCATCCATACAGCACCGGGCCTACCCGAAAACCTGGAGCAGGATCGTGAACGTCTGCAACAAATTCTCGTCAACCTCCTCTCCAACGCCATTAAATTTACCGAGCAGGGTTCCGTTCACCTGGAGATCAAACCGTCGAAGGAACTGGAGAGCGGCCTGGCTTTTGCCGTCGTCGACACCGGAATCGGCATCCCCAAAGAGAAACAAGATCTGATCTTCGAAGCTTTCCAGCAGGCCGAGGGTTCCACCAACCGCATTTACGGCGGCACCGGTCTTGGCTTGTCCATTTCCAGGAACATTGCTGAAAGGTTGGGCGGAAAACTGGTGCTGGAGAGCATAGTGGGTGAGGGCAGTACTTTTACCCTCCATTTGCCCGCACGCTCGCCGTTCTCTTCTGAGGAACCCGAACCGATGTTGGAACCCGTGGTCCTGCCGGAGAGGAAGCCCGTTACCGCGAACGAAATTCAGCCGGGTGAAAAGGGGCTGCTCATTATAGGCGATTCGGCGTGCGGGGCGGCGTTTCAGGAGATCGGCCGGGCACGCGGCTACGCGCCATATGTCTCAGACCCGACGGCAAGCGGAGTCGACACGGTTCGGCAAAAGAAACCGGCGGCGATTGTCCTGGACATGGACTTCAGTAATAGTTGGTCTCTCCTCAACGCGCTCAAGAGTCATCCCGAGACCAGGCATATCCCCGTGCTGGTTACCGCCGGCGAGAACGTTCAGGACCGGGCTCATAAAATGGGCGTCACCACCTTCCTGTTAAAGCCGTTGGATGAAGAAGCCCTGGAGGCCGCTTTCAATGAACTCATTCATCTTGGCAGCAAGTCCAAAAAACTTTTGATCGTGGAAGATGACGCCAAGGAACGGGAAGCCATTCGTCAATTGATGAGCAAAGAGACACACGCCATCACCACGGTCGGTACGGGTGGAGAGGCTCTGGCCGAATTGGCGAACGGCACCTTTTCCTGCATGATCCTGGACCTTAAGCTGGACGATATTTCCGGTTATGAGGTGCTTCAAAGAATGGAAGAAAACCGCACCATGGCGACGCCGCCCACGATCGTTTATACCGGCATGTCCTTAAGTCAGGAAGATGAGCGTCGTTTACAGGCCTTCGCGGAAACCATCATGATCAAAACGGTGACATCGCCCTCCCTGCTCAAGGAAACGGTTTCCGACTTCCTGAACGGGAAAAACGTGGGCGGAAAAACCAGCTTGCAAAATCCCAAGCTCGGTCGGCTGCCGCAAGGTAAAACGGTCCTGGTTGTCGATGACAACTGGCGAAACATCTATTCCCTGGTTGCCGTGTTGGAAAGAGAAGGCGTGGATGTGATTGCGGCGGGAAACGGCCGAGAGGCGGTCGAAACCTTGAGCGGCGACAATAAGATCGATCTGGTGCTGATGGATATCATGATGCCGGTGATGGACGGTTATGAGGCGATCGGCCGCATTCGTGAGATGGACCGCTACAAAGATCTACCCATCATTGCCTTGACGGCCAAGGCCATGAAAAAGGATCGGGAAAAATGTATCCAGGTGGGCGCCTCGGATTATCTCAGCAAACCCGTGGACCAGGACCGCTTGTTTTCCCTGATCAAAATCTGGCTGACCAACCAATAAGGAAGGAGACAGTATGGAGTTCAAGGGTTTATTCCATAACATCTATGCCAAATATGGTTACGATTTCCGGAATTACAGCAAGGCGTCCTTGAAACGGCGGGTTGATTGGCGCATGCACAAGGAAAGAATTCCCTGCCTGGAAACCTTCAGGAACCGGGTTCTCGATGATGAAACTCTTTTCAGCCGCCTGGTGGATGACCTGTTGATCGGGGTCACGCAGATGTTCCGCGATCCTTCATTCTTCAAACATCTACGCGAGAAAATCCTGCCGGCTTTAGCGCCCTTCCCTCATATTCGCATCTGGTCTGCCGGAACCAGTACGGGCGAGGAGGCCTACTCCCTGGCCATCCTACTCGAAGAGGCCGGTCTTTACGAGCGGTCCCTGATCTATGCCACCGATCTCAGTGACCCCCGTTTGAAAAGGGCGGCCGAAGGACATATCTCCATGCGGAATATGGCGCGAAACACATCCAATTACTACAGCTCGGGAGGCGTGAAACCCTTTTCCCAATATTTCGAGATTACAGAAGATCATGCCGTCATCGATCCCTATTTCCGGAAGAACCTGGTGTTTTCCACCCATTGTCTGGCGAACGATTGGGTCTTTAACGAGTTCCACCTGATTTTGTGCCGGAACGTATTGATTTATTTCGATCCTCACTTAGGCGCAAGGGCGTTGTCCCTGTTTACCGAAAGCCTTACCAAGCGGGGCTTTTTGTGTCTGGGCTCCAAGGAAAGCCTCATTTCTTTCCAGGTGCGCGACTTTTATGAAAAGGCCCACCATAGTGAAAAAGTTTATCGAAAACTGTTCTGAGAAGGACGGCATAACCCTCCTGGGCGCGCACGCGCGCCGGCGTGCATCGAGGGGCGCAACGCCGCCCTTGACTTTCGCGGAAATCAGGGCTCATTCCTTGATCCTCGACAAGAAGGATCAACGAATGAGAGCGAAAAATGAGGCAAACTCTCTGCAAGATACCGTATTCGGGTGTATTCAGTTGTGAAAGCCGAAATCCGGGTTGCTATCCGCCGGAAAAGCAAAAATGCCTGACGACCGATTGAGCCGGAATACAACCAAACACAAATACGGGTCGAGCAGGAACGCCCGGCGGGTACACATGCCGCACAGTCGTCGCCTAATCAAAAAAACACCTGTTCCATACCTGCCTTCTATGGCATGATGACGGATTCCATTGAATTTGAATATCATGTGTGGAGTAGAACGATGACGCAATTCAGCACCGAGGACCTGGCCCGGATCGAAGCCATGGGCAAATCGGCGGCGGATGTTACCGCCCAGATCGACATTTTTCGCAAAGGCGTGGAACCCGCGCAACTGGTTCGCGCCTGCACCTTGAACGACGGACTGCGCCGCTTGGACGACGATGCCGACGCCCTGCTGCAACGCTTCAAGCAGGCCTGTAACCAGGGACGCGTCACCAAATTCGTACCCGCTTCCGGCGCCGCTTCCCGTATGTTCAAAAGCCTGCATGAGGCGCGCACAGCCCTTGCCGAGAGCCGCGATCCCGCCGATTCTGCCGTGGACACATTTTTCGACAACCTCACCAACTTTGCTTTTGCCCCGGCCCTGGCCGAAAAGATGGGTATGAAGGCCGCGGATCTTCCCCAAGCCGGGCGGCGCGATGTCCTGGATGCCTTGCTGGGTGAGAACGGTCTGAATTACAGCAGCAGCCCCAAGGGTTTGCTGCTCTTCCACGCCTACTCCGACAAACCCCGCACGCCCGTGGAAGAGCACCTCCACGAGGCCGTTGCCTATGCTCGCGCCGGCAACGGAAGCGCCAGACTCCACTTCACCGTCTCGCCCGAGCACGAGGCGGGCTTCCGTCAACTGGTTGACGACGCCGGCCGACATTTCGAAGATACCCGGTTCCGGGTCGACTACTCCGTACAGGCGCCCTCCACCGACACCATCGCCGTGACGCCGGAAAACGAACCCTTTCGGATCGACGGCAATCTTTTCTTCAGACCCGGCGGTCACGGCGCCCTGATCCAAAACCTGAATCAACTGCAAGGCGACCTGGTCTTCATCAAAAACATCGACAACGTGGTGCCCGATCGGTTGAAAGGCACCACGACCCGCTACAAACAGTTGCTGGGCGGTCACCTGTTGACCCTGCAAGACCGGGTTTTCGACTACCTGCGTCAGCTCAAAGACGGCGCGCCGAGCCGGGAGACTCTGGAAGAAATGGAAGCCTTCATCCACGACAACCTGGGCTACCACGCCGGGCAGCCCCTGGTGGGCGATGATCACGCCAAATCGGCAGAAGCGCTCTTCAGGGTGCTCGATCGCCCGCTCCGTGTCTGCGGCATGGTGCGTAACCAGGGCGATCCCGGCGGCGGCCCCTTCTGGGTGAAGGATGCCGACGGCAATGTCAGTATCCAAATCGTCGAAACCTCGCAAATCGACACTGACAACCCGGAACAGGCGGCTATTCTGGCCTCCTCCACCCATTTCAACCCGGTCGACCTGGTCTGCGCCGTTCGCGATTTTGAAGGCAAGCCCTTCGACCTGGACCAATATATTGACCACGACGCTTGTTTCATCGCGTCAAAAAGCAAGGACGGTCGCGACCTGCGCGCCCTGGAACTACCGGGTCTGTGGAACGGCGCCATGGCCGGCTGGAATACGGCCTTTGTGGAGGTGCCTGTAATCACCTTCAACCCCGTGAAGACCGTGAACGACCTTCTGCGTGAAGAACATCGATAGATCCGAATAAGGAGCCCCCATGCGACGCATTCCTTTTTTCTCCTGCCTCAGCGGCCTTCTCCTGCTTACCGCCTTCCCCGCCCTCGCCGGCAAAGGCAAATTACAATCAGGCCCCATGATCGGTTACGTCGACCTGATGGAAGTCTTGATCTGGGTGCAAACCAAGGCGGAAACCCGTGTGCAAATTGCCTACCGCCCCCAATCCGGCAATCGTTCCTGGGACGTTTCCGAAACCGTGGTCACCCAAAAGGACACCTACTTCACCGCCCACGTCATTCTCACCGACCTGAAACCGGAAACCGCTTACGAATACAAGGTCGTCCTGGATGATGACGCCGCTCAACTTTCCTACCCCACAACCTTCAAAACCCAAACCTTCTGGCGGTGGCGCAAAGACCCGCCCGAGATCTCCTTCGCGATGGGCTCGTGTTTTTTTGTCAACGACCCGCCTCACGATCGGCCCGGCAACCCCTACGGCGGCGATTTCGAAATCTTGACTTCCATCGACAAAAAACGCCCCGATTTCTTCCTCTGGTTGGGCGATAACGTCTACCTCCGCGAACCCGACTTCTATTCGGAAACCCGCCTCAACTATCGCTACAAACACACCCGATCCCTACCCGGGTTACAGCCCTTGCTGGCGCGAACCCCCAATTACGCCATTTGGGACGATCACGATTTCGGGCCGAATGATTCGGACCGGGCCTACGGCCTGAAAGGCATCACCCTGAAGATGTTCAAGGCCTACTGGAGCAATCCCCATTACGGTACGCCCGAAACCCCGGGGGTTTTCGGCAAGTTCGTCTGGGGCGACCTGGACTTCTTTCTGTTGGACGACCGTTACCACAGGGCGCCCAACGCCGATCCCTCGCCCGACAAGGACTACCTGGGAGCGCCGCAATTGCAATGGCTGAAGGACAGCCTGCTCTCCAGCCGCGCCGCGTTCAAGTTCGTGGTCAACGGCAATCAGGTCCTGAACACGCGCAGCCCCTTCGAGAAATGGTCCCAGGCGGCTCGTGAGTACGAGGACTTTATGAATTTCCTGGACGCCCACGACATCCGCGGCGTGGTCTTCCTGACCGGCGATCGACACCACACCGAACTGCTGAAACGGGACCGGCCCGGCAACTATACCTTATACGAATTCACCAGCTCCCCACTGACCAGCGGCGCCGTTCGCCAATTACGCGACTCGGAGAAGGACAATCCGCTCCGTGTGGACGGCACCCTGGTGTTGAACAAGCGAAACTTCGGTGTCTTGAACGTTACCGGCAAACGCGGCAGTCGGGTCCTGACCATGAAGACCTACGATAAAGACGGCGCGGAGCTGTGGTCTCACTCGGTTCGCCAGGTCGATTTGCGGAAACCGGGCAACTAAACACAAAGGCGCGGGACCGGGCTCGGAATCCCGCGCCGCCGGGAGAGTGGAGAAACCCGCCTCGCTGAGCCCGGCGGGCCGCGTAGGCCCTGTTCAACTTAAATATTGGACAAGCCGGGGCGGCGTCAGAGCTTTATCCAGGGCAGCAGCAATGGTGGAACTAATCCGGGCGGAAATAAAAAAAGCCGGCCCGTAAGGACCGGCTCACTCAATTCGGAGGAGAAAATGTTGCCAAGACTGCTGTAGCCTCGTTCACGTTAAATAATATCGGAAAAAAGACCCAAATAGTTGCACTATTTTTTAAAAAATTGTTGGAATCCGCTCCCAGAGCGGGTTTGAGGCCGACAATCGGCATGGCTTAAAGAAACTTCCCTGACACCTTGCGTAAAATTATTCGCTTGCTTAAATACAAACCTTGCTCCGTCCATAACTCTTGCGAATAGCATTACAGCGATCTTCGACGCCAAACCCTCCATGATTCAAAGGATCGCCGGGTCCCAAAAATCACCATCGATACACAAAGGCTTGTCGACCAAAAAAAAGGCCGGGATAAATATCCCGGCCCAAACGTTTTTTATGGAGGAGAAAAATGTTGTCAAGACCGCTGTAGCCTTGTTGATCAGGTATAACGCAAGGACACTTCAAATTGTTTCCAAATTTTTATTCTTTTTCATTGACGTGACGATGGTCACCATGATAACTGCGGACAAAAAAAATGCCGGTCCGTTAGGACCGGCACAACTTTTATGGAGGAGAAAATATGTTGTCAAGACCGCTGTAGCCTCGTTCACACACTTATCATAACGGCAGTTCCGGGTAAAAAGTTTAATCCCAAGATGCGGAAGCGCTATTTCTGTGATATAGATCACAGACCATGCCCGGGTTTTGTGATCTTTTATTTGGCGTTTTTTCTTTTCAAATGCCCGGCTGCTAAAGATGTCGTACCGGGTCACAATCGATACCGGTCATGCAAGCCGCTACCGGAAAATCATTTAGCCCGGAGGTTGTGGACGGTGAATAACCCCCGGCGCAAGGACGAGCGCGGGTAGAAGGCTCGGGGGCAATGTATGCTATAGTGCGCTCACTGAAATAAGGAGGGGATCTTGCTTTTATTACTCTTATTCGTCATCGGCTCGCCGGGCGGCGACAGCGGTTTATCCCCCGAACACGCTCGCTTGAACTTCCTAGCCGGTACCTGGGAAACGGAAAGCCTCTATCCCGGAACCGGCCTGAAAGTGAAGGGCAAGTTGACTTATACCTGGGTGTTGGGCGGTAGTTGGCTGAAGTTCACCTTCCACGGCGAACACCCGGAGCGGCCCTTTTGGGAAGCACACGGCATGATGCATTTCGATCAAAACAAAGGCAGTTACCAGTCCATCGCTTTCTTTTCCGCGGACGGCCCGCACACGATGACCGGTACTTTGATCCAACCCCATACGGTTCGTTTTGAAAGCGTATCCAACGGTATCCGTTCGGGAATCGATTACACCAAAACAGAAAATGCAGTTTTTCAAGAAAACTGGCGGATTGAAAAAGACGGCCGCCGGGTGATCACCCTACAAACCACCTATCGGCCCATCTCCTGAAAACAGACATTCCGGCCTAATGCCGTGGCCGCTGGAACCGATCTATACCATAGACATTATTCTGCCGGTCAATTGCCCGTATGCCGGCGGTAGAAGCGATCCGCGGACCCCACCTTCATTTCGTATCCTGTTTATGGAATATGGGGTTTCGCAAAGTATAAGGTTCCAATGCTCCGAATTTGTGACCCAGGTGAGTGATATCCTCAAATGTTGACATTGCCAGGTTTCGAGATTGTCCAGGAGCTGTACAAAAGTAAAAGCAGCCATGTATTCAGGGCCAGGGACAAAGTTCGCGACCAAAATGTAGTGCTGAAGGTACTGGGGGCGGGCCACGCCTCATCGGGCCAGGTGGAACGATTCCAACGCGAGTTCGAAATGACGCGCTATCTGGGCGACCAAATCGAGGGTGTGATTCAGGCCTATACCCTTGAAGAGCTGGATCAGGGTTGGGTGATGACGCTGGAGGATTTCGGCGGCATATCTCTCACCGAACTGATGCGCGGGGGTCAGTGGCACCGATCCCAGTTCTACCGCACCGCCGCGCGCATCGTAGAAGTTTTGAAGGCCGTCCACGGCGAACACATCATTCATAAAGACCTCAATCCATCCAACATTTTGATCAATCCCTACACGGATGAGTTACGCATTATCGATTTCGGCATCGCCTCCAACCTGGGCGATGATACATCGATCCCCGCTGAGAAGGGTATGGAAGGAACCCTGCCTTATCTGGCCCCCGAACAAACCGGGCGCATGCATCTGGAGATGGATATACGAACGGATTTCTACGCGCTGGGCGTAACCTTTTATGAGTTGGTCACGGGCCAATTGCCGTTCTACAGCGAGGACCCCGGCGAATTGGTTCGACTGCATACCACGCGTGAACCGCAACCGCCTACGGTTTTGGACAAGGCCATTCCCGATGATGTTTCGGCCCTGATCCTCAAGATGATGGCCAAAAACGGCGAGGAGCGGCACTCCGATGCGACGGCCTTGCTGGCCGAACTGGAAGCCCTGCCGCATGTCATGCCCGATGAACATTCCGGTTTCTACGGCGTGCAGAACAAATTATCGTCCCTGTCGTTCACCACCTCGCCGACCACCCAGACCTCGCATAACCTGTGGGGTGATATGTTGGATTACACCACGGTGCTCAAGTCATCCCAGGCCATTTCTTCCGAGATCATCCTGGAAAACCTGGTTTCGCGGTTGATGGTGGTCATGTTGGAGAACGCGGGTGCTCAACGCGGCGTTTTAGTGATGCAAAAAGAGGGCGAATGGGTTTTGGAGGCGGAAGGCGAGAGTGATGATGTGACCTTCCTGAACGAGATTCCCCTGAACGATCCCGCCAATGCTACCCGTCTGCCGTGCAGCCTGGTCGAGCATGTGTGCCGCGAGCATGCTGAAGTGATTTTGGAAGGGCCGGAAAGTTATGCAGACTGGGCGGTCGATCCCTATTTCGCCGATCACCGACCCGTGTCGGTGTTATGCCTGCCCATCCTCAGCAAGGGTAAGGCGCTGGGTGTGGTTTACCTGGAAAACAACCTGGTGCGCGGCATGTTCCTGCGTGAGCATTTCGAGGTGATCCGCCTGTTGGCCGCTCAAGCCGCCATTGCCCTGGAAAACGCCATGTTGATGCGCAGCCTGCAAGAACGCGAGGACGAATTACGGCGCGCCAATACTACGCTGGAGCAGAAGGTCGCGGAGCGCACCGAGCAATTGCGTGAGGCCAACGCGGTGCTGGAACGGCGTGTCCAGGAATCGGAGCGGGCGCAACGGGTTCTGCTGGAGCTTGCCCGCTATGGTCCCAAGTCCTACACCAAACGCCTGCGCCAATTGTTGCAAACCTGTGCCAAAACATTGGATGTGGAGCGAGTCAGCCATTGGCGCGTGGGCCTCGACGGCACCTATGCCTCCCGTGAGGACCTCTACATTCGCAGTACCGACGCCCATTTCGAGGAATCCCGGCGCCTCAGCGATGAAGAGTTTCCCGACTTCATGAGAGAACTGTCCAACCTGGAGTTTCTCAGAATTGACAATGTGGCCGAAAGCGAGCGCACCCGGGCCATAGCAGACAGTTACTTCGGGCCCAAGGGTATCAGTTCCCTGCTGGTGGTGGCGGTCTGGCGCGGCGGCAAGGTGGTCGGCGGTCTGAGTCTTGGGCACGTGGGGCCTTCCCGTGTTTGGAGTCATACCGAGGTGGACTTCGCGACCGCCGTCGGGCAGCTCATATCCCTGGCCATGGAAACCGACGAACGTCGCCGCGTCGAACAAGATTTACGCTTGGAATCGGATATCTTGAAATACAATCCCAACCCCATTCTGCGCTTCGATCCGCAAGGCCGGGTCACCTATGGTAATCCCGAGGCGCATCGGTTGTTTCCGGGTTTGCAAGGCCGGTTACTGGAATCATTGGTGCCCGATGTATCCGGTTTCGATTTGGGCAATTGTATCCGCGAGGATCAGGTTCATCGTCTCGGCGGGGAGATTTCGGGCAGGTATTTCCAATTCGAGGTGCGCGGCAACCAGGATCTGGGGGTGGGTCAAATTTTCGGATTCGATATCACCGATGTCCACCGCGCCGAGGAAGCCTTGCGCAAGAGCGAACGCGAACTGAAGGCCGTCTTCGAAAGCTCCAACGACGCGATCCTGATTGCCGACGGCAAGCGGTTTCACAATTGCAATTCACAGGCCGTGCGCATGTTCGGCTTCCGCACCCGCAAGGATGTCATGAATTCGAGCCCTGACGAAATATGGCCGGCCTTCCAGCCGGACGGTCGTGAATCGTTAAAGGTGTGGAATCACAATATGGGCACGGCATCCACCAATGGCTACTGCCGGTTCGACTGGCTGTGTCAACGCTTGGACAATCAGACTTTTCCAGCCGATATCCTGCTCTCGTCCATGGCCTTGGAGGAGCAATCCCTGATCCTGGTCACCATTCGCGATATCTCCATGCGGGTTCGCGCCGAGGAAGAATTGAGACTGAGTGAAGAGCGCTGGCACTACGCCGTGGAAGGCAGCCAGGACGGGATATGGGACTGGCACATCGCCAATGACGAGGTTTATTATTCGCCCAGGTACAAAGAAATTTTGGGGTACCGGGATCATGAATTGCCCAACTTGCAGTCGACCTGGGAAGAACGGGTGCACCCCGAGGATCTGGAAAGGGTCAACGAGGAAATCCGCAAAACACTGATGCGGGAAAACGATACCTTTCAACACACCTATCGCATGATTGCCCGCGACGGTTCCATTCGCTGGATCCTGGCTCGCGGCAAGGCCATCTATAACGAATACGGCGAGCCCGTTCGCATGAGCGGTTCCCACACGGACATCACCGAACGCAACCTGGCCGAGGCGCGCTTCCGCCTGCTGTTCGAGTACAGCTCCGACGCGCATATTCTTTACAACGAGAACGGCATTGTCGATTGCAACAAGGCAACGCTGAGGGAGTTCGGCTTCAAGGCCAAGGAAGAAATCCTGGGTAGGCAACCCCATGCCCTCTCCCCGGAACGGCAGCCCGACGGGTCTCTTTCGAGTGAAAAGGCGCTGACCTTGGAAAAGCGGGCCCGCAGCCAGGGCCATTATCGCTTCGAATGGGTGTTCCTACGCCGCGACGGCGGCGAGGTTCTGGCGGAAGTGACCTTGACGCCGGTGCTTATGGACCAATGCTCCGGCATGTTGGGCGTCTTGCACGACATTACGGAACACAAACGCGCCGATCGCTTGCAAACCGCCAAAAACCACATTCTGGAAATGATCTCCACGGACACCCCCTCCGAGGAGGTCATGAACGCCCTGGCTTTGGATACCCAGGAGCAACTGCGACATTGTGCCTGCGCCATATTGATCGATTCCGAGGCGGCTGGTTTAAAACTATTGGCGGCGCCCCGTCTTGCCGATCTGACTGCCGTTATGAGTGACGGAGAACCGATTCTCGACCGTCGGCTATTGCTGCCGGAATCATCGGTTGTCGTGGAAGATCTCGCCGAGGCCCCCGAGTACAGCCCACTTGCCCCGCTTGCCGGTGGTTTCCGCGGTCTGTGGCTGGAGCCCATCCGCGCCGATGACGAGCGGGTTCAAGGATCGGTCATCGTGTTTTCCAAAGAAGCCGGGGAGCCTTCAACTCAGGAACGAGAGGTACTGACCGTGTGCGCCCGACTGGGAGGCATCGCGATCCATCGCCGGCTCTCTGAAGAGGAGATGCGCCGGGCACGGGATACCGCCCAAATGGCCGATCGCGCAAAAACCCGCTTTCTGTCCAACATGAGCCATGAACTACGTACACCGCTCAACGCCATCATCGGCTTTTCCCAGTTGATGGCGCGAGACCCCGGCCTTCAGGCCGGCCACCGTGAGCATCTGGACACCATACTGCGGAGCGGTGAGCATTTGTTGACCATCATCAATGACGTACTGGAGATGTCCCGCATCGAATCCGGCGGCCTGAGCATCAATCCGGAGAACTTCGACCTGTACCATCTCCTGACTGAAGTGGAGGGCATGTTCCAAACCAGGATGAAGGGCAAGGGACTTTACCTCCACTTTCGCAAGACATCGGAGGTACCTCGATACATACGATCCGATCCTGGCAAAATCCGCCAAATTCTGATCAACCTGTTGGGCAATGCCCTGAAATTCACACGGGAGGGCGGTGTCAGCGTCATGTTGGCCGCTTCTCCTGAAGAGGGTAGGGATGTCAGTCACCGCTTGCAGATAAATGTCATGGATACCGGGCCCGGCATTGCCCAAGCCGAACAGGATAAATTGTTCGAGGCCTTCGCACAAACGGAATACGGTCGCGAAACCCAGGGTGGGGCCGGGTTGGGCCTGGCTATTTGCCGCGAGTTGGTGGAATTTTTGGGTGGTGAGATCGGTCTGGAGAGCGAGATTGGAAAAGGCTCCAATTTCAGCTTCCACATCCCTGTTTTGGAAATGGAGGAGAAGGACGTGGTCTCCATTCAAGCCGACCACCGGGTTACAGGCCCCGGCGATAACCGGGATCGGCGTATTCTGGTGGCCGGAGACACCGACAGGAATCGAAACCTGTTACCCGAGGAACCCGATAATGACAAACCCATCGCCCGTGAAGCCCCGGCCCATATGCCTGAACTGCCCGAGGAACTGGTTGCAGAAATAGAGCAGGCGACCCTTTTGGGCGACCTGGGCCAATTGACAGACCTGGTCGAAAAGGTGCGCACCATCGATGAATCACTTGCCGATTTGATGCTGGATCAGTTGGACCATTTTGCCTATGATGCACTAATTCGCCTTGTTAGAGGAGCGAGCCATGACGCCTGAAACACACCATCAAAAAGGCAGCATCGTGGTGATTGACGATACGCCCGCCAACTTGAGACTGCTGGCCGGCATGCTCATGAAAAGCGGCTACAAGGTGAGGCCCATGCCCAGTGGTGAACTGGGTCTGAAAACCGTGCGGGCCTTTCCGCCGGATCTGATTCTGTTGGATATCAACATGCCCGGAATGAACGGTTACGAGGTTTGCCAAAAGCTGAAAGAAGATCGATTGACCCGAGGCATTCCGGTCATTTTCATCAGCGCCTTGGGTGAGTCCCTGGACAAGGTAAAAGCCTTCAACGCGGGCGGTGTGGACTACATCACCAAACCCTTCCAGGTGGAAGAGGTCCAGGCCCGTATCCGCACCCAACTGGACTTGAAGTTCTCCCGCGATGTTTTGGAGAAGATGAACGCCGACCTCCAACGCTCGCTGGACGAAAAGAACGAGTTCCTGACCATCCTGGTCAACGAACTCAAGAACCCGCTGAATGTGATGATGGGTTACTCGGAAATGTTGGTTGAGGACGCTGGTCACCTGCCCGGGGAGGAGGTCAAGGCCGTGGGTACGCGGATGACCGACACCTCCAAGAAGATGCACGAACTGGTGGTCAAAATCCTGGAGGTCAATCGCCTGGAACTGGGCCAGAAAGAATTCATCATGAAGCAGGTCGACCTCAATGCCGTGATATGCGGCACCCTTGCCAATTTCGAGAGGGCCGCCGCGGATAAGGGTCTCACCGTGAGCTATGTCCAGCGCCGACGGTTTCCGGCCGTTCAGGGAGACGAAACCTGTATCTACAGCATTGTGGAGAACCTCATCTCCAACGCGGTCAAGTTTACGGGACGCGGCGGCTCGGTCACCGTCATCCTGGAGCAGGAGGGTGACACGGCTCGTTGCCGAATCGAGGATACGGGACCCGGTTTTACGGCAGAGGACAAGCGTCGCATGTTCGCCAAGTATGCTCGTCTCAGCGCGCGGCCCACCGCGGGTGAAAGCAGCACGGGTTTGGGTTTATCCATCGTCAAAGCCCTGATCGATGCGCACGGCGGCTGCATCCATCTGAGCAGCCGGCCCGGCGAGGGGGCTTGTTTCACCTTTTCACTGCCCCTGGCGGACCAGGTCGAGGACTAAAGCTCGTCATGTTCTTGCAACCATTTCAGGCCTTCGCGCTCGCTGAGCGTGGATAGGTCGGTGTCGGCAACAAATTGGATCACGGCTTCCCCATCGGTTTTGCTGTATTCGCGCAACGCCCAGCCGATTGCCTTGCGGATGAAGAATTCTTTTTCGTGAGCGAGCCGGCGGATATATTCGAAGAGCAGGTCGCTGTCGGTGCGTTGCTTGTACTTCAGCTGAAACAAGAGGGCGCACCGCCGAAGCCAGAAGTTATCGGACTCGATCCAGCGGTCGGGGCCGAAGAGGCGGGGAACCTCGGCCTTACTGAGCAACATGCCCATCACGCGAATACTGAGCGGGTCCACCGAATCCCACCATGACTTGGTGACGGCCAACTCTTCGGTAAGCGGTATCTGGTCGGTGTCCAGGATCTTGCCCGTGGCGTACATCAGGTCCAAGGCCGCGTACTGGTTCTCCCGCTCCGGCAGGTCCCAAAGCGTGTGGACGACGGTGATCAACTCGGCTCGGGTAAGCGACCCTCGTTTCTCCAGGAACTGTTTCACCAATTCTTTGCGACGCGGGGTCTTGATGCCGTAGAACGCAAACTTGTCCCGCATATAGCGCTTCATGTGAAACGCATTCTCCGCGTGGACGTTTTTCAGGAACAGGGAACGTAAAGGCGCTACCAGATCATTCATTCTTTATGCCCGTGAAATAGGAATTTAATGCTGCCGGCCGGAAGGCGTTCCCTCCGGTCGGCAACGCGACATCAAGTATACCCAATCCATGGCGATTAGGATTGCCCCTAGAGCAGGTTTTCCGGCCCGAAGGAGTACGGCAACAACTCTCGATGCTTGAAGCTGTGTGCAATCTTGCCCTTTTGATTGCTGAGGTGCACCAGGGTGTCCTCGTTGGCAAATTCCTCGATCATTTGCCGGCAACTGCCGCAGGGACCCACCGGTTTCGGCGTGTCGGCCGCCACGACAACATGGCGAAGCCCGCCGCGTTTCAGGCTACCTTCGCTGACAGCTTTCACCATGGCGGTGCGCTCGGCGCAGACCGTACAGCCGTAGTTGGCCACTTCCACATTACAGCCGGAAAAGCGTTCGCCCATAATCGTTTCGACGGCCGCGCCGACCTGAAATTTGGAGTAGGGACAATAGGCCAGGTCGTAGGCGCGCCAGGCCATGTCCAGCAGTTCTTCCATTACAACCTCTCGATCCAGGTTTCCACCAGAGATTCAAACTGACGGCTCATCTTGTCGATAACCTCGGCCACATGGGTATGATCCAACTTTTCGGCGCCCTCAGCCGCCGCGGCGTTGGAAATGCAGGACAAACCCAGGCATTTCATACCGCGATGGTTGGCGGCAATAACCTCGGGCACGGTAGACATCCCCACGGCATCCGCGCCGAGCGTGCGGAACATATTGATTTCAGCCGGGGTCTCGTAGGAAGGACCGGAAACGGCCAGGTAAATACCCTCGCGGATCTCCAGGTTCATTTCCTCGGCGATACCCAATACCTGAACGCGGTATTCCGGTGCGTAGGCATAGGTCATATCGGGAAAACGCGTGCCGATTGCGTCCTCATTGGTGCCCATGAGCGGGTTGGCGCCCTGGAAGTTGATATGGTCTCGAATCATCATGATGTCGCCCACATTGAACGAGGTATCGATACCCCCGGCAGCGTTGGTTACCAACAGGGTTTCGGCCCCGAGTGCACTCATGACCCGCACGGGAAAAACGACTTCCTGAATGGTGTGGCCCTCGTAGTAATGATAGCGGCCCTGTTGACACACAATTTTCTTACCGCCGACAGTGCCGAAGATGAGATTACCCGAATGGCCGACCACGCCGACCTGTTTGAAATGGGGAATCTCCTCATAGGGGATGACGGCTTCCTGACTCATGCGATCGCCGAAGCCGCCCAGGCCGGAGCCCAGCACAACGGCTATTTGCGGGGTAAAACCGGGTACGCGTTGCTGAAGATAATCCCGAGTTTCCAGACACCGTTCCCAAATCGTACTCTTTGCCATTAACTTTTCTCCTTGGTTGAACCTGTGCCTTGATTTAAGCGCATTTCCGCCGAATTTAAAAGTAAAAGCCGGGACGCGCCGGTCAATCCGGCCCAACTTTATCTGACTCTGTTCGAGCCGGGTTAAACAAATCGACTCCGAAAACCGTTTGAAGATGGGGTGTGCCAAGGCCCGTTCGATCTTGTCCAAGCGAGGTATGGTGTTGCTCTCAAAACGATTTTTCCCGCTTCTCTTTGTTTTTTTAATGCTTGGGTGCGGCGCAGATAAATCGGAACCCGGGTCCGCCCTTCCGAAATACGGCATCCTGGTGATTGCCCGGGACGGAACCGTGGACGAGGCTCTTTCCCAAGAATTACTCCGTTCAACCCCCGGCGCGGCCGTCATCTCGACAACCCACGGTTTGACACCGGCCGCCATGTTGTCCGATCTTTCCGGGGCGGGTGAGGTTTACGGCAGTGGTTTCCGCAAGGGGTTGGTGATCGTGCGAAAAAACCTCACCTTCAGTCGCAATGCCCAATACGGTGAGGGCTACACCGGCCGCCTGGTTCTGGAGTGTAACATCATCGACGGCAGCGGCGCCCTGGTTGCGGTAAAGGCATTCAACGCCAATGCTGACGGCATAGACCGCGCCGACGCTGAAAAGGCCGCCGGCCGTAAGGTCATGGAAAAGCTCCTCGGCGCCCTTCCCGGACTACTTCCCCGATAAAACCTGAAAAAAACCGGGGCACCCGAAGATGCCCCGGCCAAGGTCAGGATCATAGGATAATCGTGTTACCGAATGTGTTTTCACGGCTGCTTGCAGATCGACCGTATCCCGGGCGGCGTAATGAGTGTTTGGAAAAAAAACCGCCGTACTCGATCATGGAGATAGCGCCATGGACACTTTCAATCATTCAACCCGCCCCAAAATTAGATGATGAATCTTTAACCGAAAGATACAAACAAGGTCGAGGTGACGACTATGTCACCATTAAAAAGATGGGCTGTCAAGAAAGAATTGCCGAAATTATGTTAATTCTCTCATCTTGTGCAAGCCGGCAATTAACAACGAATGATGTGGCACACCGAAAACGATGTGCCGCACTGTGAGGGGCAAGCGGGGTATCGGCTTTCAAATCAAACGGTGTCGGAGGTGCGATTCGGGGAAATATGCGCACCTCGGCGTCTTTATGCAGGTGTTCCAAAGGGGTCGGATTTTTCCACGTTCGTGGAAAAATTGGAAGACATTTTCCACGATCGTGGAAAAATGAAAAATCGGGTCTGCATCTTATGGATTCAGAGGGTCTTAAGTTTTTGAATTTAACGGTGTCTTTTCCGCGATCGTGGAAAAATGAGTCACGAATTGGTCAACCGCTATTGTTTTTATGCATTTTTCGACTGAAATGGTCGCATTTTCAAAGATTTGCCAGCATATTATGCCATTTTTTTGAGAGGATCGCGTTTGCACGCTCTATGGATGGCCCCGGTAGATCACTATATAAGAATAGCTTACGAGAAAAAAAATCGAAAATTCCGGATTGAAAAGGCATGTGTGCAATGGAGTCAAGCCGGCGTCTTAAGTCGATTGCACACCTGCGCAATCGAGTCAAGCCGGCGTCTTAAGTCGATTGCACACCTGCGCAATCGAGTCAATCCGG
>JASJCB010000298.1 GCA_030066195.1 Acidobacteriota bacterium
CCTTTTTTGGTTTATTAGGCAGGAGGGCCCTTTTGATTTTCGCCAAAATTTCTGGGGGGCTCTCCACCCGACCCCTCAAATAAAATGCACAGTTCCAGGGCTTTTTCCATCATTTATCGTGGCGCTGTTCAGTATTGGAAACGGGGGATATAGGGTTTGACCTTGGGGTCAAGCGATTCGAGAGCCTGTTTCACCTTAAACCAGCGCTCCGGCCATACAGCCCCGGCCATTTCGACCCGTGGCAACTCTTCGCAAAGCAGTTGACGGAACCCCGGAATGCCTTCGCCGCTCAGGCAGCTGAGAGTGTAGAAACCCCGGATGTTGGGGAAGTCACGTTTGAGCTGGTTTTCGTCCACTTGAAAACCTGGATTCTCATCGATTTTGTTGACCACCACGAGCACGGGAGAGCCACCGCCGAAGGTTTGGATATGATGCAGCCAGTAAGACGTACGATCCTCATCCCGAGCACTTTGCACCACGATATACAGACTGCGCCGGCTCATAAAAAACTGGTGCGTCGCGTGCATGATCTCCTGACCGCCGAAGTCCCAGAATCTGACCAGAATGGGATCATCACCAGGGCCGTCCGTTTGCCAGTCTTCGATACGGATGCCATGGGTTTGGCTCTGGTTTGCGCCGAAGGTGTTCTCGAGAACACGCCGCACGAGAGAGGTCTTTCCCGCGTATCCGTCGCCGACCAATAAGACCTTGACCTGGTTGAGGGAACGTTGGGTATCGCTTTCCAAAGCTTCGAACCAGGCAAGGACATCCTTTTTGCCGCGCCTGACGATCTCCATAGGCGGTTGTTGGAGGGGGTTATAGCCAAGGGTCAATCCCTCCCGAGCGTCGGTTTCGGTAATCCTTTTAAACTTTTTCAGTATGGGTGCCAGCGGGGTGACGTCCTGGATCCGGTTGTTGGATAGACTAAGTTCGGTCAAGGCGGTTAAGGAGGCCAGCGGGGTGACATCCCGGATCTGGTTGTTGAATAGAAAAAGCTGGGTCAAGGCGGTTAAGGAGGTCAGCGGGGTGACGTTCTTGATCTGGTTGCTGAATAGAAAAAGCTGGTTCAAGGCGGTTAGGGAGGCCAGCGGGGTGACGTCCTGGATTTTGTTACCTCCTAGATGAAGCTGGGTCAAGGCGGTCAAGGAGGCCAATGGGGTGACATCCTGGATCTTGTTGCCGGACAGATCAAGTCGGACCAAAGTGGTTAAGGAGGCCAGCGGGGCGACGTCCTTGACCTGGTTGCCGGAAAGAGCAAGGTTGGTCAAAGTGGTCAAGGTGGTCAATGAAGCCAACGAAGTGACGTCCCGGATTCGGCTGTCTGATAGATGAAGCACGGTCAAGGCGGTCAAGGAGGCCA
Organism: Acidobacteriota bacterium; assembly: GCA_030066195.1. Classification (GTDB taxonomy): domain Bacteria; phylum Acidobacteriota; class Holophagae; order Acanthopleuribacterales; family Acanthopleuribacteraceae; genus JASJCB01. The sequence goes on from JASJCB010000298.1 coordinate 1,361, forward strand.
GCGGGGTGACATCCTTGATCTGGTTGCCGGAAAGAGCAAGGTTGGTCAAGGTGGTCAGGGAAGCCAACGGAGTGACGTCCCGGGTCTGGTTGTTGGATAGAAAAAGGTGGGTCAAGGCAGCCAAGGAGGCCAGCGGGGCGACGTCCCGGATTTGGTTGTTGATGAGCTGAAGCTGGGTCAAAGCGGTCAAGGAGGCCAGCGGGGCGACGTCCTGGATCTGGTTGTAGGACAGATCGAGCCGGGTCAAGGCGGTCAAGGAGGCCAGCGGGGCGACGTCCTGGATCTGGTTGTCTCTTAGACTAAGCTCGGTCAAGGCGGTCAAGGAGGCCAGCGGGGCGATGTCCTGGATCCGGTTGTCTTTTAGAATAAGCCAGGTCAAGGCAGTCAAGGAGGCCAGCGGGCCGGCGTCCTGGATCCGGTTGTCTTTTAGACCAAGCTGGGTCAGGGCGGTCAAAGAGGCCAGCGGGGCGGCATCCTTGATCTGGTTGCCGGCTAGATTGAGCCAGGTCAAGGCGGTCAAGGAGGCCAGCGGGGTAACATCCTGGATTTTGTTGCAGGATAGATTAAGCCGGGTCAAGGCGATCAAGGAGGCCAGCGGGCCGGCGTCCTGGATCTGGTTGTCTTTTAGACTAAGCTCGGTCAAGGCGGTCAAGGAGGCCGGCGGGGTGACGTCCTGGATCTGGTTGTAGGATAGATCAAGCTTGGTCAAGGCGGTCAAGGAGGTCAGCGGAGTGACGTCCTGGATCTGGTTGTGTCCAAGAAAAAGCTGGGTCAAGGCGGTCAGGGAGGTCAGTGGGGTGACGTCCTGGATCTGGTTGTGGCAAAGGTAAACCCTGGTTAACTTCGAGAGGGAGGCAAGGGGTGTGATGCTCTCCAAACCAACCTGGCTTAGACCTAGTTGTTCCAAGTCTTTCAGATCAGCGAGAGGCGAAAGGTCTGTCAACACCGCGTTGCAGATGTTTAACCGGATAACCTGCCCGTGTTCGCTGAACTGGATTTCGTTCTTTTTGTTTCGAAAAACGTCGACCTCTTGGACCCGCTCGATGGGCCGCCCAATCTGCTGCTCCAACGCCCTGATGACCGCCAAATCATCGCTCATGGCAAACTCCTGTGGCTTTTGTTGCGATTCTACCATGACATGGATTCGGTTTGGTGGTAACGGGTTTCCCGCTTGCGCGGTTGCAGTCCGCACCACAACCGCCAAGCCGACACCCTGTTTCGCCCCCTCCTTTTCCCCGTTTTGCCGGTTGCCGGTGTACGTGGGCCGGTAGCCGAAAATTGACAGGGCATCGTTCAGGCCGGCCGGCGTTCTCGGAAAAGAAGTGTGCTTCTCAGCGACACCATCGGGAAGCGGTCCGAAGTTCAGATGGTCAACGAACACCACGGAAAGGAAGTGGTAGTAATGCGCCGACCGCTTTTCGGTCATGGCCGTTTTTGCCGGCTGGATGACCGGTTCGGGTAGGCAGGCTTGTCCGCGCCCGGGCGAAACTCGTGATTGATCCTGATCATTTTGGTTCCGGTATTTCAAAAGGTTTACAAACAAAGCTGTCTAAGACCGCGAATACCCTTATGAACGCGGGGGAGCCCGCAATTTGCCTTGACAAGGAGGTCCCTTTATGGACCGGTTGCACGAGGTCGTCATCATCGGCGGTGGTTTTGCCGGGTTGAATGCCGCACTGGAAATGAAGAAAGCTAAAGCGCGTATCACCCTGATTGACCGGCGTAATCATCACCTGTTCCAACCACTTCTCTATCAGGTCGCTACCGGCGGTTTGTCCCCGGCCGATATCTCAGCTCCCATCCGCGCCCTGCTCGGAAAACAAAAGAATACCCGCGTGTTGTTGGGAAATGTGGTCGATATCGATCCCAACCAACGCACCGTCCATTTGGAAGACGGCAAGGTCATCGACTATGACAGTCTCATCCTGGCCACCGGCGCCAATCACGCCTACTTCGGCAACGATCATTGGGAAGCCGACGCGCCCGGTTTGAAAACACTGGAGGATGCGACCCGCATTCGCCACAAGATACTGCTCGCCTTCGAGAAGGCCGAACTGGCCGAAACGCCCGAGGAGCGCAAGCAATGGCTTACCTTTGCCATTGTGGGCGCCGGTCCCACCGGAGTGGAGCTTGCCGGAGCTTTGGCGGAACTGGCCGGGCATACCCTGCGCAAGGACTTTCGCGACATCGACACGGCCGAGACAACCATCTATTTGCTAGACGGCAGTGATCGCGTCTTGCCGACCTTCGCCGCCGATACCTCCGGTAAGGCTTTGAAGGCGCTGGACAAGTTGGGTGTCACCGTGCGAACCGGTGTCATGGTCACCAAGATCTCGCATCTGGGCGCCACCCTGAAAACGTCGGACGGCAACGAGTCCATGCTGGCGCGCACGGTCCTGTGGGCCGCCGGTGTACGCGCGTCCGTCTTGGGTCCCCTGCTGGCGCAAAAAACCGGCGCGGAGATAGACAGTGCCGGGCGCCTGAAGGTAACGGCTCAGTTCAACCTGCCGGGTTACCCGGATATCTACGTGGCGGGCGATCTTTCCAGTTACACTCATTTCGACGGTAAACCTCTACCGGGCACCGCCGCCGTGGCCCTGCAGCAGGGCCGCTACATCGGCAAAGCCATTCTCGCCGGATTGAAGGGAAAAGCGGCCAGGCCCTTCAAGTACATTCACTACGGCGACCTGGCCGTTATCGGTCGCAGCGCGGCCGTGGCCGATATCGGCAAGATGCGCCTGAGCGGACATCCGGCCTGGTGGTTCTGGCTGTTGGTCCACCTGGTCAAACTGGTCGACCTGCAAAACCGCATGACGGTGCTGCTGCAATGGGGGTGGAGTTACATCACCCGCAAGCGCTCGGCCCGTCTGATCACGCCGAGTTCCGAGTTCCTGACCGACTTCAGGGAACCTCCCCCCACGGAGGAGAAGCAGCCTGAGAAGTCGCGGGAAAAAGCGCTGGTCATCTAGGTTTTCTGGTCCCTTCCGGGTCTCTTTTTCATTGTTATGAACAGATGCGCCCGATAACAGTAAAGGAGATGACCATGATCTTGAAAACCAAAGTGAAAGCCGGAATGAAGCCCGAGCGGGTTCAGTAAGGCCCGACAACACGACCGGGTCCGGTTTCAATACCGGACCCGTCTTGGTGATGTTCTCCGTTCCGATTGTTGGAGATTTTTTGGGGTTAAAGAACTTCTAGAAACGGTAACCCACGCCGATACCGGCTACAAGAGGATTGATATCCACGTCGACAGTTTCCAAAACACCGCCCGCGGCCAGTTCCAGGTCGGCATCGGTTGAAATATCGATGTACTTCAGGTCAATGTTGAACACCCATTTCTCGTTGATCTGGAAATCGACGCCCACGTTCCCGGCCAGGCCGAAAGAAGAATCGAAGTCGATATCGCCGACACCCAGGCCGGACAGGTCATCGGAGAGATCGTAGCTGTAGAACAGGGTATAGTTGAGCCCCAGGCCCGCGTAGAAATCGGTCGCCGTATTGCGGCCGAAATGGTATTGAAGCGTAAAGGTCGGAGGCAGTACCCAAACCTCGCCGGCGTCCGCGCCGCCCAGGTCGCCGTTTTCGGTGCTCAGATCGTGAGGGGAGGTTGCCGCGATGACTTCCAGGCCCCAGTTGTCATTGAAGAAATAAGTCAGATCCACCTCGGGAACAATCGCGCTGTCGACGGCGACGCTGGTGCCCGTGGTCAGGATTTCGGATGAGTCGTCATTGGGCGCGACATCGATCAGTCTAAGCCGGATCAGCCAGTTGCCGTCAGCGGCAAAAAGGGTCGATGCAAAAGCCAGGACGAGGAAACTTACGAGAGTTTTCTTCATGAATGGACTCCTTGGTCGGATCGTGTAAAAGGCAGGGACTTGACCCTTGTCAAGTCACGCGTGAGGAGCAAGGAGCAGGCCAAATGCCGGGCTTTTTCAGGAAGTCGCGCTATTGGAGCATTCCGGCCTGTCTTCAGCGCGTTTGCTTCTTTCCAAGCGCCCCTTAACGGGTGAAATTTTACGCAGGGTTGGGGAAAACTTCGCGCCCGGTTCGAAATAATGCGATGCGGTCACTTCAATGGTGAAAGGAAATAACTGGTAGGGATGAGTGCCGGCATCAAGGTGCTTATTCGGCTGCCGTCTCGATCGGTATGGGGCTGATCCCCAAGACGGTGACGTCATCCCGTTGCTTCTCGGGGCCCATGTGGGCCTTCAGCTCACGTTCCAGTTCTTCCTTTTGGGTCGCCGGGGGCTTGCGGGCCAGGGTCGTCAATAACTCGCGGAACCTTTTCGAACCGTACTTCTTGCGGTTGACGTCGTTTTGATCCACAAAGCCGTCCGAGGTGAGGTAAAAGGTGTCGCCGGGCTCCAGTTCCAGTTGCCGGTCTTTGAAGACATGTTCCTTGCCCGGTCGCCCGCCGAGGCCGTTGCGGTTGCCTTTGACGGTGGTCAGCTCATTGCCGTCGCTGCCTTTTCTGACCAGGAACAGGGGGCGTCCGGCGCCCGCGAAGGTCAGGTTGCGGCCGTCCTTGTCGATTCTGCACAGACACACTTCCATGCCATTGGGGGTACCCATGGCCTGGCGTTTCAATGTTTTGGCCAGTTCACGGTGAACCCGCGTCAGGATGGCGGAAGGCTCGCTTTCTTCTATGACGATCTCATTGAAGAGCGTATGGCCGATCATGGCCAGGAAGGCGCCGGGAATGCCGTGTCCGGTGCAGTCCACCGCGGCGATGAATATTTGCCGGTCCTTCTCGTGGAACCAGTAGAAGTCACCCGAAACGATATCCCGGGGCAGGTATAACACGAAACTTTGCGGCAGATAGCGGTGGAGGGTTTCGGCTTCCGGCAGGATGGCTTCCTGGATCATTTCGGCATAGTGAATACTGTCCACGATTTGTTTGTTGGTGGCGGTGATACGGTCCAGCAGGCGTGCTTTCAAGATGGCGGAGACCGCGTGCCGGTTGAAGCGTTCCAGGCGGTGGGCGTCGTTGGGGAAGAAAGCGTTGTCGCGACTGTGGTTTTCCCAGGCGATGAAACCTTCCAACCTGTCCTCCAACATGACCGTGGCCGTAAGCATGGATCGCGGGGCAAGCGGCAGTTGCTCCGGTCGATTCGTTACACCGCGAACCAGGTAGACGCCCTCGACAACCGGTCTGAGCCCGCCGGTGAAATACTGCTTGGCCTCTTGCAGGCTTAAATCGATGCCGGTTAAATCGGTCCCTCCGTAACCCGCGGAGGCCGCAAAGGAAAAGCTGTTCCTGTTGCGTTCGCGGATCAGGAAAACCCCTTTCTCCGCATCGCTGAACAAAATCAGACCCTGAGCCAGAAGACTGTTCAAAACCTGGCCGAGGCTGGTTTCCCGGTTCACCACGGAGACGATTCGGTCCAGGGTCTCCAACTCGCGGTTGGTGGTGCCCAGTTCCGCATTCAACAGGGCCAGTTCACGGTACTTCTGGTTCAGTTCTTCCGTGCGTTCGCGGACCTTCTGTTCCAGGTTGCGGTTGATGTCCATGAGCTGAAGGTGGTTCTCGACCCGGGCCAGCAACTCGTGGGCGCCCACGGGTTTGGTCAGGTAATCGTTGGCGCCGGAATGGAAGCCGTCCACCAAATCGGAGACCCGGTTTTTAGCCGTCAAAAAGATGACCGGAAGTTCCTCGCTTCCGTGATCGGCGCGGATTCGGCGACAGACCTCGTAGCCGGACATGGCCGGCATCATGATATCCAGCAGAATCAGATCGAATTCCTTTTCATTCAAGGCTTGTAATGCGTCCCGGCCGCTACCCGCCTCGGCCACGGCGTAGTCCTTCAGGGACAGGTGGTTGACCAGTACCCGGCGATTGACCGGCTCATCGTCCACCACCAGGATATTGAAGCGTCCTTGCAAGGGCGGGCGAACAGGCGCGGATGCGGCCGCGGTCAAGACCGGCTCGTCATCTTCCGAGGGCAGATACTGCAACTTGTTGAGGACCGGCTCGGTAGATTGCTTTGCGGGCAGGGGCGCCGTGGTATCGGAAGGCGGCAGTGAAAACCGGAACGTTGAGCCCTTGCCCACCTCGGAGGTCACGTCGATGGTCCCACCGTGCAATTCGATCAACTTGCGGGTAATGGCCAGACCCAGGCCCGTACCGCCTCGGGCGCGCTCTACGGAGCCGTCAACCTGTTCGAAGGATTCGAAGATACGCTCCAATTGAGAGGTTGGAATGCCGATTCCGGTATCGGTAACCTTGACCTCGATCAATCGATCCCTGGTGGTCGCGGTCACGCGCACCGTGCCTGAATCGGTGAATTTGACGGCGTTGCCCACCAGGTTGAACAGAATTTGTTGGAGGCGGTTCTCGTCTGCTTGGATGTGAGGAAGGTCGGCGGGCACCTCGTTCAGGAGCAAGAGGTCTTTTCCCGCGGCCAGCGGTTGCGAAAGGGTCAGGACCACATCGGTCAGAGGTTGCAGGTCCAGGGGCCGGCAATCCAGTTCCAGGTTGCGGTTCTTTAACTTGGAGAAATCCAGAATATCGTTGACCAGGTTGGCCAAACGTTTGCCGCCCGCCACGATCAGGGAGAGGTTGTTGCGCATGGCCTCGTTCAACTGTCCGGCGGCGCCGTCGATCAGCGATTCGGTCAGACCGATGATGCCGTTGAGGGGCGTACGCAATTCGTGGCTGGTATTGGCCAGGAACTCGTCTTTCAATTTGTCCAATTGGCGGAGGCGACGCGCCACGCTTCGTTCATAGGCAAGTTTGCGTTTTTGAGCACGGGTATAACCCAAAACGAGGACCGCAATCAGCAGGGCGTAGAGGGTGTAGGCCCACCAGGAAGCCCAAGGCGGCGTAGAAACGCGGATGTCCAGGCTGACCCCGCGCTCATTCCAGACGCCGTCGCTGTTGGAACCCTTGATTTTAAGGGTATAGTCGCCGGGTTTCAGGTCGGTGAAGGTGGCAAAGCGGTTGCGCGCGTCGGCGCTGATCCATTCCTTGTTCAGGTTTTCCAGTTTGTAGGCGTAGCTGTTGCGGCCCGGGTCCGCGTAGTCCAGGGCCGCGAATTGGAAGGAAACTACATCGTGTTTGTAGGAAAGGTTCAGGGTTCGCGTTTCGTGGATGGGTAGGGTCAGGGGTGAATTCGGTTCAACGGCTTTTGGTTTCAGGAGTTGATTGAGCAGGCGGAAATCGCTGAGAACGATCGACGGCGGCCGTTGATTGCGTTGCAGATGAGCGGGGTTGAATGCGTTCAAACCGTTCAGGCCGCCGAAGTACAGCAGGCCGTCACCGCCTGCAAAGGCGGCGCCCAGGTTGAACTCCTTGTCCTGCAATCCGTCACCGGCGGTCAGGTAGGTCATCTCGTCCGCGTCCGGGTTCAGACAGGTGAGCCCGTTATTGGAACTGATCCAGAGGTTGCCCTTCAGATCTTCTACGATGCCGTTGACCACGTTGTCGGCCAGGCCGTCTTTTTTGAGATAACGGCGGAAGCGGCCGGGGTTGTTGAGGTCCATACGATTCAAGCCGCCCTCGAATGTGCCCACCCATAGGGTGTTGCGACTATCGATGAAAAGGCACATCAATTCATCGGTGCTCAGCGATTCCGGGTTTTGGGGATCGTGAAGATAGCGCGTGACCTGACCTGTGCCGGGGTCCAGGCAATTCAAGCCCGCGTTCAGGGTGGTGGCCCAGACAGCGCCGTCGGGATCGCTGATCAGGTCGAAAACATCATCTGAGCTGAGGCTGTCGGGGTTTTCGGGATCGTGGCGGTGGTGAATGAAACGATCGCCCTCGGGTTCGTAACGATCGATGCCGCCGCCGTAGGTCCCCGCCCACAAACGATCTCGGTTGTCTATGTGCAGCGCCAGGACACTGATGTGCGCGACGGTGTCGTCATCCTCAGCCTTGGCTTCGTAACGTTTGAACGTATTTGTAGCGCGGACATAGCGGCTGATGCCGTTTTGCGTGCCGATCCACAGGCCTTTGTTGCCGTCGGGTACGATGTCGGTAATCTCGTCATTCGTCAGGCTGTCTTCCTCTTCAGGTGCGTGGTGGTAGATTTGGAAGATTCCCGGTTTGGCGCGGTCCATACGGTTGAGTCCGTAATTGGTGCCCACCCACAGTTCGGCTTCGTCCGCGTAAACGGCAGTGATGTGGTTTCGGCTCAGGGAATCGGGTTGACCCGCCCAATTGCGATATTGGGCAATGACCGACTTGCGCGGGTTCAGGATGTTCACGCCGGAGGAAGTACCGATCCAGATCAGGCTCCCGGCGTCCTGGTAGAGGCAGAGTACGGCGTTGGAAGCCAGGCTGTCGTCTTTACCGGGCCGGTGGGCAAAGGGCTTGAACCGATCGGTCTCGGCATCGTAACGACTGATGCCCTCGTCCCAGGTGGCCAGCCGGATTACGCCGTCTTTGTCGCACAAGATGTCGTTGACGATATCGGTATTCAAGGCGCCCGGTTTGTCCGGTTCGTATCGATACCATCGCGTGGTCCCGTTTTCGGGCTGATAGACCAAAACACCGTCCGTGGTGCCCAACCACAGCCGGCCCTGATGGTCACGAGCTATGGCCCGGACGGAAACATCGGTCGTGTTCTGAAGCGAGACGTTGGTGAAACCGGTATTCGGATCATAACGGTTAAGTCCCCCGTCCGTACCGATCCAGACGACACCTTCCGGGTCGATGAAAACGTCTTGTACGTAATCGTCGCTCAAGCTGTCCGGTTGATCTTCGATATATCGAAAGGTTTGGAAACGGTCAGCTTCCGGCTCCAGCAGGCTCAAGCCGCCGCCGGTGGTACCGACCCACAAGGCGCCGTTCGGCCCGGCGGTCAGGCAGTAGATGTCGTTGGATTGCAGGCCGCTCCCTTCTTGTGAATAGCGAATAAAGCCGTCCAAGGTGGGGTCGTAGCGATTCAAGCCGCCGCCACGCGTGCCTACCCACAGTCTGCCCCGGGTATCTTCCTCCAGACAGGTAATATCGTTGTGACTGACGGCGAACGATTCATCCGTGTCGGTGCGGTAGACTTTCATGTCGTAGCCGTCATAACGATGGAGGCCGCCCTGAGTGCCCAGCCAGATGAATCCCGTGCGATCCTGTATGATCGCCTGAATGGTGGATTGGGTAAGATCCTGGTGTTTCAGCGTGTCGAAGCGCGGTTGCGATGCCCATGCGACGGGCAAGATCAGGAAAAGCACCGCGAGAACGCCTGTTACAGGGTGAGGGGTGGATGTCATGAAAGCATTCCTTAAGAGAAGACCGCCCTTATTTTACTGTGTTGCGGACCGGCGGGGCAATGATGTTTCACTGTCTCCCAGGATGCGGTCAAAGATGAGAGAATTTGCAGATTGTCATCTGAGTATGCGGCACCGAGTCAATCCTCGCTCGAAAAGCAGAAAGAAAGTTGGTGCATAAAACAACCGAGTAACGCCTTTGAGTGCATAAAAAGCCGACTGGTCGAAAGATATTTCTTTGGTTGTCAAATCAAAAAACCGGCTTGTTATGTGCCGAAACGACGAAAATCCTCGCCGATCGGGTGAGCGAAATACAACGACGATGACCCCGAAGTAGCGTGAGGAAGCCCGGACACGGAACGATCACGGACGGAACCAGGACGGTTGCGGTTATAGACAGGTGCTTACCGGCACACCCCGGGTTTGCTCGCGTCGG
>JASJCB010000139.1 GCA_030066195.1 Acidobacteriota bacterium
CGCATCGTCCTGGATCATCCGGCCGTGCGCGTGGGCTTCCCGGAAGTGTCCCTGGGCCTTTTCCCGGGCGGCGGCGGTACGCAACGCCTGCCGCGCATCATCGGCATTCAGGCCGCGCTGCCCATCATCTTGGAAGGCAAGCCCATGCCCGTGCACGCGGCCTTGGAAGTGGGCCTGGTAGACGGCCTGGGCGCGACCTCCGGCGAGATCATGAAAAAGGCGCGCAAGTGGATTCACGACAACCCGGAAAGTGTACAGCCCTGGGACAGCAAGGGCTTTCACTGGCCGGGCGGCGCGCCCAACAGTCCGGCGTTGGCCAAGGTCTGGATGATGTCCTCGCCCATGCTCAACCAGAAGACCCGCAACAACTATCCCGCGCAACGCTACGCCCTGGCCGCTATCTACGAGGGCAGCCTGGTGGATTTCGACACGGCCGACCGCATCGAGTCCCGCTATTTCGCCAAAACCGTGAGCGGACAGGTTGCCAAGAACATGATCAATGCCTTCTGGTTCCAGATGAACGATATCAAGAAAGGCGCAAGCCGCCCGCAAGACATTCCTCCGTCCAAAATCGCCAAGGTCGGCATCCTGGGCGCGGGCATGATGGGCGCGGGCGTCGCCTGGGCCGCTGCATCGTGCGGGATTGATGTGGTTCTCAAAGACGTCACCCTGGAGCAGGCAGAGAAGGGCAAGGTTTATTCCGAGAAACTGTTGGAGAAGAAGATCAAGCGCGGTCACTCCAGCGCGGAAAAGGCCGAGGCCGTTTTGAACCGGATCCATCCCACCGCCGACGCGGCAGACATGGCCGGTTGCGATCTGGTCATCGAGGCGGTTTTCGAGAACCGCGACCTGAAGGCAAAGGTCACCCGCGAGACCGAGGCGGTCATCCCGGAACACGCGGTGTTTGCCTCCAATACCTCTACCCTGCCCATCACCGGCCTGGCCGAGGCTTCCCAACGGCCCGACCAGTTCATCGGTCTGCACTTCTTCTCGCCCGTGGACAAGATGCAGTTGGTGGAGATCATTACCGGTAAACAGACCTCGCCCAAGACCCTGGCCGCGGCCTTCGACTTTGTGCTGGCTATCAAGAAGGTGCCGATTGTGGTGGAAGACAGCCGGGGCTTCTATACCTCCCGGGTCTTCAGCACCTATGTCAACGAGGGCCTGGCGCTGCTGAACGAGGGGCAGCAACCGCGCGCCGTGGAATCCGCCGGACTTAAGGCGGGCATGCCCGTCGGACCCCTGGCTTTGTCGGACGAGGTCAGCCTTTCGTTGATGCACCATGTGGCATCCCAGACCAAAGCGGATCTGGGCGCCGATTACCAGCCGGGACCCGGTGACGCCGTCATCATGAAAATGGTCGAGGGTTTGGACCGCCCCGGCAAAAAGGCCGCCAAGGGTTTTTACGAATACCCCGACGATCAGCCGAAATTCCTCTGGCCGGGTCTCGCCGAGGCCTTCCCCAGGTCGGAAGAGACCATGAGCCAGGCTGAAATGGTGGACCGTTTGCTATTCGTTCAAGCCGTCGAGACGGTTCGGTGTATGGAAGAGAAGATCTTGAGTTCCAGCGCGGACGCTAATATCGGCAGTATCTTGGGCTGGGGTTTCGCGCCCTTCCACGGCGGGACCTTGCAGTTCATCAATGCCTACGGTCTCGAAGCATTCACCACCCGAGCCGGGGAATTGGCGGACCGCTACGGCGACCGCTTCCGTCCCCCCGCCCTGTTGGAAGAAATGGTCGAACAGGGACAAACCTTTTAAGACATGGAAAAAAAAGGCTCTTCCACGGCGTGCCGTGGAAGAGCCGGTTGAGGCCCCGAAGGGGCTGTCGCTGTCATCATCCCCTAGCTGACGCGACAGCAAGGCCTGCGCTTTCCACTCACTGGAGGGAATCGATTGCGGTTGCCTAAAAGCGACCGCCGGAGCCGCGAACCCTGAAGGAACCGGCCTTCACAGAAGTTTTCAGCTTCATCGCAATCTACTCGTCGGGGTTTAGAAGGCGCCGCCGCCACCGCGAACGCGGAAGGAACCGGCGGTTACCGTGGTTTTCACTTTCATAGCAATCTCCTTGACGATCCTTAGAAGCGACCGCCCGCTCCGCGAACGCGGAAGGAACCGGCAGTCACCTTTGTTTTCAATTTCATAGCAATCTCCTTGACGATCTTCAGAAGCCGCCGCCCGCTCCGCGAACGCGGAAGGAACCGGCAGTTACCTTTGTTTTCACCTTCATAGCAATCTCCTTTACGATCTTCAGAGGCTGCCGCCCGCTCCGCGAACGCGGAAGGAACCGGCGGTTACCTTTGTTTTGATCTTCATGACGAACTCCTTGCCAGGTTGGTGTAGACGGAAAAACGGCTCCGCCGGCCGTCCGGAAAAACCGAAGGGCAGGTAAACGCGTGGTCAGTCACGTCGGCTGAAACCGTTTTGGCAAATGTTTACGGCTTCAATCGCCGGTAGTTGCAAAATAGCTGAAAATAAATTATTTGTTACTATTTTATAAAAAAGATCGTATTGAAGAGGCCGGTCGATTGCAAAGGTAAAAAGTCTGCAACACCGCCGACGGTTTAATTTTGAACAAGTTTGATCCTTTTTCCACCGACCCGGCGCGTAATGAATAACGACGCTTTGGGACGGCCCGGGAGGTTAGACCCCAACCGGGCTGCCGTTCATGTTTCTCAAGCCGCATTCCAAGCCCCGGAGTGCGGCTTTTTCATTTCCATGGCCAAAAAACGCCTTCGGGACAAACTATCCGGGGGTGATTTCGTCTAAGTACTGACCGATAGCTGACAGATGGGTTACAATAAGCGCCGCCCGTACTACCGCCAACCACGGGCGCTAACGGTTCACCCACTATCCAGGAGGTCAGCATGGTTTCTGATAACGACGACATCAACGAAGTGGAATACAACGAGGAAGAGGAGTTTTCCGAGCTGAAACGGAAATATCCCGATGAACTCGCCATTCTGCCCATGCGGAATGTGATCGTGTTCCCCTTCATGGTCGTTCCGGTTACGGTCGGACAACCGCGCTCCCAGAAACTGGTTGAAGAAGCCTCCGTGGGCGATCGCTACATCGGCATCATCGGCATGCGCAACCCCGACGACAAGGAACCCGCTCCCGAGAACTTGTACAACATAGGCACCGTCGCCAAAATCCTGCGATTGATGAAAGCGCCGGACGGCAAGGTTCACATCCTGGTTCAGGGTTTGGAAAAGATGGCCGTGGACGAGTGGGTGAGCACCGAACCTTATTTGAAGGCTCGCACCCATCCCCTGCGCGACAATTCCCCTGAGGCCGGCGACCTGCAAGCCGAGGCCTTGCGCATCAACCTGGTGGAGCTGTTCAAGCGCCTGGTTTCCCTGATGAGTTATATGCCCGACGAACTGGCCAATTCGGTCAGCCAGACACGCGAGTACCGCCAGATGGCCTATCTCATCAGTTCCAGCATTCGCATGGACATCGCCGTAGCCCAGGAAGTCCTGGAGTTGGAAAACGTTCAGGACAAGTTGAAGCGCCTGGCCGAGATCATCAAGCACGAGCTGGACGTACAGGCCCTGGGCAAGAAGATCCAAAGCGATGCCCGCACGGAAATGGACAAGGCCCAACGCGAGTACTTCCTGCGTCAACAATTGAAGGCCATTCAAAAGGAACTGGGCGAAGAGGGCGAAAGCCAGATCAAGGTGGAAGAGTTCCGCGACAAGATCACCAGTTGCGGCATGCCCGAGGAAGCGCGCCAGGAGGCGCTGAGAGAATTGGGCCGCATGGAAAAGATACCCGAGGCCTCCGCGGAATACGGCGTGATCATGACCTATTTGGATTGGATGACCAGCCTGCCCTGGACCGAGGCCACCGAGGACAATCTGGATATCGACTACGCCCAGAAGGTGCTGGACGAAGACCATTACGACCTGGTCAAGATCAAGGAACGCATTCTCGAATACCTGGCCGTGCGCAAGCTGCGCCTGGAGCGCCAGGCCCAGCGGGAAGCTGAGGATGTTCCGGAACAGGACCAACTGCGGCGTGAACGCGAGGGCGTGATCCTCTGTTTTGTGGGTCCCCCGGGTTTGGGCAAGACCTCCCTGGGCCAATCCATCGCCCGCGCCCTGGGCCGCAAATTCAACCGCATGAGCCTGGGCGGCATCCGCGACGAGGCCGAGATTCGCGGTCACCGCCGCACCTATATCGGCGCCATGCCCGGTCGCTTCATCCAGGCCCTGCGTCGGGTGGGCACCAAGAACCCGGTGATCATGCTGGACGAGGTCGACAAGGTAGGCAGCGACTGGCGCGGCGATCCCTCTTCCGCATTGTTGGAAGTACTGGACCCCGAGCAGAACCGCGAGTTCCGCGACCATTACCTGGACGTGCCCTTCGACCTGTCCCAGGTGATGTTCATCGCCACGGCCAACGTGCTGGACACCATCCCCGGTCCCTTGCGGGACCGCCTGGAGATCTTGCACCTGTCCGGCTACACGGACGAGGAAAAGCTGAACATTGCCCTGAAATACCTGCTGCCGCGGCAACTGCGCGAAAACGGTCTCTTGAAGGATGAATTGACGTTGACCGACGAGGCGGTGATGAAGATTTTGCACGATTACACCCGCGAGGCGGGCGTGCGCGGCCTGGAACGCCAGGTGGGCGCTATCTGCCGCAAGATTGCCAATAAGGTGGCGCGCGGTCAGGAGGGTCCCATTGAAGTGGATGCGGAAATGACCGTGGAACTGCTGGGCAAACCCACCTTCAACTACGACGTGGCCGAGCGCGTGGAGATTCCCGGGGTGGCTACCGGTCTGGCCGTCACGGCCGTGGGCGGCGACATCCTGTTTGTGGAAGCGAGCAAGATGCCCGGCAAGAAAGGGCTGAAGGTGACGGGACAGTTGGGCGAGGTCATGGAAGAGTCGGTCCAGGCGGCGGTCAGCTACGTGCGCAGCCAGGCCGAGGAATTGGGCATCGAACCCGATTTCTTCGAGAAAACCGACCTGCACGTGCACATCCCCGCCGGCGCCACGCCCAAGGACGGCCCATCCGCCGGGGTGACCCTGGTGACCGCCTTGACCAGTTTGATGACGGGTCGCGCGGTTCGCAAGGAAGTGGGGATGACCGGCGAGATGACCCTGCGCGGCAAGGTTCTCGCCGTGGGCGGCATCAAAGACAAGGTGCTGGCCGCACACCGAGCCGGCCTGAAAACCGTCATTCTGCCCAAGCGCAACGAGAAGGATCTGGACGACCTGCCCGATTCGACGCGGGAGGAAATGAAGTTCGTGTTGGTAGACAGCATGGAACAGGTCTTGAAGGAAGCCCTGATCGACTGATCCCGAACCAAGATTCGGACCTGCCGGGACCGGCGACGGTTGGGAGACCTGCCGAGCGTACCCGGAAAGCTGGAGGATGCATGACAGTTCTACCGGAGATCTTTGACCTGACCGGCAGAGTGGCCCTGTTGACGGGCGCAAGTAAGGGTATCGGTAAGGCCATGGCGCGAATCCTGGCCGAGGCGGGCGCTACGGTCATCATCTCCAGCCGCAAGCAGGACGCCGTGGACGAGGCAGCGGAAGAGTTTCGCCGGGCGGGTCTGAAAGCCGCGGGCATGTCGGTCCACATGGGACAACCCGAAACCTTCCCGGACCTGATCGACAAAATCATGGAAACCCACGGCCGGATTGACGTGCTGGTCAACAACGCGGCTACCAACCCGGTCTACGGCCCCATCTTGGAGCAGGACGCCGCCGCGTTCGACAAGATTATGAGCGTCAATGTCAAGGGACCGTTGGAGATGGCCAAGCTGGTCCACCCGCACATGGCCGCGGCGGGCGGCGGGTCCGTCATCAATATTTCGTCGGTGGGCGGCATCAAACCCATCCCCGATTTGGGTCTGTACAGTATCTCCAAGGCGGCGCTCATTCAAATGACCAAGCTATGCGCCAAAGAATGGGGACCGGACGGGATTCGCGTCAATGCGGTTTGCCCCGGCCTCATCAAAACCAAATTCAGCCGGGCCTTGTGGGACAATGACCGGGCGCGGGATCACTGGTTGGCGAATATGCCGATCAAACGCGTGGGCGATCCTCGGGACCTGATGGGAGTCGCCCTGTGGCTGGCCTCGGACGCGGGTGCATTTGCAACCGGCGGGGTTTATACTGTAGACGGCGGAGAGACTATTTGATCCAAAAGGCCATGGCCAACGCGGGTTTTGGGGAAACATTCATGAGCAAGTTGATCGTTGTACGTCACGGGCAGGCATCGTTTCACGGCGATGATTACGACCAGTTATCGGATGTGGGTCGAGAGCAAAGCCATGCCTTGGGTTCCTGGTGGGCTCGCTTGGGCATCCACTGGGACCACATCTTCGTGGGCCCGCGCAAGCGCCACCGGCAAACGGCCGATGCGGTCGCTCAAGCCTATACCGAGGCGGGTATTCCGCTGCCGGAGTTCCGATCTATCCCCGAACTGGACGAGCATCAGGGCACCGAGGTAGTGAAACACGTCATGGTGGGTGAGCGGGAAGGCAACAACCTGCTGCCGAAGGGCGTCAGCGGCGGCAAGGCGGTGCGTCATTATTTCCACCATTTTCAAACCATCACCCGCCGTTGGATCGAGGGCGAACACGATGAACTGGGTTACGAACCCTGGGCGGCATTTCGAGACCGGGTGCGTCAGGGCATTGCCAAGATGACTGACCTGGGCAGCGGAAAAACGGTGGCCGCATTTACCTCGGGCGGACCGGTCGCGGTTTCGGCGGGTCTGGCGCTTAACCTTTCGGACTTGCAAATCCTGGAACTAAGCTGGAATATTCGCAATGCCGCTTTCAATGAATTCCTGTTTTCCGAAAGAGGCTTCAGTCCGGTCAGCTTCAACGCGCTTCCCCACCTGGATCGGAAGAAGTGGCATACTTTGGTTTAACCGAGATGATATCCGGTGGAGACGAGGCGGAAGACCGGGCTTCATCCAGGGCCGGCTTGCGTTTAATCGGCAGGCGAACCACAAAAGTTGCGCCCCTTCCCTCCCCTTCACTCTCGGCCCAGATCTCGCCGCCCATCGCCTGAACCGAATTGGCGCAACTGTGCAGGCCGAAACCGTGGCCGTCATGTTTCGTGGTGAAACCGTATTGAAAGATGCTGGTCAACAGTTCCTTGGGAATGCCCTTGCCGGTGTCGGATACCTTGAGATAGATAAACTTCTTGTCTCGACTCATTTCCAAGGTAATGGTTTTCTGCTCGCCCAAGGCATCACGGGCATTTTTGAGAAGGTTGATGACCACTTGCGTCAGGTTACTGCGATGTACGTAGATCCGGGGCAGTTCGGAGAATAACGAACGCACCTCGATGCCGCGATTGGCAAAGTCATTCTCGAAAATCAACAGACCGTCCTCGATGACCTCGTGCAGATCCAATAATTCTTCCTGGAAGTAATTGCCGGCCATCTTTTGTTGAGAGTGAATCACCTTGCGAATGATTTCTATCTTGTCTGAGATCCGGTCGACATGGTCGACCAGGCAATCATATTCCCGTCGCAAAATCTTCTCGTAACGTTCGTAGAAAGCCAGGAGTTTGGCGTGGGCTTCTTTGTTTTCCAGCAGAGCGTCGAAGTTACTCAACTGCTGATTGGCCCGGTTCAGGGCCTGGTGTTTGGCGGTGCTGTGAACCCTTTCCGAAACCAGGTGGCAGGAAGTGACAACGCTGTTGAGGATATTACCGACATTGTGCAGGATGGCCGTAGAAACTTCCGATATGCCGGCCTCACGCGAGGCAAGGCGTTCTTGTTGCAGGAGGGTTCGCTCCGTTTTCTCCTTGGCCTCGATACTCTTTTGCAACTGGTCGGCCATGTCATTGAATGCCCTGGCGAGACGGCCCGGTTCATCTTCCCCCCTGGCCGGTGCGCGATGATTCAGGTTATCGATACTGAACTTGGAAGTAGCCCTGATAACCTCCTTGAGTCGCTCGGCAGTTTTATCGGAAACAATGAAAAGAGCCGTGATGACAGCCAGGAGACCAATGATCAGAGAGATTTGCATGTTCATCGCCGCGCGGTTCAATTTTTGGTTGTTTTGTGCAAGCGTTACATCCAGCGCCTTTTCGAGTTCCTGTTCAAGGGCGTTTTCGCAAGCCTCCAACTCTTCCAGTGATTCGGCCAATTCGCCCCGTGTGTGCCGTGTTTTTCGGCCCAGGTCTAAAAATGGGTCCATGTGAGGAGCAAAAGCCTCCAATAGCTTTTTTCCTTCCACCGAGGCGATCTGGTACAGGGCTTCATATTGTACCCGCGGAGAGGCGCCATGCCTGATGCTGACCGGTTCAACTTCCAATTCCTCGTTCTCTTCGTCATCATCTTCATGATTGTCCGCGTCAAGCGGATGTGCGGTCAAAAGGTAGTAGTCTTCCAGGGCATGTAGGATTTTTGCGTTGAGCAAAGCCAATTCGTAATCGCTTTTTTTCCATGATGTCGCATTCTTTGGACCTTCAACCAACCAGATGGGCAAGGATTCGATCCGGTGCCATGATTGCTTCAATGCATCCTGTTGTTCATCGAGCGTTTGTCGCATTTGAACGATTTTATCGCTTTGGGCATTCAGCTTTCCGGCGGCGTCGAGAATGCCCGATTTTATATGAATCTCTCCCGAACCGAACAGGTTGTCCAGACTTTCCATTTCATGCTCAACGGCCTCCTCCAATTCGTCGAGTTCCTCGATGGTCTCTTCCTCGAAGGTCAAAACATATTCCCTGGTTTCACTCATCAGGGTGGAACTCAGTGACATGAATTGGTTCAAGACTCTTTCTCTGGGAAGAAAAACGTCCTTTAAATAGCGGTATGAGGAGAAGTAGATGAAGAAAACGACGAGCCCCTGGATGATGGCGATCAAGGCCAGGGGAATGAGTATTTTGTACCGAAGACTCCAGTTGGAAAAGCGGATCAATCGCCCCCCCACTCCCATGTTATTTGCGCCGCAATACCCCAGTCCGGCTCATCCCGACCCAGGCCCACGGGGATTCCGAACCCCAGTTCAAAGGTTTTACTCTGCCAACTCCACCCCGGAGTGATAAAGGATTCCTGCAGACCGTCCTCATCTTCCAGATTCACTTCCAGATGAGCCGCTCCGTTGAACAGCGGATGTACGCCGGCCAGGAATACCGCCCACTCTTCCCCTGACTCCAGCGAAGTTGAACCGCCCATGTGAAGTTGACCCGCGCCGAATTGTTTGCCCAGAGTCAGGAAAACCTCTTGCGAGGTTTCCTCATCATCGTCATCTTCTGTTGGGAAGGCAATTTCAACCCCGGCGGTAAGGGCGAGGATTCGGGGATCCTGGAGAAAGGCGTAGCTGAATTCCAAAGGCACGGTCTCCAGTTCGTTTTCATCATCGAATTCCGCTTCTACAGCGGCCTGGAATCGGTCCGTGAAACCGTACTCCAAGACGAGGCCCCACCGGTGCTCATCACTGTCGTTTCCCCGAGGCAAAAACCCGCCGGTAGTAAATTGGAACTCACCCGATTCCTGGACAAAGACCGTTTCACCCCAAAAAAACTCTTGGACCAATTCATTTTCCTCTTGCTCTTCATCAGCAGGCGTCGCAAAGCACAAACTTGATCCCAAGAAAGTGGAAAGTACCACGACGATCAGGCAAAACAACCTACTACTTACCATTTTACCATCCTGAAAAAAATCAAGCACCAGACATTCTTTTGTTCGGAAATTTCTCTAGATTACTTAAGGAAGCCTCAGGCAGAAAAAAGTAGTCTATCTGTAAAATCCGCAAGAAAATCCTACTCATAGGAATAAGTCATTCCTTTACCGTGTTTAAGGGTGTTCCCATGAACGTGAAGATTTGTTTGGTCAGCATCCCCGGTAAACCATTTTTTCATCATCACGGAATTAAGTTTGGGCCGGCCTATGTCGATACAATCACGGTAAGAACACCCACCCATCCATGCACCGCCCAAGGGCATTCCTATATTTCCGGTGAGAGGAGGGTGGTCATGTCCGTGACCGACAAGTCCAATGAAGGTCGTAATACCCGCATACTCATTGTTGACGACCATCAAGCCATACATACAGACTTCCGCAAGATTCTCGTCGAGCACGAGACCGAAGAGGAACGCAGACTGGGAGAAATGGCCGGCATGTTATTCGGCCCGGAGAACAGACCCATGGAAAGTCCGATCAACTACGAGTTGGACTCCGCCTTTCAAGGAGAGGAGGCTCTGCAACAAATCGAAAAGGCGCATAACGAGAACAAACCCTACTCGGTGATTTTTATGGATATCAATATGCCGCCCGGCTTGGACGGGGTGCAGACAACCAAGAAGATATGGGAGAACTGGCCCGATCCGGAAATCGTACTGGTAAGCGCCTATGCGGATTACAGTTGGGAAGACATTCACCAATTACTGGGGGACACCGACCGTCTGCTCTACCTTCGCAAGCCGTTCGATGTGACCACGGTCAAACAGATGGCGTCCAGCCTCACCTTGAAATGGACACGAGAGAATTCCTGCCTTTGCGGCGCTGAATGAAGCGGAGCTTCACACTCACCCTGCCGTTGACTACGGCGAAGCGGGTTGCCTAAAGCCCGGCAATCTCCCGGTAGCCCCCGCGATAGTACATCAGGGGGTTGCCCTCGCGATTGACCACCTGCTGAACTTCCCCGAAGAAGACCTTGTGAGTGCCCATGACGACGGTATTGACCAGGGTGCAGTCGATAGAGGTGAGGCTTTCGTCCAACAGGGGCGCGCCGGTCACGCCGGTACTCATGGGCAGGTCCTGGAAACGGGTCTCCTTGAGTTTGCGCGAGGCGAATTTGTTGGAAACGTCCTGCTGTTCGGTACTGAGGATATTGACGGCAAAGAACCCGGCTTCCTCGATACAATCGCAGGATTCGGAAGACTGATTGACGCAAACCAGAACCAGGGGCGGCTCGGCGGAAACGGATGAAAAGGCGCTGGCGGTAAGTCCGACGGGCCCGGACCCGGTTTCGGTGGTTACCACGGTAACCCCGCTGGCCCAAGTAGCCAGGGCTTTTTTGAACTGCTCTTGATCGACTGCCATAATTCATACCTCGAAAAAAATGAATCGGCCGGAGGGCTGACGCCGTCGCCAGTCACACCCTACACCAATCGGCCGACAACAGCAAGCCGATAGGGTCCCAAGACAGGGCAATCGCATGTCACAAAAAACACGAGAAACTACTGGTTTGATAAAGAAAGGGGGCCGGACTTCGAGAAATTTGGCTCCGGTAGGGAACGATATAAAAAATACAGCCGCGGATCGCGCTGACCTTCACAGATCAGTGGTTCGCGTCAGCCTATGGACTGTACTTCCTGGAAAAAAATCCAGGTTTTGCTTGACAAGTACGACAACAAGTCGCGTCTTGTAGACAAGATGTCGTACGACAAGCCGTCGTAACCTCTTTTGTCCCTCTCATTCACCAAGAAGGAGAATACGATGAAACACATTCCCCTGGCCAATGCAGAACTGGCGATCATGGATCTACTTTGGCGGGACGGCCGCATGACCGCGCGTCAGATCCGCGAGGCGCTCTATCCCGACAGTACGAAGACCCAGCACGGCACGGTTCAGAAACTGCTGAAGCGTCTTGAAGACAAGGGTTATATCCTGCGCGATACCGAACTACCCGTCCACATCTTCTCGGCCGCGGTTTCCCGTCAGGCCTATTCGTGCAGTCAGATGGAGTCCCTGGCCGATAAGTTGACCGGCGGCTCCTTCGCACCACTCATCACGCATCTGGTCGAGGGCAACAAGATCACCCGCGACGAAATCGACCGCATTCGCGCCGTTCTCGATGCGCAAGACCGGGAGGATGATCATGATTGACACCCTCCTTCATATGACGCTCAGCAACATCTGCCTCGCACTGATCCCGGCAATAGCCGCCTTCCTGGTTCAGCGTAAAGGCTCGCACCCTCAATTGGCGCATATCCTTTGGTTGTTTGTCTTCGTCAAGTTGGTCACGCCGCCCGTCATCGACCTGCCCGTGGTTCCTCACTTGACGGAACAGGCAGTCGCCGCGACCGCTGACCCGATCACCAATGTGAAAAACCTTGCGGTGGACTTCCCTGCCCGTGGGAATACCCCGGCCGTTCATACCGGCTTCGATTGGACGC
Source organism: Acidobacteriota bacterium (assembly GCA_030066195.1). Classification (GTDB taxonomy): domain Bacteria; phylum Acidobacteriota; class Holophagae; order Acanthopleuribacterales; family Acanthopleuribacteraceae; genus JASJCB01. The sequence continues at coordinate 12,108 of JASJCB010000139.1, forward strand.
TCAAAAGCTCATTGCTGCTGCTCTGGCTGACCGGCAGTCTGGTCATCGGTATCTGGTCCGCCGCCCGTGTCGTCAAGTTCAACCGACTTTTGCGCGATGCATCCAAACCGGCGTCGTCTATCTTGCAGAGCATGACGAACGACATGGCAAAACGCCTGGGCATGAAGACCTCGCCGCGCGCCTTTACCACCGAGGCCCGGCTGACGCCCATGGTTTGGTGGGTGGGCGGTGATATCCGCATCATCATCCCATCCATCCTGCTCGACCGCATGAAAGCTCAGGAGTTCCAATGGGTCCTGGCTCATGAGTTGGCCCACGTACGCCGTCGCGACTACCTGGTTCGATGGCTTGAATGGCCGGTCAGCATCTTTTTCTGGTGGAACCCCCTTGTCTGGTGGGCAAAAAGCAACCTGCGCATCAATGAGGAACTTTGTTGCGACAGCCTGGTTGTTGCCGGCCTGCAACCCAAATCACGAACCTATGCCGCCTCCTTATTGGAAGCTATCGAATGCCTGGCCGCCCCCCTGATCCGACCCCCGGCCATGGCAAGCCAAATGAGCAGCGGCGGACAACTTGAAAGGAGATTCAGAATGATTGTGTCCGGTAAATTAAACCGAAAAACCTCCAAACACTTTCAAATGATCGCTCTGTTGTGTGCGGCCGTGGTGCTGCCCCTGGGCCTCGCCTACACCCAAACGGAAAATCAAAGCACCGAAACCCGTTACCGGGAAATGGGCGTAAGCGGTGAAACCGTGTCCAAAATCAGGGCGCATTTCCAAATGGAAGGCTTCAGCGAAGAGCAAACCGAGGCGGCTCTAACCGGTATGTTGGGCGTGGTCAAACAGTTCCGCACGCCCGACACAAGTGACCGCATCGAAGGGGAAATGCTTACCTATTTTGAAACCAGGATCGGTCTTTCCAAGGAACAGATCGGCGTAGTCCACGATGTGGCCCGGCGCCTGACCAAAGGCATGGGCAGTCGCACCGGTTTTACAAAACTGGGTATTTCCGATCATGCCGTTAACGATCTTCAAACCGCCCTGGCCGAGAACGGTCTCAACGAAGAGCAGATCGGACCCGCCATGAACGGCATCCTGAAACTGATCGCCATGGGCCCCGACCGGGAACTGGACCCGAGGATGCATACCTGGTTCGAGGAAACCGTCGGACTCGATGAAGACCAGATCGACCTGATAAGGGAATATGCCGCTGCCCTCTCCGCGGACATGACGCCGGCGAACCGGCTCCGAATTCATGGCGTCGATAAGAAAAAACAGGCTGCCATCGAGAACATTCTCAGGAAAAACGGTCTTTCGGACGATCAAATCCAGCCGACCCTGAACAGCCTTGTTGCCGCCGTTCAACAAATCCATCGACTTGCCGAAGACGAGGAACCGGTTATGGACCGGGAACTCTATGACCAACTTGCTGAGGAAGTCCAATTGACCGATGAGCAGATCGAACTGGTTCACTTCCTGGCCCGTCGCATTGCACGCGGCGGCGATAAAACCGAAAAACCGGTGATCAGCAAGGAAACCTTTGTGCGATCGGCCCGATATCTGGAGGAAGAAGGCTTCTCCAAGGAGCAAATCAAATATGTGCTGTCGGCAATGTCCCGCGTGGTTCAAGGTATGCGCGCCGAGGGCGGTGCGGTAGAAATGGACCCGAAATTGCGCGCGTTTTTCGAAAATCGCGCCGGTTTAAATGGAGCGCAAATCGAGACGGTCCACATGCTGTCCCTGGAAATTGCCGGCGAAAGGTAGAACACCGGTCACATCATTCAACCCAAGCGTTCAAGCAGTACCATGAGGTTCAAGCGCAACGTGTGTATGCGCTTGAACCTCTCTTGGTTTATCGTGTCGATCTTCCGGTTTTCTCTGTCTCAATCTAAATAATTTGTAAAGCTAGACCCATTTCCCGGACCGGCTAACGTATATTAAGAATGGCCGATGCCTTATTTTGCTGAAAAAGCCGGGAGCTTATGAACCGAACAGACGAATTGCGTGATTGTTACTTCACTCCGGGCCAAAAGGTCGGCGACTACAGCATAGGCGAGATGTTGGGTAGGGGCGGCATGGGTGTTGTTTACTACGCCCACCATCCCTACCGGGGACATGTGGCTGTCAAAATACTGAAACGCGGCATGGATACGGGCAGCCTGATCCGCAGGTTCCGCCTGGAGCGTGAGGTATTGCGCCGCCTGGAACACCCCAATATCGCCCGGTTGATCGATGCGGGCAGTACCGACTGTCAGCTACCCTATATCGTCATGGAATACATACCGGGCCGGCCCCTGCACCATTATGCCGACCACAAGCAATTGAGCGTAGACCGACGCCTGGAACTATTTGTCGAAGTCTGCCGCGCCGTGAGTGACGCCCATAAAAACCTGGTCGTGCACCGCGACCTGAAACCACATAACATTCTGGTTACGGACGCGGGCGTTCCCAAACTATTGGACTTCGGCATTGCACGTTTGGTAGACGAGGAAAGCGGCGAGGCAGCCACGGTGACGGCCGCGGGAACCAGGATGCTGACCCCGGAATACGCGAGCCCCGAACAACTGCGCGGCGAACCGGCCGCGGTTACCTGCGATGTCTACAGTCTGGGTGTGGTTCTCTACGAGTTGCTGACCGGTCATCGCCCCGGCGGCGTGGTGATGACCCGCTCGCGGACATCGGGCACGGACGGCTCTGACATCACCCTTGACCCCGCACGCATCGGTGAAGTGCGCGAGAATACGCCCAAACGCCCGCGCGGCAAGCTGAACGGCGACCTGAACCGGATCATGCTCAAGGCCCTGCACAAGGATCGGGAACGCCGTTATCCCACGGTTGCCGCCCTGGCCGATGACATAAACCGCTATCTCAGCGGCCGTCCGGTGGAAGCACGCGGCGACAGTATTCTTTACAAGGCGCAAAAACTGGTGCAACGTCATAAGACCGTGTTCCTGACCGCGGCCTCGATGGTCCTGGTGCTGGGCGGCTTATCGATCGGTCGTCTGGCCGGGGTGTCGGAAACCCGCAAGGAACAAGAACTGGCCCAATTGAACATGAAGGCATTCAACACGGTGATCACTTCCATGGAACCACTCTTGGAAGGCTATCGCCAAACGCAGCGGGCCGGCAAAAGCAGGCAGGTAATCGCCCAACTGGATAACAAGCTCAGCGAGTTGAGAACAGTCCCTGTCGAGCAGTTGGTCGAGGCGGGCTTGGGCAGAACCCTGACCATGCTTTCCCTAAGAACCGGTGAGGTCTATTGCGGTCTCTACCAACACGAACGCGCCCTGGACACCTTCTTCTTTGCCCGCGATCTGGCCGCGGCCATGGGTGACCGGCGCTTGGAAGCCTCTGCCCTCACCTGGATTGCCGCGGAATACGGAGATCAGGACCAACACGGTGAATTAGGCGTCTATGCCGAACAAGCCATGGCCCTGCTGAAAGGCTACGAGGAACAGTGGCCCGCCGATACCTCCTTCGCCCTGTCTATTCTGGCCAGGTACCAGGTGCTAACGGGCGACAGGGGCGAGGGCATGTGCAATATGCGGCGAGCCTACGAACTCAGTAAGGGTCAGGAGCTTGGCCTGCTGGGCGAGACGGTCGTAACCCGTGTTTATGCGCTGCTGTCTTTTTACCTGGGCAGGCAGGACCAGGCTGCAGACCTGCTGGACGACCTGATTCCCAAACTTGAAGAAAGAGCATCCCTGGAAGTCCTGAGCGCCATGAAACAGGTGAAAAGCCTGTCTTATTGGCACCAGGGACTGGCCGATGAGGCGATTCGCATCCAGGAACAAGCTTGGGCGCATACCTTGGAAGACCCTTTCGGCGAGCACCAGGCGCCGCATTACCAGGCTTTGGTAGCGGGCCTCTACCTGCGTTCCGGCCAATTGGAAACCGCCGAAAATCTGCTGTCGACTTTGCCGACCGGATCAAAGAGCGACCTGTATTTCACCCAGCTACGCGGCAGGCTGGCCATGTTGCAAGGTCACCCGGAAAAAGCGATGAAACACTATCGAATCCTGGAAGGAAAGTGGCCGGCGACCATGCATCAGGTCAGCCTTTTTGTAGCCAGGTTCTATATGGATTACGCGGCAGCCCTGACCGCAACCGGACGCCCGGCTAAAGCCGAGGATTTCCTGAATCGAACCGGAAGAGCCATCGCGGACAACATGCCCGAACACGACGCCCACATGATCTACGCCTGGCGACGCGCTCAACTGGCGGCCGCACGAGGCCGAAACGCCGAAGCGAAGACCTGGTTCGCCAAGGCAACGGGCCTGGGCCGTGACTACCATCGACACTACCCGGAGTTCGCCAACGTATTGACTACCTACGCCGCATTTGAAGCGGCCGCCGGCAGAACTGAAAACGCGGCCCAATTACATCGAGAAGCGGCTGCCATCCGAGAAAACGCTTTCGGACCGTTCGATACCGAGGTCGAGGTAGGAGACATCGCCGCCTACCCCTGAGTTCTGAATCACCGGCCAACTCGGCGGAAACAAGCAGAAGAGCGGCGCCGAAACGCCGCCCGCTATTTTGTTGACTTGATTATTTCCGGCGGACCTTGATTTGAACCACGGGGTTGTTGTAATCGTAGGTCGATGCATCCAGATCGGCTTTGCCGTGAATGCCGTTGGCGATATAGATATAACCCTCGGACGCCTCATCGGGAGTTGCGCCGGGATTGCCGCAGGGCGGGCCGGGGATATGAGCGCAGTCTTCCGAGTTGAATTCGGTGCCCGCATCATAAGCGTTGCCCTGGCCGACATTGGTGAAGTATTTGGGCGCGGCGCGTTTGAAGAGATCTTGAAGCGAACGAGGCGCCGTGGTAGACGCGGAGAAGAAGGTATCGTTGGTGGTCACCAACATGCCCAAGACGGTAACCTGGTCGAAACGACCGCTTGCCTCCAAGTCGACGGTAATCGACTGACCGGGAAGAACCGGACCGTCGGCAATCTGAAGATCGAAGGTTTCATTGGAAGGAGCAAGCTCTTCCAGCAGCAGGGATGCGTCGCCGTCCTCGGCCATCAACTTCAGACCGGCCGAGGCGGCCATACCCACCTCAAACGGCTTGACGGCAGCGGTGTGAGAAATCAACAGAGGGGGAGAAAAGATCTGACTTTTTGAAATATTGGTAATGGTCACTTCATAGGTAGCGCCCCGCGCCTCCTGGGCGTAGGACGATAAGGACAGAAAGATCGAGAAAAGGGCACAACAAATCAACCGGGATGTTTGCATTACACACCTCGCAAAGTTTAAAAGGCAATGCGGTCCCCTGGTTCCTTGCCGAGAGAGGACCGTCATTCAGTTTTGATGAGTGGGCGAGACGGAAAGGAACCTGGCGTCAACGTCTCTCGCGACCGGAGCATGGTGAAACACGATGCTCCATGCTTGCGATCACAACAGGAGGGAACAACCCTGGCAGGTAAATAAAATTGTTCTCCCCCCGGCTCCTGCGAGGTAACAAAAAGCCCCCGGGCGATATTCCCGGCTGCTTTCAAGACGCGCATAAAGTGACCGGGATCACTTGAATGCTTGGATTGCTCCACCAAGAGACAGGGAAATACAATTGCCAAGTCAGTGGTCATTGCTTCCCAAACGTTACCCAAAGCTCCGGGAATTGACTTACCGGTCGGTCAATTGTGCTATGATGAACTGAAATTCATTCGAGGAGATTGTCGATGTCCACCACCACACCCGAGTTAGCGAAAACAGAATTTGGCAACCAACCGGAACCGGACACCAGTACTCAGGAAATCGACAAGGCGCTGCAACAGTTGGACAGCAAGCGCGACGCATTCCTGGCTCTTTCTATCGACGAACGGATCGACCTGGTCGATACCCTGATCCGCGATTTCCTCGAATGTTCGGAGGATTGGGTCCAAGCCGCGGTCAAGGCCAAGGGATTGGGCGATTACCCGGGCGGCGCGGGCCAGGAGTGGTTGGCGGGCACAACACCGACGATTAGGAACCTTCGACTGCTGAAACGCACCCTGGAACAAATCAAGAAATACGGTCATCCCAAGGTTCCCGGCAGGGTCCATACCCATGCCGGCGGTCAGGTCATCGCCTCCGTTTTTCCCGGCGATGCCTGGGACAAGCTGCTGTTCGCCGGTACCACCGCCGAGGTCTGGATGCAGCCCGGCGTCACTCAAGAGAGGCTCCACCGGAACATGGCCGCCGCTTATCGCAACCCGCCCGAAAAATGCGAAATCAGCCTCGTCCTGGGCGCCGGCAACGTGGCCTCCATTGCCCCCATGGACTGCTTCTACAAGTTGTTCGTAGAAAAGAAGCTGACCCTGCTGAAGGCGCATCCGGTCAACGATTACCTTGGCCCCTTCCTTACCCGCGGGATGCGCTGCCTTATCGAACGCGGCTTCTGCGCGATCGTCTACGGCGGCGCCCAGGTGGGCGACTATTGCTGCAAACACGAACTGGTTGACGAGATCCACATTACCGGCAGCGACAAAACACACGACGTCATCGTCTTCGGTCCCGACGTTGCTGAGAACAAGGCGGCGCGCAAGGTGCAAAATCCGAAACCCATTACCTCGGAACTGGGTAATGTCAGCCCCATGATCATCGTGCCCGGCGACTGGAGCCCGAGCGAAATTAAGTACCAGGCCGAGAACATACTCTCATCGCTGGCCAATAACGCGGGCTTCAATTGCAACGCTACCCGGGTTCTCATCACCCAAAAGGGGTGGAAGCAGCGCGATGCCTTCCTGGGCGCCTTGCGCGAGGTGATGAAGAATCATCCCACCCGGCCCGCTTACTATCCGGGCGCCGACAACCGCTTCGATGCCTTCATGCAGCAACATCCCGACGCCGAGACCTACGGCAGCCGCGAGAACGGACACCTGCCCTGGACCCTGATTACCGATGTCGACCCGAACCGACAGGACGAGTTGTGTTTCAGCATGGAAGCCTTCTGCGGCCTGTTCAGCGAGACCATGTTGGAGGCGGAAAGTACCGCCGCGTTTATCGATAAAGCGGTCGATTTTGCCAACGATTCACTGTGGGGCACGCTTAGCGGCGCCATGATCATCGACCCCCGGACGGCCAAACAGCCGGATGTCGCGGCCGCGTTCGATCGCGCCATGGCCAATATGCGCTTCGGCACGGTGGGCGTGAACCTTTGGCCCGCGCTGGGTTATGCGATTTGCAGCGCCACATGGGGCGCTTTCCCCGGTCACGACATCTACGATATTCAGTCCGGCCGCGACGTGGTGCACAATACCCTGATGTTCGACAAACCGGAGAAGACGGTGATCAAGGGCCCCTTCACCCAAAAGCCCAAGCCGGCCTGGTTCGTTACCCACAAGGCGGTCGATGCGTTGGGTCGCAACCTGACGCGCTTCGAGGCGGGACCCTCGCTCTTCAAACTGCCCGGTCTCCTGATCAGTGCCCTGAAAGGATGAGCTGCTATGGAACATATTGTCGACACCCTTCCTCGACAGGAGCACCTGTTCCATATCCCCAAAGAGGTCACCTATTTCAACTGCGCCTATATGTCGCCCCAAGCCCAACCGGTACAGGAGGCAGGACTTCAGGCGCTTCAGCGCAAGGCCGAACCCTGGGACGTGTTCCCGCATCATTTCTTCGATGAATCCAACGAGGTGCGCGAACTGTTCGCCCAATTGATCGGTGCGACATCCGGCGATATCGCCCTCATTCCATCGGTAAGCTACGGCGTGGGAATCGCGGCAAAGAACATACCGCTGACCTCGGGACAACGCATCTTGGTGTTGGAAGACCAGTTCCCGTCTAATTATTATCCCTGGAAGGCTCGTGCGGCGGAGACGGGCGCCGAAGTGATCGTGATTCCCAGGCCCGAGGACGGCGACTGGACCCACGCCGTATCGGCGCAATTGAATGAGCAAACCGCAATCGCCGCGCTCCCCAACTGTCACTGGACGGACGGCAGCCTGGTCGACCTGGAAGCGGTCGGCGCCTCCTGTCGGGAACTGGGAACCGCCCTGGTCATCGATGCCACCCAGTCCCTGGGCGCCCTGCCGTTCGATGTACAGAAGGTGAAACCCGCGTTTCTTGCGGCTGCCGGTTACAAATGGATGTTGGGTCCGTACAGCATCGGCATGATGTACGTGGCCCCGGAGTACCAACTGGGAGATCCCCTCGAATACAATTGGATTACACGCGAAGGCAGCGAAAACCTCGCCCGCCTTGTCGACTACACCGATAACCTGGTGTTGGACGCATCGCGGTACGACGTGGGCGAACGCAGCAACTTCATGCTGATGCCCATGATGGCGGCCGCATTGCGCATGCTCAACGAATGGGGCGTCGAACGTATCTCGGCCACCCTGGGTCAATTCAACCGTGAATTGTCGGCAGGAGCCGCCCGCCTGGGTTTCCAGACCGCCCCGGAGCATCTGCGCGCCCCGCATCTGATGGGCTTGCGGCATCCGGACGGCTTGCCGGACTCCCTGGCCGCGGCCCTGAAGGAGCGGCAAATCTTCGTCAGTGTGCGCGGCGACGCTATACGTGTTTCTCCCTACCTCTATAACACTGAAGAGGAAAGAGACCGCTTCCTCAACACCCTGGGCGAGTTGCTATAGCCCGAGGAATAGGGCGCGCCGGGAGACGGTCTAAGGACTGTCTCCATCGTGCTTTTGATCCAGCATGGCTTCCTTCACCCGTTGGCGGGCCTCGGAATCGCCCCGCGACCAGTAGGTCTCCTCATGATTCACGAAACGCATGCGCTCGGCCCGTTCCGGGAACCGGGACGCCGCGAGTCGATGCAGAACCTGGCAGGCCTCCCGATAATTGGGGTGTCCCTGCGGCGCGGTCCGCAATTCCAGCATGTGCATCAGGGCGCGGTCGTTCATGCCCAACAGCCAACGCACGCGATGACCTTGCAACATGGCGTACTCACGGCACTCGGGGTAGTTCTTGTCCAGGTAGGCATAGAGTTCTTCGGCGACGGCGATTGTTTCGCGGGCAATATGACCCAGTCCGGCGTCATCCAATTCCCACGGCATTTCGAAACCCAGATCCGGCGCCATGGGCTGTAACATGATGGTGCCCATGCGGTGCCGCATCAGGTCCTTGTAAACCGCCCATTCCGTTACCAGGTCGAAGTTATAGGGATAGCCGTGCTCGATGCCGCGCTCGGGACGGTCGCGACGCACCTGACGATTGCCGTAATAGGCATCCATGATCTCGATCCAGGCTTCCGGCGGCAGCGTTTTGATGCGGTCCCGGATCTGAACGAACGACCCCCGCGTATGGGCGAAAACCAGGGCGGCCAGCAGGTTGAGATCCTGCTCGCGAATGGTCGCGGCGCGTATATTTTCGGCTGACAGTCCGTCACGTTGCAGCATTTCGGCCAGAAAGCCGTGATCCGGCTCGATCATACCGATTTCCGCATTGACTGTAGGGTCCAGGTCGGAGAAGTATTTAGCTGCGATTTCAGCCATGTTTCGCTCATTTTCCCGGACGTAATCGAAAACCTTCGCCCGCTTGACATAATGCGGGATCACCTTGGTCAATTCGACGAGGGCCTGTTGCCCCAATCCGTTGGCCTCGGCCAGGTTGCTGGTGAGCATCTTGCTGATCAAGTGTTGGAAGAAACGACCGTTGCCGAAAAGGCCCACGTTGGCGCGGGTAGACAGGGGCAGGAAGGCGCGCAGCACGTCGCAAACTTTTGTTTTGATGTCATTGCGGTAAGTGCGCTTGAAGGCCGAAATCTTCTTGGGCGTAGTCATATCGGCCAACCGCTGCATGCCGGTACCCATGTCGTAAGCCGCGTCTTCCAGGGGTTTGTGGCGTTCCAGGTACTCGTGCAGCGGCGTCCACATGCTCGAATAATTATCGAAAATGCGATCGCTGAGCCGTCGGAAGGTTTCCCTGCCGGTACCTTCTCCCAGAGTTTTCGGCAAATAATAGTGATATCCGTTTTCCGCCTGTTTGAAGTCGTAGCGCACGTAGCGGGTGGATTGCTCGATGGGCGAGCCGCCGATTCGCCTGTGTTCGATGACCTTGGTCGCCAGCAAGGATATGTTTTCGAAGGAGAGATGCGCCCCCTCCAACTCGCCCACGGAGTCGTCTCCGTAGGCGATCAACACGCGCTCGATGAGCTTGTAAGCCTTGTCCAGCTTCACTTTGTCTTCTTTGATGAACTCCCGAAGGAGGGTTTCTCGCAGGCCCGTCGAGGCACGGGAGTAGCGCGCCATCACGGCGCCCACGATCCCCGGCAAATCAGTTATTGCGAATACCTGGCCTGTTTTATTGGTAACGTATTTATCGATCAGGTCTTGTTTCTCCAACCACCGTCTCCCCACAAACTGTTGCCCGGTTGCTGAAGCATGGGCGCTTCATCTTAACAGATCCCAGGGAGGTGGGAAAGTGGTCCGGTACAGGAAAAGTGCCGGGATCGCTTGCAAAATGCGACCGCGGAGCTTAAATATCATTAAGTGACGTTATTGAAAAAACCTGAAGCGCTAAACACACCCGCGCAAATAGCACTGTAAGAAACAATTTCCCAGGAATGGAAGTTATCCTGGGCAGACGAAAGCTATAGACAATCAAGATTTTCTAATTCGATGCAATAAAGAGCACCCCACGATTGAAAATTTCCCACAGATATTCATTGATGCTCACATTTATGTTGAACTGCGCTCTGAGGTAGCGCTAAAATTTCAATAGGTGGGGTACCAGTGACAAATCTTTATGAATTTAAATGCCCATTTTGATCAAATTCGCAGATGGGTCCGGCAGGGCATTTGGCGAATTCATAAACCTTGTAAAAAAAGGATGGGTACTTACAATATGGTGGAACAGATCTTCCAAGCGGATGAAATGAACCTCAGTGAAGTCAATCCGGACTGGACTCAAGAGGAGCTGCTGGACCGCAAAAGCATCTTCTATCTCAAAGACATCGTGGAGATCTTGATGCTGGATCCGGTTAAGGTGAAAAGAAAGGCAAATGAGCTCAAGAAGAAGGGCCAGAACCCATGGGATCTCATGGGCGTGCGCAAGATGTGGACCCATTGGATCGTGCGTATGAGTGTCTTTGCTCCTTACTACCGTAAACACTTTCGTTCCAAGATCAAGGCTATCGAGCCTAATTGGGACGGCAATACACTTTTGAAACAGGAAGGCATCTTTTTATTGACGGCGGTTTGCAAGCTGATTCCCTTTTCAGCGCATCAACTGCGTTACCGTGCGAAAACCAACCCGAATTCGGCGGAGGAATACGGGATTTGGAAAGAGCCCGAGATGAACGCGTTCGTCGTCGACATGGAAGTCTTCTCCAAGTGGATCAAAGGTCTGTGGAGTGGTGAATTTACCTGATCCATTGTAACCAGGCCTGAAGGGGCGGGCGATCCGCGCCCGCCCGGCCTTTGCGTCAGAAAATCGTCAATAGCATCGATGCCCGAAACACGTCGAGGGGAACGTGGTATCGGGTAGACGGGGGTGGTGCATCTACCGAAGGGGTCACCGCAGTTTTTGCTTGAATTACCTGAACCATCGTTCATAAAATGTGCAGAAACTATGGGGGCCTCTTCCCTACCCTCTCGGCCGGTCTTTACCCGCCGCCATCTTTGTCAACCGGAGTGTCTGTCATGCAATCGATCTACCTTTCCGAGGAGCACCACCAGTTTCGCGATACGGTCCGACAGTTCTTTCAAACCGAGGTGGATGCAATCACCTGGGAAGCGGAGCAGGCCATCCCTCGCGAGTTTTGGAAGAAGATGGGCGAGCTTGGGTTCCTTGGCATCAACTTCCCCGAGGCATACGGCGGCGCCGAGGCGGACATGTTTTATTCGGCAATCTTCCTGGAAGAGTTGGGGCGTACCGGGCTGGGCGGCCTGGCCGCGGCCGTGGGCGTACAGGAATACGTTGCCACCGCTCACATCGCGCGCTACGGCAGCGAGGCCCTCAAGCAAAAATACCTGGCCGGCAGCATCAGGGGCGAACTCATCGGCGCCCTCGCCGTGAGCGAACCCAACGCGGGCTCCGATGTTTCGGCCATCAAAACACGGGCGCGCCGCGACGGCGATTTCTATGTCATCAACGGCTCGAAGACTTTTATTACTAACGGTGTCTACGGCGATTTCGTCACCACGGCGGTCAAGACCGGTGACGGTGAAGGCACCTCGGATATCAGCCTGATCGTTATCGATCAAGGCACGCCCGGATTCACCGCAAACAAATTAAAGAAGATGGGCTGGCACTGTTCCGATACCGGCGAACTGAGTTTCGAAGATGTCCGCGTCCCCGCGTCCAATCTCATCGGTCAGGAAGGCATGGGTTTCTACTATATTATGGAGGGTTTCCAACTGGAGCGCCTGATCGCTGCATTGACCGCGGTCGGCGGAACCGAGGGTTGCCTCGAGGAAACGCTTGAATACATGAAGCAGCGCAAGGCATTCGGCCGGCCCCTGGCCCGCTTTCAGGTTCTGCGGCACCGCATGGCCGACATGGCCACCGAATTGGAAGCGTGCCGTCAGTTGACCTATCACGCGACCTGGCTGCACCAACAGGGGCAGAGCGCGGTCCGCGAATGTTCCATGGTAAAACTGAAAGCCTGCGAACTGAACAAAGAAGTAGTGGACACCTGCCTGCAATGCTACGGCGGTTACGGCTATATGGAGGAATACCCCATTGCCCGCTATTATCGCGACACGCGCGTGGGCACCATTGCGGGCGGCACTTCCGAAATCATGCGAGAGATCCTGGCCAAGATGATTGTAGACGGCGTCACCTTCTCCGCTCCCTCCCAGACCGACAAAGCCGAGGACAATGCGGCGCAAACCGAGGGTGAACTGCCGACCGTGGCCGCGATCTTCTCCGGCCTGTCCGAACGTTTCAAGGGCGATGCGACCATGCAGGGCACCATCTTTTTCGATTTCAGCCAGGACGATAACGGCGCGTTTACCGTGGTTCTGGCCGACGGCGCATGCAACGTCTCCGAAGGGAAAACCGGCGAACCGGACTGCACCGTCACCGCCGGCGGCGAGGTCTACCGCGACATCGAGTTGGGTCGTAAGAGTCCCGAGGCGGCCTTCATGAGCGGTGAGATCTTCGTGGACAACATCCCCGTGATGATGCAATTCATGCACGGCTTCCACAAACTGGAACCCACGTGAAAGGAAAAACCGGTTGTGCGCATGCCGCAACCGGCCGGGGAAACCCGACAGTCACGCGGACCATTGAGCGGTATTCGCGTCATCGACCTGACCAGGTTGTACCCCGGTCCCCTGGGCTCGATGATGCTTGCCGACATGGGCGCGGAAGTCATTAAAATCGAGGACAACAACAAACCCGACTACATGCGGCACTACCCGCCCTACCTGGGAAAAACCGCCGCGGGTTATCTGGCCGTCAATCGGGGCAAACGCTCCCTGGCCTTGGAGATAGACAGCCCGGAGGGTCTTGCCGTCATCAAGCGAATGGTCAAAGAAGCGGACATCTTCGTGGAAGGCTTCCGGCCCGGCGTACTGAAACGATTCGGCCTGGATTACGAAAGCCTTGCCGAGGTCAACCCGCGGCTGATATATGTGTCCATCACGGGTTACGGCCAGGACGGTCCGTACGAACGGAAGGCGGGCCATGATCTGAATTACGTGGGTTATTCCGGGGTCATGGACACCATGGGCAACAAGACCTCCGGTCCACTGGCCCCCGGCGTGCAAATGGCCGACGTTGCCGGCGGCGCCTATATGGCGGTGATCGGCGCCCTGGCCGCGTTACAGGCTCGTCAAACCACGGGCAAAGGCCAGTGGGTGGATGTGGCCATGCTGGACGGCGTGCTGCCGCTGGCCACGCTGCAACTGGCGCACTACTCGGCCATGCCCCGTCCGCCGCAACGGGGTGAATTCCTGCTGTCCGGCGGCACTGCCTGCTACGGTATCTACGCCTGCGCCTGCGGCGGCCACGTTGCCCTGGGCGCCTTGGAACCCAAGTTCTGGCAGGCTTTCTGCCACCTGGCGGACCAACCGAATTGGGTCAAGCGCCACCTGTGTCGCGGCAAGGAAAACGATCGCCTGGAAGCCGATCTGAAGGCCTTGTTCCTCACCCGAACCCGCGACGAATGGATCGACCTGGCCGGCGATGCCGATGCGTGCCTGACGCCGTTGCGTACCTTGACGGAACTGGCGGACGACCCGCAATTGAAGCACCGGCAGATGATCCAAACAATAACTACGCCGGACGGCCACATGACGCTGGCAGGCGCGCCGATCAAGTTCAGCGAAACGCCTTGCGAGATAGATGAACAACCGGCCCCGGAACTGGGCAGAGACAGCGTGGAGGTCCTGGCCGAATGCGGCTTCACAAAAGAGGAAATCGAAGCCCTGTACCGAAAAGGCATATTGAAATAAACCAAGATACCCGGGCGTGCATGCATCCCAAGCGAAGCGACGCAGGAGCAAGCGCGAAAAATTTCCTTTCCGATTCAAGCTGGGTTTTCATTGTCAGTCAGCGTGCCGAGACGCTTTATCGGGGTTGTCATTGGTTGTGTTGGAAAAGCCGGCATCAAAGAACCTGCTCTCATTCCTCGACCCGGAAAAGTAAGGAGCAAAGAATCAGCCCTCATTCTCCAATCCTGAAAAGTCAGGAGCAAAGAATCAGATCTAATTCTTTGCGCACTGAAAAGTAACGTGAAAGGAATCAGTTGTGGTTCCTTGACCCGGACTTTTCGGGAGCAAAGAATGAAAACTGATTCTT
>JASJCB010000297.1 GCA_030066195.1 Acidobacteriota bacterium
CACCTTGCTTATAAGCAGGGTCATCATTCAGGCCGGCTGTCGGTTCCTTACCCAGGTCGAGCCACGTGAGGTTTGTTCACGCTACTCTGTATCTTACCCGAACTTATTGAGATGTTGCTCTAAATGTTGTGTTTTGGGTTTTTGACAACCGAATGTAGGGTTTTTCCGGGGTTTGGGTCCAACAACATATTCATGGCGTTGTGCCGGTTTGTTTTGGGCGCATTGTCGGGCCTGGTTTTGCTCGGTTGGGGGCGTTTCGGCTTATTGTCGTCGCGACCGAGGTCCTTGACGTTGCTTGTGAACCGATGTTGGGTTTATGATAGAAGTGTGCCGTAAGAACGGCAGGTAGTTTTTTCGTGGGGGGTGCCACGGTTTGCGGCCTGCAATCAACATTGTCTTCACTATTTTTTCCACCGCGTTCCTGGGAATCATTGCGATCCTGACTTGTCTCCTGCCCCTGGAGGTAGGTTCCTGGTGTGCTCGGACCTGGGCTCGTTCCATTTTGCAGGTGGCCGGTATCCGCGTCAGGGTTGAAGGCATGGAACATGTGGACCCCAAGCATCCCGTGATCTATATGCCCAATCATGCCAGCATGGTCGATATCCTGGTGTTGTTGGCCATGTTGCCGGTGAACCTGCGCTTCATCTTCAAGCAATCGATTCTTTTTATTCCCGTGCTGGGCCAGGCTATTTACCTGATAGGTATGGTCCCCATCGACCGCAGTCGTTTGGATAAGGCCCGTGAGAGCCTGCGCAAAGCGGGGGTACGGGTTAAGAAGGGAACCCACCTGTTGATCTTCCCGGAGGGGACCCGCAGTCGCACGGGGCGTCTGATGAATTTCAAGAAGGGCGGATTCTACCTGGCCGTTCAGGAAAGTATCGATGTGGTGCCCATCTCCATTAACGGGAGCCAGGCTGTGGGCGGCCGCAATTCCGTTTGGTTACGCGCCGGTACGGTGGAAATGATCGTGCATCCGCGCATCGACATGTCCGTTTATGAGGTGGAAACCCGGCAAGAGGCTATCGCCGCGGTACGCCGCGCTATTTTGTCCCGGCTCAATGAAGATCAAAAGCCCGTCGAACCGGCCGGCAACGAGCAGGTCCACGCCGTGGTGCCCGCTACTTCGGAATGATGTCGTGATCATCGGGGAAGATCGGATGCATGAAATCGGCAGGGATGAATAGGCCGGCCTCGGTGAGCATCTCGCGTTCCCGCGCGGTGTAATCGGTCAGTTGGTGGAAGAGGTCCGCCAGTTGTTTCTCGGTTTGCGACTTGGACAGGCCCTCGGCCTCGGCCCGGCCGATGATGCGCATGGCGGCTTCCTCGACAGGGGAGGGGTGGAACAGGCGGGATTCCTCGGGAACCGGGTCGGCGGCCTTGCGCAGGTATTTCCGGCTGAAATCGTCGGGTTTGTCGATATGGCAATGCAGGACGACGGGGCCGGCGATGAATGTATCGGGCGCCTCGCGGTTCAGGTACCAGCCGTGAACGCCGGCGGCAAGATATCCGGCCGCTACACGCACCGCGGACTTGCCGTTGAAATAACCCAGGAACCAGGGCCGGGGTCCTTCCTGGCTCAAGTTCAGGTGCTTTACGACCTGTTGCCAACCCGTCGCGCCCAGGCGGGCGGCGGCCTGGTGGGGGTTCATCTTGAAGCATGGCCGGTAACCCGCTTGAGTCAGCAGTTCGTGATTGGCGAAACGCAACCTGGGATAACCGGCTTCATCGGCCGCGGCAAGACAGTCGGCAAGGGTTTCACCGCCGCGTCCCGGTCCCAGGGGCATCAGCAGTTCATCGGCATCCAGGTGAACGAGCCAATCCAAGGGCGCGCCGCCGAGGGCATCGGTTCGGGCGGCGGCCAGGATGCATGAGGCATGGAGCATCTGGCGGGAGGCGACGGCATAAGAACTGTTGCCGGATTCGGCGATGCGTCGCGGTCCGGCCAGGCGCGGGTCGTCCGGTAACCGGTGAAGTTTGTCCCGGCGTAGGTCTCTACCGGAGAAAATGGTGAGGTTCTTCGGGGGAAAAGTCGTGGCCAGGCGATCGGCCAGGGCGGTTTCACCGGCTTCTTCCAGGTGATCGAAGACCAGGATCAAATGATCGATCCCCGCGTTCAGGTGATGATTGCACCAGTGTTCCAGGAAGGCGCCGGCGCCGTAGACGGTGCATACCAGGCCGACACGCGGCTGTTTTGTCGGTTGCCACACGGAGATTCGACCGCCGCCGTTGCGTTCCAATTCGTGAAAGAGGATACGACCGGGCGGGAGCGGCGGGCGTTCGATCGGGACCAGCAGTTCGTCGATGTTCGGCGCGGGAACAGGTCTGGGCGGTTGTTGCGGTTGTTCGTTAAACCAGACGACCAGGGCCCAACGGGCGCCCCGTTTCAGGGGGAGCACCTGGTGAGGGACGGCGCGTGCGTCGAACAGGCAGGCGGAACCCGGATCGGTAGCGATCACCCGGTCCGGCTCTCGATCGGCGCGGGTGTGGGGGCGCCAAACGGCCAGATCGCCGCCCTCCGGCCTTTGGTCGGGGTCGGACAGGTAGAGCGTGAGGGTTCGCACCCGACCGTTGGATTTCGGGCCGCCGGGGTTGTCCACATGGGGCCGGTAACCCTCGGTCGGGCCGCGATAGCGGGCAAGCATGACGCTTTGGGGCGGGTATATGGGGCCGTTTGTCGAGGGGGCGAGCGATCGAGCGGCCTGGGTGAGTAACCGCCGGATCAGGGCGGTCAGATTCGGGGCGATTGCCGCGAGTCCCTCTTCCGTGCCGGTCAGGTAGCAGGACTCGTCGGTGCGCACATCTTTGATCTGATCACCGTCGCCGACTCCGGCCCGCTCCAGGGGCAGTCGGCCGGATGTTGCCGCATGCTCCAATTCGCGGTAGATGGTTGCGGTATGTTCGCGGTCAAGCAAGGGCATGGATAAAAAGCAGGAACTCCCGTCACTGAAAGCTCCCTTCAGGACGGTTGCATCGTGAAAAGGAAGGGCCGACCGGTTCCAAACCATTTCCAGGTCGGACGGGCCCGGCAGCGGTTCCCACCAGGCCGGAGCGTCCGGGGCCCAGGCGTCGGCCCGGCGCATGGTCGCCAGGGCGTCATCGCAAAGACGGCGCAGGCCGGCCGGAATTTCCAAGGGAATCTTTCGCTCAATCACGGCCTTGTTCGCAACGGTCAAAATCCGGGCGGGGGCCGGGCCGGAGGGACCGGTGCGCAAGGCGCGGATCATGGCCAGACGGAAAAGGTAACCCAGGCTCTCGGCATCGGGGATCTCTTGAGGTAAGCGGTTTTCGGCCAGGTGGGCTTCCAGGTCGTTGAGCTGTTGCGCCGTGGTCAACGGGGGCATCGATGCTCCTAGACGGTGACCTTGCTGGGAACCGGCCCGGTGGAGGCGCGGCGCACCAGTTCGGAATGCAGGGTCACCTCATTGGTGATGCCTTCTTTCTTCTTGATCATATCGATCAGTATGGAAGTGGCCAGACGGGCGGCCTGCTTGACCGGTTGACGGACCGTGGTCAGCGGCGGCCAGGCGTAGCGCGCCATGGGCGTATCGTCGAAACCGCAGACCGAGAGATCGCCGGGAATATCCAGTTTCTTTTCATGGGCGGCGGTCAGGACGGCCACGGCCATGTGGTCGTTACTGGCAAAAATGGCCGTGGGCCTGGTTTCCAACGACAGCAGACGGTGCGCGCAGGCATAGCCGGATTCGAAATCGTAGCGGCCCGTTTCAATCAACTCGTCCAACACGGGGAGGCCGGCTTTTGTCACGGCCTCCTTGTAACCTTCCAAACGATCGTGACTGGAGCCGTGCTCCGGGTGGCCCATGATGAAACCGATCCGGCGATGGCCCAGTTGGACCAGGTGGCGGATGACGGCTTCCGCGGACTGCTTGTCGTCTACCGCCACGCAGGGAGAGTGCTCCCGGCGTTGGTTGGAAATGCGCACCACATGGGCGTCCGCTTCCCTCAGGGCCGCCGTCAGGCCGGTGTGTTCGGAAACGGGTTGTGACAGGATATAACCGTCCACGGTTGACTGGCTGTACAGTCCCAATGCTTCTTCAAGAAAGTCCGGCGCATCGGGTCGGCATGGGTGGATGAGCAGGTGGTAACCCTCCCGGCGGCATATATCCAAAGCGCCTTCCTGGATGTCGGTCACGTAATCCGATTGCGGATTGTCGTAGAGCAAGCCGATCACAAACGAACGGTTCGCGGCCAGGCGTCGTGCGGACACATTGGGTCGGTAGTTCAATTCCCTGGCTGATTCCAGTACCTTGGCCCTGGTTTTCGGCCTTACATTCGGCTCGTTATTGAAGACACGGGAAACGGTCTTGATAGACACGCCCGCAAGTTCGGCAACCTCGTCAATAGTCGTCCTGCGTTTTGTTGCTCGCAAAAACTACTCCCCAATACCGAATCGATTCACGGCACGTCGGTATTCAGGCCCCATTCTAACAAAACCCAACGCGGGTAGAAATAACGGAATCGATCTTGTCCATGACGGAGCTAGTCCAATTCATGTTGATCCTGTTTCATCCTGTAGCGTAACTGGTCGCGCGAGATATGCAGTAACTTCGCGGCCTTGGTCTGGTTGCCCTTGGTTCGTTCCAGGGCCTGGCGCACCAGTTCCCTACTGACGAAATCCAGGCTGATACCGCGCGGCGGCAGGGTAATCCCGTGTTCGCCTTCCGTAATCGGCGCCGCCTGGCGGGTGCGCATGGGGAAGTCGTTCAGGGTCAAGCGGTCCTTGCGGGTGAGGATCATGGCGCGCTCTACCGCGTTTCGCAGCTCGCGAACGTTGCCCGGCCAGTGGTATTCCTTCAGGGCCGTTTCCGCGTCTTTCTCCAGGCCCTGAACCCGCTTGTTGAACTTGCGGTTGAAGTGGTCGATGAAGTAGCGCACCATGGGCATGACGTCCTCGGGCCGTTCGCGCATGGAGGGCATGGTGATCTCGATGACGTTCAGGCGGTAGTAAAGATCTTCCCTGAATCGGTTATCCCGGATCATGTCGTCCATATTACGGTTGGTGGCGGCGATGATGCGCACGTCCACGTCAATGCGACGCGTACCACCCACCCGGCGCAGGGACCGGCTTTCCAGGAAGCCCAGCAGCTTGGCCTGCAATCCCAGCGGCATGTCGCCGATTTCGTCCAGGAACAGGGTGCCGCGGTGGGCCAGTTCACACAGGCCCTTCTTCATGGTGTGGGCGTTGGTGAAGGCGCCGCGCTCATGACCGAACAATTCACTTTCCAGCAGGGGCTCGGGCAGGGCGGAGCAGGTAATTTCCATGAAGGGTTTGCCCGAACGGCCGCTCTGGTTGTGGATGGCGCGAGCCAGGAGGTTTTTACCGGTGCCGCTTTCACCCAAGATCAACAGGGTTTCGGCCTCGCTTTCGGCAACCG
Organism: Acidobacteriota bacterium; assembly: GCA_030066195.1. Taxonomy (GTDB): domain Bacteria; phylum Acidobacteriota; class Holophagae; order Acanthopleuribacterales; family Acanthopleuribacteraceae; genus JASJCB01. The sequence continues at coordinate 5,394 of JASJCB010000297.1, forward strand.
TGCGCCCGATCTCCAGCACTTCCAGCATGGCGTCGCTTTCGCCCACGACCTGGTCCAATCCCTGGTCGCCGCGGTTGGCGCGCAGGGTACGCACCTCGCGGCGCAGTTCGGTGATCTCCAGGGTTTTCTTGATGGTGAGAATGACCTCGTCCAGGTTGAAGGGTTTGGTCAGGTAGTCGGTGGCGCCGCGTTTCATGGCTTCTACCACGCTCTCCACCGAGCGCACGCCGGTCATCATGATGACCGGCAGGTCTCGATCCAACTCGTGAATTTCGGCAAGAAGATCCAAGCCGTTGGCGTCCGGCAGGTTGATATCCAAAAGAACCAGATCCAACAACCTGGTGAAATGCTCTCGGGCTTCCGCGCCCTCTCGGGCCCAAATGGTATGGTACCCTTCCTTCTCCAACTTGCGCTGGAGGCTGCGACCGATCATATGCTCATCTTCTATGATCAGGATTTCAATCTCTTCCATTTGCGTCCCTTCCCGGCGGCCTTCACGGGTTCATATTGAATCAGGCAGTAAACCGGCCCGTGATTTCAAACACAAGTCTAACATACCCGGATTGTGGCATTTGAAATCATCTTCAGGTTTTTGGGTAAAAATCCGCAGTTTTTTTGTGACGGCCTGGGGAAATACCCACAGCCCTGAGGAATATCCCGCAGTCTGAACGTGGGCTCAGTGTCGGCGCCGGGCTTGAAGCTAAACGCAAGATGCTGAAGACACTGGGGAAAAAGGGCCGGGAGTGCTCGAACCGCGGTGCTTGGCATTTGGTTTGATTAGTAGCAGACATATTACCGTCCACCTTGATAAGGAATGGTAAACCTCTATTTTACGGAATGGATAACGTGAACCAGGTCGAAATCCAACAACCAAACGATAACCTCCGACGTCCGCGACCCCACACCGCGAAACTGTCGACGCGTGAGGTTTGGGAGACGCAATTGTCCATGGCGTACACCTATGGTTCCCCCGAATACCGTGTCTAGAGGATTGTGTTATGTCGAACTTCGAGAACCAGATCTATACAGGTAAAGTCGTTGTACCCGCGGCGGATCGATCGAGTTGGAGCAATTCGAAGAAGATCCTTGTGGCCAGCGAGGACGTGTCGATGCGCAAGTTGGTGGCTGCCTGCCTGCGCAAACACAATTATCGAATCATCGATTTGGACACGCCCAGGGAAAGCGCCGTCGTGGCAGCCCGGGAACAACCGGACCTGCTGGTACTGGACCAACACGCCAATGGAGATGCCATTTCCGAGGCGGAAAAAGAGATTATTCGTTCCGTAGAAAGTTGTAAGGTCCTGCTGATCTCCAATAACCCGCAAATTTGTAAGGATTGCGTGGTGAGTTGGGGCGGCGACGATTTCTTGCAACGCCCGTTCAGTCCCGCCATACTGCGAACAACCATCGAGTCCATGTTATAAACGGTTGTTTTCGCGATCGGCGGACAACCCTGTTCCAAATAAGGTTCAATCAAATGTGCCTTAAGTGAAGTTTTTCACGTGGTGCGACCGCTTTCCCTGAATTGTGCCTTTTTTCTCACGCTAGTGTCCACTTCAGGTTACTTTACCATTGTTTTTCATAAAGCCCAAGTATCTGGCAAAGCAATGTTTAGTCATTATGCCGCTCGGGCCTGATTCGCCGGCATACACCTTGATATTCGTATAGGGCAGAGCGTGGGAGCCGCAAGCACAACCCCGCCGTTGCCGCAATGAACGGCAAAGCGAAACTATGATGGGAGGCTTGTCATGTTACACAAAGTGATCAAAAGGACAGTTTGGACGATGATGGTAGCCTTGATGGCTGCGCCGGTTGCAACCGCGGGCAACAAGCTCCCGCTGAATGACAGTGAAAAAGAATGGCTGGAGTCGGTAAGTTATATCATCACGCATCAGGAACAGAAGGCCTTCAGAAAGAAAATGAAGACACATGCGGAGCGCGAGGCTTATATCGAGTATTTCTGGGCCAGACGCGACACCAACCCCGCCACCGAGGTCAATGAATTCAAGGAAGCCTATCTGGAACGCCTGAAAAACGCCGACAAGTACCTGACCTATAGAAACAGTCGCTGGAATTACTTGAGCATGAAAGAGCTGTACATGTTGCTGGGCAAGCCGGACCGGCGCCAACTGGGAACCGATTTCACCATTATGGGCACCAACCGCATCCCCCTCCGCTACAGTTTGGCCCCTCCCGAGGTTTGGGAATACCGCGACGTGGGTTATGGTTTCCGCAAAAACACCCTGAAAGTACAATTCCTGGCCACCAGCAGTTTCGGTGACTACATTGCAATCACCGACCCCATCACCGAACGCTTCCTGGAAAGCCTGAAAGCAAAACTGATCGTCAATCCCGACCCTGAAGTGAGCCCGCGGCCGGCTCCCCAAACTTAACCCTGCCCACACGGACTGAAAACGGCCCTCTTGGAAGTCGATACCAAGAGGGCCGTTTCCTCGACTTGATGTAGTGACGACTCGGGGGATTAGTTGACGCAATACGCTTTGATGGCGGCCAGATAGGCTTGACGCGCCAGACGGATGCAATTGCGGCGATTGGTTTTGCATACCTCGTCGTTCTCGTCACAATAGGGGTAGTCTTCAAAGCACTGGCAATGCTCGGGTAGATAGTCATAGAACCAGATATTGCAAGCACAAGAATTCGTGTAGGGACAGGGTTGGTTCAGGCAGGTGACTTCCTGAGTGACGATCAGGGAGTAGGATTCGCCGAAGGGTTGAGACGCTTGAAGGGGCAGTTGGTCTTCCAGAAGGTAGACGAAATCATTGACGTTCATGGTCAGTGAACCGGCGGATTTGTCCTGGAGGAATACAACGCCCTGATCCAACTTGACGGGATCAAGGTAGACGGTTTCGCCCATGATCTCGACATGGAAGCCGTTGCCCAGGTTGAAGTAGGTGGTTTCGGGTTCGGTGATTTGCTTGTCGGCCAGGACGCTCAAAGAAATCATGGTGAAGCCGAGTAAGACGGCCGCTAATTGTTTTTTCATCGATAATCTCCTTGTGAATGGATGATTCACCAGTTCTGGTGTGCCGTATCCGCCTTGCAAAGGGGCGGGGTAGGTACGGACGATTAGCAAACCGAAATTTTTGGGCGGCAGGGGTCACCAAAATCTTTTCTCGCCTCGGTCGGCGCTCGGAAAACCCTGCTCGATTCAAGCCCGGGTATTTCGATCCACAAATAACCCTTCAAACTCTGAGGGCCTTTGGTACGTCTATAGAAATTACGGACGGTGGAATCCGCGCCTAAGTCTTGATTGGTTAGGATTTCGCAAATGTTTCGTTGTTTTCCTTGTGGAATGACCCGATTGTCTAATATCATGAGCCCAGCCAGGAGGCGTTATGACCAAAGAAAAAGCACCGATCAATTGGGTTAATTCCATTTTCCTTGTATCCACGCCGCTGTTAGCGGCTATTTTTATTCCTCTCTATGCCGTCAACGTGGGATTCACCCTTTATGAATGGGCGTGGTTCGCTTTCTACATGGCGGCGACCGGGATGGCCATTACCGCCGGTTATCACCGTTTGTGGTCGCACAAGGCCTATAAGGCTCATTTCGCCGTTCGCCTCTGGCACGCCGTTTGGGGCGCCGCCTCTTGTCAAAACAGTATCCTCAACTGGTCTTGCGACCACCGGGTGCACCACCGACATGTGGATGACGGCGAGAAGGACCCCTATGCGGCGTCTCGTGGGTTCTGGTATTCCCATATCGGTTGGATCCTGCGCCACCATCCCCGCCATTGCGACGATTACAGCAATGTCAAGGACCTCCGTCGCGACCCCCTGGTCATGTGGCAACACCGCAATTACTGGTTATTGGCCCTCGTCACCAACGGCGCCGTCCCCCTGGCTTTGGGATTTGCGGTAGGCCGTCCGCTGGGTGTCTTCCTGCTGGCATTCCTGTTACGAGTTGTCCTGAACCACCACTTTACCTTTTTCATCAACTCCCTGGCTCATATCTGGGGACGCCGGCCCTATTCCGACGAGGACACCTCGCGGGATAACCTGTTGCTGGCCCTGTTTACCTACGGCGAGGGCTATCATAACTTCCACCACTCTTTTCAGTACGATTACCGCAACGGTATCCGCTGGTGGCAATTCGACCCCTCGAAATGGATCATCAAATCGTTTTCTTATATCGGCTTGACCAAAGACCTGAGAGAAGCCAGCAAGCTTCAAATCGAGAAGAAAAAGGCCCGCATGCAGCTGAAACGCGCCCTGGCGCGGATGGAAACGGGAGCCGAGTCGACCCACCGCTTCAAAGCCGCCCTGGAGGCGCGCCACGAACAACTGGTCAATGCTTTGAACGAATGGTCGGGCGCCAGGAAAAAGTGGTACGCGGTCAAGCGCGCGGCCATGGTAGAACGCCTGGAGCGGGCCGAGGTTCGCAACCGGTACTTGGAACTGAAATACGCTCTGAAGGCGCAGAGACTTCAGTGGCGTGCCCTGCTGGCAGAACTGGCCACGGCCTGAAGTTGAACTGAAAGCTCCGTACGGTTGTTTGGGCCCTGTACTGAATCGGCAGGAAAAATAGGGGAACCCGGTAACTGCCTATTGCCTGGGCCGAAGCCGTTCTGTACGGGGCGGATGGTCATCATTGGTCCGGGAACCCCATTCATCAAGGCAAAGAGCAAAACCCATGCCCGCGTGCTGAACACCGGTTTATGCGGGTTCTGAGGGCCTGAGCGAGCGCCGTTTCAAAATGTTGAATCCATGGCGTTGGATGAAATATGGTCGATCCCGCGGCTCCCTGCCGTTTATCGGCAATGTAAAATTCCAATCAATAATTGAAAGAATTACGTGAAATTGGTCAAATATTACAGATCGTGTGAAAACTATTTGAGAGAATGTGCCGTTGTAAAGAGTACTACTTGCCTCACACACCGGAGGCCCGAAATGAAAACTGACTCCTGGCATGACGACTGGCGATACAAAGCCATCTTTCGCAAGGTGGAAGATGACTGGAAGATTTGCCGTCTTTCAAAAGGCTCGCGCAACTGGCGTTATGTGCTGGTTGAAGAATACATGGCGACGGGCAATATGGTGTGCCCCTACACCCTTGTCCGCGCCTGGGTTCGCAATCACGGCGGACTACACGAAATTTCCCTGACCGAACACGCGCGTCGCAAGCGCAAGATGATAGACCGGCTCTTTTATCCCTTTATCCTCTTCTCATTTCGCATCGATCCGGAACAAGGTCTGGTGATGCTCAGCGAAAGCGGCGATCGCCGCTGCGGTATCGGCGCCGAGTTTCGCTTCCAGGGCGCGGGTGAAACCGCAACGCTGAAACCCAAGGCCAACTGGTTGGTGTAACGAACAAAAAAATACCGGAGACCGGCCGATCGGGCCGGTCTCCGGTATTCTTGTTTCGGGTTCCCGGCCGGAAGGGCTTTGCCCGGGATTTTTCGAAGGGATCGGTAGATACAGGAAACATTCAGGCGCAGAATCCGCGGGCCCGGGATTTATCGAGACAACCAATGACAAATGGATTCTTTGGTTGTCAAATCAAAAAACCGGCTTGTTATGTGCCGAAACGACGAAAATCCTTGCCAACCGGGTGAGCGAAATACAACGACGATGATCCCGAAGTAGCGTGAGGAAGCCCGGGCACGGAACGATCACGGACGGAACCAGGACGGTTGCGGTTATAGACAGGTGCTTACCGGCACGG
>JASJCB010000140.1 GCA_030066195.1 Acidobacteriota bacterium
CACGGCTACCGGCACGGGAACCCTGACCTACCAATGGCGAAAAGGCCGAGTGCCCGTTCCGGGCGCTAATTCCGATACCCTGATGTTCGACCCGTTCGCCGAAAGTGATTACGGTACCTACGCCTGTGTAATCACTGACGACTGCGGCGTGGTAACCACCCGATCGGTAACCATCAGCCGGGGAACCCCGCTGACTATCGACACCCAACCCCAGGACACCTCGGCCTGTGCCGGTTTCGACGCCGTCTTCACCGTGTCGGCATCCGGTGATGACCTTTCCTACCAATGGCGGAAGGGCTGTACCGTCATCGACGGCGCGGACGAGGCGACTTTGGTGATCGAAAATGTTCAAGCCGGGGATGTCGGCGAGTACCTTTGCGTGGTTTGGAACGACTGCGGCTCGCTGACCTCACAAACCGCCGAACTGACCATCAGTCCCGGCATCCTGTCTTTCAAGCAACAGCCCGCTGATTCCATTGCCTGTCGGGACGATGATGTTACCCTCAGCGTGTTCGCCGTCGGCACGGCGCCCATAACCTACCAGTGGGAAAAGGACGGCGTGCCCATTCCGGGTGAAACGGAGCGCACGCTGACCCTGACCGATATCGACGATGACGACGAGGCTGAGTACGCCTGCGTGGCCTCCAATATTTGCGGCAACCTGCGCAGTGAGGTCGTTTCGGCCTCGCTTGCCGTCGATTGCGAAGACGAAACGCCCGACGATGATCTGCGGGACAGCCTGACCAACGGGCAATGGTCCGACGGCATGGGCGGCACCTTCGATATCGATGCCAACGACGACGGCCTGATCTCCACCGAAGAGGCCGAGGCTGTCACCGGTATCTTGGATCTCAGCGGGCAAGGCATCGAGGACCTGACCGGCCTGGATGCCTTCAGCAACATAACCGGACTGGACGCCTCGGACAACGACCTGTCGCAGTGGCCGGATTTGTCCGGCTTCCCCAATCTGGTCACCCTGGACCTCAGCGGTAACGGCCTGCCCGACCTCACCCGACGCGGTGTCGGCGCCCTGGCCGTTACGCTTGAAGAGATCTACCTGGACAACAACCGCTTGAGCACCCTGCCTGACCTCACCGGGTTGGACGTCTTGCGCATTTTGTCCGCGTCCTTCAACCGGCTGCAAAGCATTCAATCCGTGTTGGACCAGAACGGCATCGGCTCATCGGCCGGTGACCGGGTTTCGGTGCAACATAATCTGTTATTGAGCTCCGGTGACAATTGCGCCGTAGTCCAGGACATGCTGAATCGCACGGCGAACGCGGGTTCAACCTTCAACTACAGTCCGCAGCGCGATTACAGTTCACTGCCCGCATGGGCTGCCGACGTCGATGTGTTGGACCTGATCGACAACCTGGTGGTTCCCCTGAACTGCACGGCGGTTCCCAAACGTAGCGCCCGCCGCTAATCAGCCGGCACTTTTCCTATCCAAGATGTCCCCTATGGATACGCGGTTGCAATCCGCGCTCATCACCAGCTTGAAACCAGGAGAAGCCGGGACGGTCGTCCCGGCTTGGCCCCGCGGAATGGACATGTAGGGTTGGGTCTTTCCGCTAGAAACCGTTTAAGGGGACGCCGTGTTCGCTTTTACAAAAGGCCGCGACCGTTGGATACAAGATATCGCCGCGATCGATCATGACCCAATGACCGGCCTCGCCGAACCGACAGAACCTGATGGTGGAATCGTGTAAGAAGCGACGGGTGCGGTGCGGCAGGTCGTCGCCGTGGAGATAGAGGGTGGGAATGGTCAAATCGGCCAGGCGTCGGCCCATGCGGTCGCCCTTCTGTTCGGGCGGCGCATTGTGGCGGGCAATTTCCTCGGCGCTTTCCAGAAAAGCCTCTGGTTGGCAGAAGTGCAGGGCTTCCTTGTAGCGCTCGATCGACGGCCGGTCGGCATCCCCTCGTTCGTTCAGTTTGTCGATCAGGCCGCCTGGAAACCAGTAATTGAAGTCTTCCCGGTGTTGCAAAGCCAGGTTGGTGAAGTTCTGGTCGGCCTCGGTCAGGTTGCCCTCGATGTCGATGAAGTGTTGAATGCGGCCGGTTTTGTCCTCTCGGCACATGAGGGTGCCGATATCACCGCCCATGGAATGGCCGACCAGAGAGAATTCGCCGATATTCAGTTCGTCCAATAGTTGGTATAGACGCCTGATCTGGGCCTGGAAAGAGTAATCGTTATCGGCCGCGCCGGTGCTCTGCCCATAGCCCAACAGGTCCGGCGCAATCAGGTTCATATCCTTTAATTCCGGTGCTTGGAAGGCTTCGCGGAAACAGTAGCTCGTCTCGCCCAGACCGTGCAGGAAAACCATGTTAGCCTTCGTCGGGTCCAGGATCTTGCGGTTGAGACGAACGAAGATTTCCTCTCCGTCGCCAAGGGGAAAACAAGTCTCGTACATGAGCAACACACCTCTACAATGCCTCGGTCACAGGCTGTCTGTCCCCCTCATCCCTTCATGCGTAATTAAACGTTGAAACGGCTCATTTATTTCAGGGAAGTGCCGTGTTGTGCGTTTGATTACCTTGTACAACGGATTTCATTGCGTGGTAATAGGGCTGGTGAGTGAACCGGTGCATAAAATGCGAGGTCTGCATACGGCAAATTTTGTGCGGGCTCGCACCGTACATCGCAATACGCTATTCCCTGCAGTGACTTAGGACAGGTTGTCGGCTTGAATATGTCCCTTAACCCCGGTGCTCATCGATATATTCTCTCGAAGAGAAGGATCGACGCGTCGATACATTCGCGTATTCCACCCGGAAGAACGTTAGACTCGCTCGGACATCGACGATTTCACAACCGACACAAGGCCGGCGCCTCCCTGACCAGGGCATTTTTGGTTTGCGAAGTCGCCGGGAAGATGCCGATGACCCCGTTTTTCCACAGAAACGTCGTGGGTTCTCCCCGAATATCCGATCGGGGAGTTGAGGAGAAGGATACACCGGGTCCGACAATCTCCTAAAAATGCATTTATGCGGATGTGCACGGGGGACCATCCTTGTCCAAAAATCAAAACGTCGTTGTCGGGACGGGTCGATCCTTCTTCCGATCACAATAGGTTGTTATTTGGCGGGGACATCCTTCTTCCGGATCCGATATGAGGATGTCACCGGAGTCACATCGACCTTTCGTGGAGAATAGCTCAATGTCGGGCCGGGCCCATGCTTCTACGGCCGGGAAATTGCCCTTGTCCGACGGGGCGGAACCTTGTCTCGGGGATTTTATTCAACGAGGGAACATGCCCTTGACCCGCCCATGTGACGCGGTGTGTCCATTGGCAACAGCCGCAAGACCCATGTCGATCATCTTGCGGACATGGATTTCATACATCACATCATCCCACGTTGCCCTTTCATCCAAGCGTTCAGCAATGGCCTTGAGCTGTTCTTTCACGGACACTCCATGCTCCTTTTGCCACCACCATATCACGGATTACCTGATTCCGGGTTTGGTATAATGTGTTCAAAATCAACCGGTGAATTTATAACCCAACCGGTGCACCGTGATCAGGTATTGCGGGTCGGCCGGCACCGTTTCTATTTTCTTGCGCAGCTTGGCGATATGCGCATCGACCGTGCGGGTGAAGGGGATGTGGTCGTAGCCCCAGACCGCGTCGAGCAGTTGGTCGCGGGTGACTACCTCACCGCGGTGGCTGACGAAGAATTCCAGCATCATGAATTCACGCGGGCTGAGGTCCATCTTGCAGTTACCTTTCAGCGCCTCGTGGCGCGTGAAATCGAGGGTTACGTCGCCGAAACCGTAGGTGCTGCGCTCGGGTTCGGCGGAACCACCGCTGCCGTTGCTGCGTCTCAGAACGGATTCGATTCGGGCCAGCAGTTCCAACAGGCTGAAGGGTTTGGTCATATAATCGTCCGCCCCCAGTTTCAAACCCAGTACCTTATCGATCTCCTGGCCGCGAGCCGTCAGCATGATGATGGGCACGTTATCACCGCTCGCTCGTAATTCCCGGCACACGTCCAACCCGTTTTTCTTGGGCAGCATGACGTCCAGGATGATGATGTCGGGTTTTTCATCCCGAGCCAGATCCAACCCGGCGGCGCCGTCTTCGGCGTAGAGGACCCGGTAGCCCTCAGAGGCCACACCGTCGCGCAGGCCGACGGCCATGGCTCGATCGTCTTCAACAATCAAAACCTTTTTATCGTTAGCTTCCACGGAACTTCCCCCAACCTAGGCGGGTTCTGCCTCCGCGGCGGGAACCCCCCCTGACGGCGATTTCAGCGGCAACCATAATGAAAAGGTACTGCCTTTGCCGATCTCGCTCTCGACTCGTACAGAACCGCCGTGAGCCTCGGCCACGTGCTTGACGATGGACAAACCCAAGCCGCTGCCTTTGACGTCGTGTACCAGTCCGGTATTCACCCGATGGAAGCGGTCGAAGATCTTATCCAACTCCTCACGGGGAATACCAACCCCATAGTCTTTTACGGAGATAACAAGGTAATCGTTCTCTTCGTGCAAAGAAACATCTACCGAATCTCCCTTCTCTCCGTATTTGATGCCGTTATCGACCAGGTTGAACACGGCCTGGCCAAGCGCGTCGGGATCGATGTTCATCATGCCCGCGGGTGCGCCGCGATCGCAGTAGCGAACCGGAATGCCGCCGCTCTGGGCGCGCACCTCGAACACCTTGAGGACGCGGGTGAGCACATCGCGCGGATCGGTGGTTTCGAAATGGTATTGCTTGCGGCCCGATTCAATTTTGGAGAAGTCCAGGATGTTGTTGATGAGCTGGGTCAGCCGCCGGCTCTCGGTCTCGATGAATTCCCCGTATTCGCGCACTTTTTCTTCACTCTCGGCGCGACCCAGCCGCAGCATTTCCCCAAAAACACGGATGGAAGCCAGGGGCGTGCGCAACTCGTGGGAAACATTGGATACGAAATCGCTTTTCATTTCGGAGACCTGGAGCTCTCGCGAGGCCGTGCGCAGGGCGAACAAAATACCGGCGGCCAGGACCAGGGCCAACACGAGGCTGAGGATGATGTTGAACATGAAGTTGGTGTCGGCCCAGTCGTTGATGGAGGCGCGACCCGTCATTTTCATCTCCCAACCCTTGAAAGCGTATTGGATGTAGGCAGTCGCAACCTCGTCGCCTTTTTCTACGCGACCCTTATAACCCTCCGACATCACCAGTTTCTTCTCACGGTCGTAAACACGGATATTGACGTCGTCGAATTCGCTTTGGGGTATGGTGTGAATGACGTTTCTCAGGACCACGTTTTCAAGATAGTCCATATTCAGCACCAGGCCCATGATACCGGCCAGGTAACCTTCCTCGCCGACCACGGAGGCAAAGATGATGGGTTGGTCAGGATTGTCCTGGGTCTCGCGGAAGCCCGGGTTCTCGGGTTTTTTCTTTTTATAGTGCAACTGGTTGTAGAAGATCTGAATCATGTCCAGCGCCCGGGCCGTGTCGTGCGGCAGGTTCTCCGGCGACATCATTTGCTGGGCTTCCACGTCGAAGACATACAGGTCCGGGTTCTCGCTGACATAGGAAATGTGGAAGAAATAGCGGGCGCCCTTGACATATTTGTACATTTTCTTGCCCACTTTTTCACCGACGGGAACGCTTCGTTTCTTGTAGTATCGCTCCAATTTCTTCGGCGACTTGGTGAACATATTGGCTTCGACCGATTCCAGCAGCAGCTTGGCGGGCTTCCAATAGGAATAGCCGATGTCCTCGTTGATATGTTTCAAGTATCCGGCCAGTCGGGCGCGTCGCGCAAACGCGGAGGTTTCCTTGAGGTCGGTCAACCAGAAGTATTGCAGCGAGACCATGATGACCAGCGGCAGGAACACGGCCAGGGATACGATCCAGATGATGCGTCGCGCCCTATGGTTGAATCCGTTGCCGGGTTGTCCGGATGGTACTTCCGGGGTCATACCTATGCCTCCTGATTTCTCCCCTCGGACCGATCATACGCCTGTCATGAGTCCGTTTACAAACTTTTACGTCTTTTGACCGCATTTGACGGCAACTTCACCACAATTACATTGCCGAACGGCAAATTGAAGACCAGAGCCCACGAGAGGCAGTGTGTCGTAGAGGTCTGTCGCGGAAATCTGACGAAATGTTAAGGAGAATTGAGATGAAACGTGTTGTGGTATGTTTTCTGGTAGTTATGTCGTTTGCAGCAATCGCCGGTGAAGGTCACGAATACAAGAAGTGCACCGCCAGTGCCGATGAGTGTACCGCCAAGTTCAAAGAGTGGGCCGCCAAAACCACTTATTCCGGCATCTGGGCCGAAGGTCTGTTCAGTGAAGAGCAGGTGACCGTGAAAGAAGTCGCTCCCGAAAGCCCCGCCGCGGAAGCCGGCATCAAAGCCGGTGACGTTCTGGTCGCCATCAACGGTGTGAAGCTGGACGGCATCAGCGAAGAAGCCTGGAAAGAGCACCGCGCCTCCATTAAAGCCGGCGCCAAGGTCTGGTACAAGATCAATCGCGGCGGCGATTACAAGAAGTTTGCCGTTGTCGTCACCGCCATGCCCATGGAAATCGCCGCCAAGAAACTGGGTAAGCACCTGATGAAGTCGCACGGTGAAATGGTCGCCACGGCTCATGCCGGTCACTAAGAACAAGAGTTGAGTAAGCGCCGGAGGATAGGGGGCGGAAGAGGTCCCCTATCCTCCTCTTTCTACCAATGGCGGCCGGCAACGGCCGCCTTTTTTGGTTACACTCGTAGGAAAGCGGCCAGTTCGCTCACATTGCCCAAGTTCAAGGTTTCCATGCCGCCCAGGATGGGTTTCAACAGCTCCAGGTTGGCGTCGATGGTCTTCATGAAAACCTGGATCACTTCCACGATCACCACGTCCAAACCTTCCTCGCCCGCCTCCAGTTCTTTCTGGCGCGGGTCAGAGAAGAAGAGGATACGGATCAAGGCCAGGTAGATCAGGAACTTGTGTAGTGGAATGGTCAGGTTGGGATCGCCCATGTAGAGATAGCAGGCCCAGTAGACCCTGCTGAAATTCTCGAAATAGCGGTTGACCCGCTCCCCGTGCTTCCGCGTGACTTCGGTTTCCAGTTCGCGATAGGCCGTCACCAGATCATCCAGCACGGCGGAATCCAGGATGCCGGTTTGCCCCTGCTCGCTGTCCAGGTTCCTCGCCAGGTGTTTGAGCGCGGCCAGGCGCAGACGGTTGTAGCGGCCGTGACGGGGACCGTGAAGCTGGGCGTTCAACACCCCGAAGAGGAAATGAACCAGATTGGCCGGTAAATGGCCGCCGGCATCGACCTCAGAGCAGATGCGGTTCAGGAATTGTGGGTCGCTCATTCGTTTCAGGGATCGATCCAGGCGAGACTGAGTATCTCGGGAAGCGCCCGACACCACGAAGTTATCCACGCGTTTGATCAGGTAGGCCGTGAAATATAACCTTTGCTTGAGCGAAAACTCCGGTAGGTTCAGAAGGTCTTCGATAGCAAGCGTCAAGGTTTCCAGGTCGCGTTGATAATAACCGTGATCATCGTCCAGCCGGTACTGGATTTCAAAGACCTCGGGCAATTCGTGCTCGTAAGGAACCGGGCGGGTGGGGTCATCGGCCGGGATGGTCAGACGCGCAACCTCCGGGCAGGACAACCGACCGTGTAGTTCGATATGATCCGAACGCGGCAGCAACAGTCGTGGAAAAGTCGCACAAACTACGGGCAACGAAGCCTCGCCGTGATCGCGATGCAACAAACACCAACCTTCTTCCATCAGCGGGCACTGACCGCAATCATTGTGCTGCAGGTAACCCCAATTGTGGTCCTGCCGTTCCTCCTCCGGTATCAGTTTCAGGGCCTCACCGAAGCGCGGATCGGCGGCTTCCTTCCCGATCAGACTTATCTTGTCGTAGTCATCCCGAGGTAGATTGACGCGCCAGCCCTGGCAGCAGGTATCCTCGCAATCCGGGCCGATACAGCGAAAACGGTTCATATACGACGCGGCCACAATGGGTTTCACCATAAACGTCTCCAATAATATCTTTCTTTAGTGTAGCCCTTTTTCAATCCGGGCAACAACAGCTAACACACCATTCCAACCCTTCTCGGCTTGCCCCTAAAACTGCCGATATCGGAGTAACTTTGGTATCATGTCCTGCCTATTTGCAGATTTCGGAGGCAATCACGGCGCGATTCCCGGTTCGGAGAAAGGTATGTCCATCGATAAAAAGCTGTCCGCTCTTGCCTTGTGGTTGTTGGTACCCTTACCGACCGTGGGTACTCTGGCCGCCATGATGTGGCCCGCGACCAGGGGAACGGTTCTCGGCCAGGGGCTGTATTTCTTCTCCAAGGTCTGGATTTTGTTGGTGCCGCTTTGGTGGTTGATGCGCGTGGAACGCCGGAAGCCCGGTTGGCCGCCCTTGCGGCGTGATGGACTTGGTTTCGGTTTTGCCTCCGGATTGGTGGTGGGCGTCTCTATCTGGTTGGTCTACGTTTGGATCGGCAAGGATTGGATCGATGCGGCGACCGTGGCGGAACAGGCGCGCGCCAATGGTATCGGAACCCCGATCCGTTTTTTGGCCCTTGCCGGCTACCTGTGCTTTGTCAATGCGCTGTTGGAGGAGTATGTCTGGCGCTGGTTCGTCTTTCGGCGTTGCGAGACCTTGTGGGGTTCCAAGGCGGGTGTGGTAACAGCCGGCTTGTTCTTCACCCTGCATCACGTCTTCGCCCTTGCCGCCCAGTTCGATGCACGCATTACGTTGTTGGGCTCGTTGGGCGTCTTTACCGGCGGCCTGTTGTGGTCCTGGTGTTATGCTCGGTATCGCTCGGTTTGGCCCGGCTACGTGAGTCATGTGTTGGTGGATATCGCGATCATGATCATCGGTTGGCAGTTGATCTTCGGCGCGGGTGCGTAAAACCTGTCAAACGGCCTCGGTCTGATCGTCGGCACGAGCCAGGCGCACTGCCTCCCGGAGTGCGGGAATGACTTCTTTGTCGAACCAGGGATTTTTGGCCTGCCAGCGGGCGTTTCTCGGAGAGGGATGTGGTAAGGGCAAACGCGTCGGTAGGAAGTCGGCCCATGCCCGAACCGTTTGGGTCAGGTTGGCCTTGCGTTCAGGGCCGAGGTAGCGCGCTTGGGCGTAACGGCCGATAAGCAACGTCAACCTTACTTTTGACATCATGGCCAGGAGCCGCGGATGCCATAAGGGAGCGCACTCCGGGCGGGGCGGAAGATCACCGGAGGTTCCTTTGCCGGGGTAACAGAACCCCATGGGTAAAATACCCACCAGGGTTTCGTCATAAAATTCGGCCTTGTCCAAGCCCATCCAGGCGCGCAAACGGTTGCCGCTGGGATCGTCCCAGGGGACGCCGCTCGCATGGACCCTGGTGCCGGGGGCCTGACCGATGATCAGGATTTTTGCATCCGGATGGACCTGAATGACCGGGCGGGGTCCCAACGGCAAATGCGCTTCGCAATGGCGGCATTGCCGCACTTCCCTTAACAATTCACGGCTCTGATCCATATCAAACTCCTTGAGGTAAACATTTTGGAGTGAGACTGTTATTCCCGCCAACGCGGCGTTACGGCCTCTGGGGTCGATGTAGGCTGACATAATCCTGACGATTCCATGACGAATGAAAATGCCGGTTATATGGCATTATCTTTCGGCCGATCGTTGCGGATTCGGTGATCCGCTCAAATTATGGAGAAGTGGTGTAAATCATCGATACCATACTTCCGAAGTCTCCCTCGATCGTACAGTTGTTATCGAAGGTTAGCAAATTATGTGGTAGAATCGGATTTCTTGTACCGAAATATCTTAGCGGGTCCACCATCATCGATGACCCCTGACTTTGCATACTTTTTTCACGACAATTCCAAGAAACCAATTCGGTTTTCGGAGTCCCGTCATTCAGCCGTTACCTCTTAACCGGAGGCCGGCTTCATCATCTACAGGAGTTATGCCTTGAAACAGTTTTGCTTCCGTTCACAGGAGGGAGGCCGATTTTTGTTCGCCTTCGTTTTTGTCTTCCTTCTTTCGCCCGCAACGCTCTTCGCGCAAATCCCCGCCGGTTATTACGATTCTGCAACCGGCCTGACCGGCAACGCGCTGGCCGATGCACTGCATGAAATCATCGACGATCACCTGCGTTTTCCCTATACCGCCTCCACCACCGATACCTGGGACATCGTTGAGGCCAAGGATGAGGACCCCAACAACAGCAACAACATCATCAGCATCTACAAAAACGAAAGTAAGGCCAAGAGCGACCACGCCCAGGGCTCCGGTTGGAACCGTGAGCACAGTTGGCCCAAGTCGCTGGGTTTCCCCGACGACGGTTCCTGTAATTATCCCTATACCGATACACACCACCTGTTTGCCGCCGATTGGAGCTATAACAGCGCCCGCAGCAACAAGCCCTATAACGATTGCAACAGCGGCTGTACCGAGTGGGACGCCCTGGGCAGCACCTCCTCAAACTGGACGGCCGGCAGCTTTACCAGCGGCTCCTGGGAAACCTGGGACACCCGCAAGGGCGATGTGGCCCGCGCCATGTTCTACATGGCCGTGCGTTACAACGGCGGCACCCACGGCATCACGGGCTGCACCGAAATCGACCTGCGCCTGACCAACAATGTCAACGAGATCATTTCTTATTCCACCAACCAAAGCGTTGGTTACATGGGTTACCTGGACGTACTGGTTGCCTGGCACAACGCCGATCCCGTGGACGCCGATGAGCAGTACCGCAATGACGTGGTTTACAGCTACCAGGGCAACCGCAACCCCTTCATCGACCACCCCGAATGGGTGGCTGCCATTTTCGGCGGCGGTGACGGCAGCGGCGGCACCAACAACGGCGGCGGGGGCAATCCCGGCGGCGGTACCGGCGGCAGCGGCGGCACCGGTGGGACCGGCACGATTTGGATCAACGAAATCCACTATGACAACGCTTCTACCGATACCGGCGAGGGTATCGAGATTGCGGGTCCGGCCGGCACCGACACCACCGGCTGGCAGTTGGTTCTGTACAACGGTAACGGCGGCGCGAGTTACAGCACGACCAACCTCAGCGGTACCTTGAGCGACCAGTCCAACGGCTTCGGCACCGCCTGGTACGCCGTTGCAGGCATTCAGAACGGTGCGCCCGACGGTGTTGCCCTGGTCGATCCCCAGGGTACGGTGACCGAGTTCATCAGTTATGAGGGTACCTTCACCGCGACCGACGGTCCCGCGAACGGTCAGACCTCCACCGATATCGGCGTTGCCGAAACCTCCTCCACGCCCGCCGGCCACAGCTTGCAGTTGGGCGGCACGGGTAGCACCGGCGCCGATTTCAGTTGGCAGGCGGAACAGGCCGATACGCCCGGCAGCCCCAACACCGGTCAGACCTTTACGAGCGGCGGCTCCGGCGGCACGGGCGGCACGGGCGGCTCCGGTACGATCTGGGTCAATGAAATCCACTATGACAATACCGGCACCGACACCGGTGAAGGCATCGAGATCGCCGGTCCTGCCGGCACCGACACCAGCGGCTGGCAGTTGGTTCTTTACAACGGCAACGGCGGCGCAAGCTACAACACCACTAACCTCAGCGGCACCTTGACCGATCAAGGCAGCGGCCTGGGCACCGCCTGGTATGCGATCACCGGCGTGCAGAACGGTTCGCCCGACGGCATCGCACTGGTCGATCCCCAGGGTACGGTGACCGAGTTCATCAGCTACGAGGGCACCTTCACCGCGGTCGGCGGCCCCGCTGACGGCCTGACTTCCACCGATATCGGCGTTGCAGAGGGCAGTTCCACCGCCATCGGCGACAGCTTGCAGTTGGCCGGCAGCGGCAGCAGCGGTTCCGACTTCACCTGGCAGTCCGAACAGGCCAACACGGCCGGTGCGCCCAACACGGGCCAGACCTACACCGGCGGCACCGGCGGCGGTACCGGCACCGGCGCGCTTTGGATCAACGAAATCCATTACGATAACGACGGTGCGGACACGGGTGAAGGCGTGGAAATCGCCGGTCCGGCCGGCGCCGACACTACCGGCTGGCAACTGGTCGCCTACAACGGTAACGGCGGTTCGAGCTACGACACCACCAACCTGAGCGGTACCCTGAGCGACCAGTCCAACGGCTTCGGCTTTGTCTGGTACAACATCGCCGGTCTGCAAAACGGTGCGCCTGACGGCATCGCCCTGGTGGACGACACCGGCGCCGTGATCGAATTCCTCAGCTGGGAAGGCACCTTCACCGCCGTGGGCGGCCCCGCCGACGGCTTGACCTCTACCGATATCGGCGTCAGCGAGGCCAGTTCCACTCCCGTGGGCCACAGCCTGCAATTGGGCGGCACCGGCAGCGGCGCTGCCGATTTCACCTGGCAGGCGGCCCAAACCGACACGCCCGGCGCGGTCAATGCGGGTCAAACCATGTCCGGCAGCGGCGGCAGCGGTAGCAGTTGGACCGTTTTGGAAACTACCGACTTCGAATCCGGCAGCATGTCGCCCTACTCTGACGGCGGCAGCGACGCGCGCATCAGTTCGAACGACAGCGCCTATGCTCACGGCGGCACCTACTGCGTGCGCCTGCGCGACAACAGCGGCACGGCTTCCTCCATCTACCACACCAATGGCCAGGACTATTCAGCCTATAGCGAGATCAAGATCGAACTCTGGTTCTACGCAAGAAGCATGGAAAGCGGTGAAGACTTCTTCGTCGAGTTCTGGGACGGCAGCCAGTGGAACGTGGTGGGCAACTACGTGGTGAACACGGACTTCAACAACGGTGAATTCAGCAACAAGGAAATCATCGTCAACAGCGGCATCGGCGCCGCCAACAAGATCCGTTTCCGTTGCGACGCTTCCGCGAACAATGACTACATCTACTTGGACGACGTAGTCATCTCCGGTAAGTAGGCAGGACAACAACTCAAAACCAATCGGGGCGGTCTGGAAAGGCCGCCCTTTATCGATTCAGGGAGGAGATCCGGTATTGATTTTCGTCCGTGACGGCCTCGGCCTTCTGCTGCACCAAATAACCCGACGGACGAAGCGAGTCGGTCCTTCTCCTACGCAACAAATCGAGAGGCGGCCTCTCACGTTGAATCGCACGTCTCCGGAGGTTGGATACAAACCGTGAGGCGCCTGGTCAACTCGCGTTTTGCTCGGCCAGTTTGGCTCTTGCCCTGTTTTGAGCCATTTCCTCGGCCAGGGTCATCCAACCCATGTAGTAGAACCCGTTTTGGAAGATAACCAGGAAGGGGATGCTCACCCATTTGCCATTCCAGATTGCCCACAGGATGCCGCAGGTATAGAGGAAACCCAGAAAGACCTCGATCATGCCCCAGCCCGTGTTGGGCAGCTTATAGGTTGCCTTGGGTTTTGCCGAGGCGGAACGGTCGGTCGCCCCGTCCTTGGGAGTGCGCACAAAGGGGCTTTCCATGCCCAGCAGCGCCTCGAAGACCGCCCGGCTGTTGTTGACGCCGAGCCCGATGCCAATGGCCATCAACGCCGGTATGTAGCGTTTTCTGCCCTTGATGGAGCGGAAGATGGCATATTGGCTGGTCAGGTAGAAATAGATGAAGGACAGGCTGAGCATGACGAACAAGGGGCCGTCGACCATGACGAACAACCACCATGGCAGGTCCTCGCGCACCACCATGCTGGGAATGACGAAGAAGATGCTGTTGATAACCATCAGGATGTAGGCGATGTTGCCGGTCAGGTGAAAAGTCGCTTCCATTTTCACCTTCAAGGGAATGTCGCTACGCCAGATCTTGGGCAACAGTTTTTTCATGACCTGAATGGAGCCCTTGGCCCAGCGATGCTGTTGGCTCTTGAAGGCCGAAACCGATTCGGGCAGTTCCGCGGGGCAGGTAATGCCCGGGATGAAAAGGAATCGCCAGCCTTTCAATTGAGCCCGGTAGGACAGGTCAAGGTCCTCGGTCAGCGTGTCGTGTTGCCAGCCGCCCGCGTCCTCGATTGCCTTGCGCCGCCAGACACCGGCCGTGCCGTTGAAATTGAAGTAACGGTTGCTGTAGCAACGTCCGCCGTGTTCGATGACGAAGTGGGCGTCCAGCAAGATGGCCTGAACCTGGGTCAGGGTGCTGCGCGTTCGGTTGAGGTGATCCCAGCGGGCCTGCACCATACCCACGTTATCGTCGGCAAAGTAGTGAATGGTCTTGTGGAGGATCTCCGGGTCCGGGATGAAATCGGCGTCGAAGATGGCAATGTAATCTGCGGTGGTGAACTGCATGGCATGAGCCAGGGCGCCCGCCTTATAGCCGGTGCGATCTACTCGATGGATGTAATCGATGCGGAAACCGCGTTCGCGCCAGTAATCGACGCGAGCCTCGGCCAATTGCCGGGTTTCATCCGTCGAGTCGTCGAGCACCTGAATATGCAGCTTGTCCTTGGGGTAGCGAATCGCCGTGGTGGCGTCGATCAACCGCTCGATGACGAATTTTTCGTTAAACACCGGCAGCTGAATGGTGACCTCGGGCAAGGTTTCCATTTTCTCTACCGGAGGTTGTACCTCATTGACGCATTTGTGGAACAGCCGGGTCAAATACCAGCGATGTCCGCCGTAGAGACACAAGACAGCAAGAATTGAAAAGTAACCGATGAGAATGAATGTAGCCATAATCTCCGCCGTTCACCCTTAATGTACACTATGACTGTGAATCGGTGGAGGGTTATTTCGCGAGAAGTTCATGCCGCGGGTGTACGCATGAGGCCTCAGAAAGAGGCCTGCTGCGGGACATATTCCTTTAATTCCAAGACACGGATCAGTTTTTCAGCCGGCAACAGCTCCCCGCGAATCTCCACGGAAGCATTGTAAAGACTGCCTTGTTTATCATTGATTTGCAAGCCCTTATCATCCATGGCTATGCGATAGATGTTACCGTCCTCGCCAATCAGGCCGAGTTGGTGACCGTCTTTGCAGAGAACGCCCATTTGCAAACCTGCCCGGTCGGCAATCGAGCAGTCGGAACAGGTTATGGTTCCGGTGAGCGTCTTCTCCCCGAAGGCGTAGGTCTGCCTGTTGAAGGCCATGGGCAGCAGGACCGCAAGGGCAACCCCCGCGGCCATCGCCAGAGCGTAGGACGGTTTCAGGTACCGGCCCCATCGATAGATCACGCGCTTTTTCTTGAACTGCTGCTGTATGCGAGCCGCCACGCTTTCGGGCATTTGCACGGTGTCGCGGTGTTGCAACAGTCGTTTCTTCATGCTTCGAAAGTATTCAAGTTCTGCCTTCAATTCCGGACTTTCGTCAATGTGATTCTTGACAGCCGTGTGATCGGCAGGCGACAACTCATTATCCAGGTAGGCTTGGAGCCTTTCTTGCCAATAATCATGTTCCATATTGTGCTCCTCCATTCTGGTTCGCCCCCTGTGGATAGATGGGTTGAACCTTGGACTTCACAATCCCTTTCTTCACGGCCAGCTCTTGGAGTTGACCCTGCAGGATCTTGCGTGCCCGGTGCAGACGGCTCATGACCGTTCCCGTGGGAATGCTCAGCGCATCACCCGCCTCGCGGTAACTCATTTCTTCCATGTCTACCAACAGGATGACCTCCAGGTAGTGTCTGGGGAGCTTTTCCAAAGCGTCTTTCAGCTCGGCGTCCAAGACGTCGCGGAAGAAAAATTCATCAGGTTGAGGGGGTAGATCGCGGGTGTCCGCGGAAACGATTCGGTCCACGCCGGAAGATACATCTTCCAGGCTGATTTGATTGCCTTCCCGCTTTTTCTTGCGGTATTTATTGATGAAGATGGATCGGAGAATCACCAGAAGCCAGGCGAGCGGGCTCGTGCCCGATTGATACTGTTCGAACTTCGAATACGCGCGCAACAGCGTGTCCTGAACCAGGTCCTCGGCATCACGCTCATTGCGTGTCAACCGGTAAGCGTACCGGTATAGATTTTTGCTCAAGGGTAGGATCGACTCATAGAACTCGTCCACAGCTGCCTCCTTCAATCGTGAAAACATGAGAAGGTGTACTTATTATTCCTCTTTTCTCCAAAATAGGCGGAAAAAATCGGACTGATCTCGGGGCCTGGAAAGCGTCGGAAAAACGTTAGGGGAACAGGGTTATCGAACGCGTTCAAGATTAAGGACGCCCTTGACTCTCTTGAGGGTGCGGGTGACCTTGTTCAGATGCTCCAAACTGCGGATTTGCAGGACGATATCGAAGATACCCATGGTCTCGGAAACGTCGGCCTTCAGGTTCTGGATATTGGTCTTGGTGTCGGCGATGGCGTTGCTGATATCGGCGATCATGCCTGATCGATCTTCCGTGAAAACCCGGATGAAGACGCGGAAGAGTTGACCGTTCTCCACCGAGGCATCCCAGGCCACTTCCATCTTGCGCTCCGGGTTCACGCTTTGACGTTGGTATTCCGGGCAGTCCTTCTTGTGCACCGCAATGCCCCGGCCCTGGGTGATATAACCCACGATCTCGTCGCCGATGATGGGATTGCAGCACTTGGCCAGGTTGACCAGGATATCGTTGTGACCCTTCACCGTGACCATGTTTTTGGAGCGGCGCTTGACCTTCTGGATGGCCTTTTTCAAGCGGTTTCCGCGGACTTCCTCCAACGGCTCCATCGGTTCTTGGGGAAGGAAAGGCCGTACCGCCTTTTTGGGCGTCAAGCTGCCGAAACCGATTGCGGAATAGAAATCTTCGATCTTCTTCTTGTCGAATTCCTTGAGGTTTCCGGTAATGACATCGCGCGTGATCTTGCGCAACGGCACCTTATTGCGCTTCAATTCCTGCTCGAACAGGGTGCGGCCCATTTCTACGGCTTTTTCCCGTTCCTCCGCCCGCAGGTAACTTCGGATCTTGGCGCGCGCCGAGGCCGTTTTGACGATGCTAAGCCATTCCTGCGTGGGCCGCTGCGTGCTTTTGGTGACGATCTCCACGATATTGCCGCTTTGAAGCTCGCTACGCAGGGGCACCATTTTGCCGTCTACCTTGGCCGCGACCGCCCGGTGACCCACCTCGGTGTGGATGAGGTAGGCGAAGTCCAGCGGCGTTGAACCCATGGGCAGGGTTTTGATCTCGCTTCGCGGTGTGAAAACCAGGATGTCTTTACTTTGGATCTGACCCCGGATACTTTCCAGGAACTCCTCGGAATCTTGGACATCTTTGTTGTCGTCCGCCACCTTTCTCAACCAGCTCACGAAATCGTTCTTGCCCACGGTGATCAAGCGACCGTTTTTGTAGGTCCAGTGAGCGGCAACACCTTCCTCCGCGATGCGGTGCATCATATGGGTGCGCACCTGCACCTCGAAGGGCAACCCGTTGCGCGAGATCAAAGTGGTGTGGATGGACTGGTAGAGGTTCGACTTGGGCGTGGCGATAAAGTCTTTGATCCGGCCGGGAATATGCCGCCAACGTCCGTGCAACAACCCGAAGATCTTGTAACAACTGGCCACGGAGTCGGTGATCAGTCGGAAGGCATAATAGTCGTAGAGACCGTCCAGGCTGCAATCCTTGCGGCGCATTTTCTTGAAGATGGAATAGGGGCTTTTGATGCGACTGGAGACCTGACAGGGCACGTCGTGTTCGCTCAGAATCTGGCGAAGTTCCTCTTCGATGGAGGAAAGGAAGTTACGATTCTTTTTCTCGCGTTCCACGATCTGGCGTTGCAGGTCGACGTAGGCCTCCGGTTCCAGGTGATAAAAAGCCAGGCGCTCCAACTCGTTGCGCAAATGGCTCATGCCGATCCGTTGCGCCAGCGGTGCGAAGATGTCCATGGTTTCCTGGCTGATGCGTCGCTGTTTTTCCTGCTTCAAATGACCCAGCGTTTGCATATTGTGATACCGATCCGCCAGTTTCACAATCAGCACCCGCACGTCCTGGCTCATGGCCAGGATCATCTTCCGATAATTCTCGGCCTGGGCCTCTTCCTTGTCGCGGAAGCGCACCTTACCGATTTTGGTGACGCCGTCCACAATGCGCGCCAGGTCGTCGCCGAATTTTTGGGCCAGCTCCCCGTATTCGACATTGCAGTCCTCGATGGTGTCGTGCAGGAAGCCGGCGGCGATAGTCACCATGTCCAGCTTGTTTTGGGCGAGGATGTAACCTACTGAGGTAGGGTGGGTAAAATAGGGTTCGCCGGAGCGGCGCGTCTGGCCTTCGTGGGCGCGTTCGCCGAAATGATAGGCGCGCTCCAGGTAGCTTTTGTCGGCATGGGGATGATGTTTGAGAAACTCATCGGTTACCTCTTCAAAGGTAGGCGTCTCGAACCTGGGTTTGTAGCCGACAGCCCGCACCACCGCGCTGACGGTTTTTTTGAGGTCCATACCGTGCTCCAAAAGAAAAAGGGGAATCTGTTTTTTGACAGAATCCCCATCCTAAGTTTATGCGTTTGGCGCACGGTTGTAAAACCGTATTTTCACTCCGTGATCGGCTTCAGCTTTTCATGCCACATCAAAAGCGTCGGGCTGGCCACGAAAATAGAGGAATAGGTACCCACCACGATACCGATGATCAGCGGTAGGGAGAAATCACGCAGGGTCTCGTTGCCGGAGAAGAAGTAGATGACCGCAACCACGAAGAAGGTGGTTATCGAGGTGACCATGGTTCGGCTGAGCGTCTGGTTGATGGACTTGTTCATCAGATTCTTCAGTACCGGGTGCTTGGTTATATTCAGGTTATCGCGAATACGGTCGAACACGACGATGGTGTCGTTCAGCGAGTAACCCACGATGGTCAAGAAGGCCGCGACGACGGGATTGGAAAGTTCTCCACCCAGGATGGCGAAGAAACCCAGCGAGATAATCACATCGTGGGTCAGAGCCACCACGGAGGCCACGGCATAGCCCCACTGGAAGCGCATACCCACGTAAAGCAGGATGCCCAGCAGCGCCATGATGACCGCGGTCCAGGCGTCGCTCAACAGTTCGGCAGCGATGGATGCGGAAAAGGACTCGTTGGCGATGATGTTGTAGCTGCCCACGATGTAGTTCTTTTTGAAGTAGTCGCCCAGGCCCTCGCCGGCAGCCGAGGCCGCCGCATCGAGGTTGGGAAGATAGTCGGTATTGGCCTCGCGAGCCTTGACGACAGCGTCGGCCACATCTTCGTAAGAGGCGCCCTCGTCGCGGTTCAACGGGTTGTCGCGACGCAGAATCTCGCCCAACAGGTCGGCCGTGGTGCGGTTGATGGCGGGGAAGTTGGTTTGTAGCCCGACGACCACGCGCAGGGCGTCTTCCGGCCATGCCCTGGCGCCCAGGTCGGAGAGGCTTGTGCTTGCTTCAACATTGCTCTTCAAGGCGGCGGCCAGAGCCTGGTGTTTCGAGGTTTTTTCGCTGTCGGTGCCGGTGACTTTGAGCAGGTTGACATCGTTGAGGCGATCGGCCAGTTCCTGCTCGCTGATTTGGGTCAGCAGGGCCTTCATCTCGGCCTCGTCGTTGCCCAGGGAAGCAAATGCCGCTTCCAGGGCAACCACGCGCGCGATGCTCAGACCCGTGTCCTCACCTTCCTCATTTTTTTCGGCCCTGGGGATCTTGATGGTGAATTCGGAACCGGGGACACCCTCGTCCCTGGGCAGTTCCACGATGGTGGAACCCTCCTCCACATCCCTGATGACATCGCGCAACTGCCCGATAGAGATTTTATTTTGGAACGAGACGGTCAGCTTACTGCCGCCCTCGAAGTCAACGCCCTTGGCAATGCCCGGACCAATCAGGTAGCCCAGGGAGATGAGGACCAGGATGATGGATACGATCCCGAACCTACCGCGGGCATCCATAAATTTGATTTCTTTCATCTTTCTGAACTCCTAACTTAAGTCTTGACCGTATTGCTGCGCCAGACAGGCCAGATGGAGAGCGTCTTCATGGACGCGTCCCGCTGAATGTAGGCAAGGAAGAAGGTGCGCGAGCAGAAGACCGCGGTGAAAATGGAACACACGATGCCGATCATCAAGATGGTGGCAAAACCCTTGATGGGGCCCTGGCCCATCAGCCACAGGACGAAGGCGGCCAGGAAGGTGGTGATGTTGGCGTCCATAATGGTGACAAAGGCGGACTTGTAGCCGATGTCCACGGCGTTCTTGGGCATGGTGCCCGTTCGCAACTCTTCACGGATGCGTTCGAAGACCAGCACGTTGGCGTCCACCGCCATGCCGATGGTCAAGATGAAACCGGCGATACCGGGCAGGGTCAAGACCGCGCCGATGCCGGAGAGCATACCCATGATCAACACCAGGTTCATGACCAGGGCGATGAAGGCGAAGAAACCGGCCGTGCGGTAGTAGATCAGGATGAAGATGACCACGATGATCAAACCGATGACAGTCGCCGTAAAGCCGGACTTGATGGCGTCGCGGCCCAGGGTGGGACCGATCTTGCGGTTCTCCAGAATCTCTACTTTGGCGGGAAGGCTGCCGGACTTGATCTTGACCACCAGGTCGGACACTTCCTGTTGGGTAAAGTTGCCCTCGATGACGAAGCGCTCGGCCAACTGGGTGCGAATGGCGGGGGCGGAGATGACTTCGCCGTCCAGCACGATCGCCAGTTGGTTGTCGATATTGTTCTTGGACTCGCGGTTCATGATCTCGCCGCCCTCGCGGTTCAAGACCACGCCGACCGCGGGCAGGCCGCTGCTGTCGCGGGTTACGTTCACATTGGCAATATTGCGCGCGGTCAGCATCACGTCTTGCAGCCACATAAAAGAGGTATTGCCCATGGTGTCAACCTGGCGGAACGCCTTGCCCCCCGGAGGCGGCTGGCCGCCGGATTGGGCCAACAGCGCCTGCTCGGTGGGGGCCGAAGAGGTGCCCTTCACCTTCAGGCGCCATTCCAACTGGCCGGGCTCTTGGACGATTTTGTAAACGCGGCGGGAGTCGTCGGCGCCGGCCAGTTCCACCACGATGCGGTTGGAACCCAGGGTACGGTTGATAACCGGTTCGGTAACGCCCAATTCATCGATGCGGTTCTGGATCTTGTACACGGTCTGGTTGATGGCGTCCTGTTCCACCGATTTCCGGGCCGTGTCGCGGAGGCGCAACACGATGTCGGCGCCCCTTTTATCTATCGACCAGAGATCCTGGTACCGGTCGCGGACGAACTTCAAAATGTTGTCCTCGGTCTCCGAGGTCACCCCGGCCAGAGTCACCGTTTGCGAATCGAAATCATAGCTGGAACCGGTCGATTTCACATCCTGGCCGTCCAGGCTGCCGCGGATGATGCCGGCCTGTTCTTCAAGAAACTGGTCCAACGCGTCTTCAAGGTCCACCTGGAGCTGCATGAAAATCCCGCCGCGGAGGTCGAGACCCAGCTTGATGTTCTCCTTGTAATTGTCTAACGACCAGGAGCCGTCTTCCGGTGGAGCGAGGAGCATATAAACACTGTAGAGCAGCGCGAGTCCAATGATCGCCCATCTGAATTTCATGGTTTGTCTCCTAATAAACGTGCATCTTTTTTCATGACCTGCTACTTACTCTCTTTTTCTCCAGCGGATTTGGGCTGCATGCCGGAAATCGCCGAGCGGGAAAGTCGGATCTTCATCTTGTCGTGGACCTTGAGGCGGATGGTTTGGGCATCGACCTCGTCGACCTCTCCCCAGATGCCGCCGTTGGTGACCACCTTGTCTCCCTTTTTCAGCGCATTGACCAGGGACTGGTGCTCCTTCTGCTGTTTCATTTGGGGGCGAATCACCAGGAAATAGAAGATAGCAATGACGCCGACGGGGAGAATCATGGAATACCAACCGGGTGATTGTCCGTCCTGCATCAAGGCAAACATGGAGAAGAGATGCATCAAGAAGCCTCCGAAAGATTGTGGATTTCTTGCGCGCCGTAGGTACGCAGCACGTCCCGTTGAAAGGCCGTGAAGCGTCCCTCGCGAATCGCGTCGCGGACCCCTTTCATGAGGTCCTGGTAGTAGGTCAGGTTGTGAAGGGTCATCAGCACCGGCGACAGGATTTCCTTCGCCTTGTAGAGGTGGTGCAGATAAGCCCTGGAAAAGTGAGTACAGGTATAGCAGCCGCAGTCGGGGTCCAGCGGTTGTTCGTCGGTGCGGTAGCGCGCCTGTTTGATCGATACGGAACCCCGGCTGGTAAAAGCGTTGGCATTACGCGCGTTGCGGGTGGGCATGACGCAGTCGAACATATCTACGCCCACGCTGACCGCGTTGACCAGGTCGGCGGGCGTGCCCACGCCCATCAGGTAATGGGGCTTGTCGGAGGGCAGCAGGGCCGCGGTATGACTGAGCACACGGTACATGTCTTCTTTGGATTCGCCCACGCTCAAACCGCCGATAGCAATGCCGTGAAACGGCATCTCGCAAATAACCTCGGCGCTGATAGAACGCAAGTCCTCGAACATGCCGCCCTGCACGATCCCGAAAAGGGCCTGTCGATCGCCTTTGAATGCATCGAGGGAACGTTTCGCCCAGGCGTGGGTCAGTTCCATGCTGGCCCTGGTCTGCTGATAAGTGGAAGGAAAGGTGGTGCAATCGTCAAAGGCCATCACCACATCGGAACCCAGGTCGCGTTGCACCTTCATGGAGTGTTCCGGGTCCAGCCAATGTTGCGAACCGTCGATATGCGACCGGAAGGCCACGCCTTTATTCGTCTTTTTGCTGAGATCGGCCAGGGAGAATACCTGAAAACCGCCGCTGTCGGTGAGTATGGGTCCGTCCCAGCCCATGAACTTGTGCAGGCCGCCTAATTCGGCAATCAACTCGGAGCCCGGCCGCAACATTAAATGATAGGTATTGCCTAATACCATGTTCACACCGGCGTCTCGTAACTGTTGCGGGGTCAAGCCTTTAACGGTGCCTTGGGTGCCGACTGCCATAAAGACGGGTGTCTCTACCTCGCCGTGAAAGGTACTCAACCGGCCCAAACGGGCTTCACTTTCAGAATCTGTTTTCGTGACGTGAAATCCGAACAAGGAAACGCCCTTAAGGAAGATGTGCCGCACGACCTGGCGCCGACTGCATGAGTAAGGGGGTACGGGGTTCAACCGCCGGTACTTGGAAGCCGACAACGAGCGAGAACCGCTTTTCCGCACCAGTATTGGGCTACGGTCCGACAAAGACGAGACTATACCACACCATTAGATAAGGTAGAAGACCTAGTTTGCCCTGAACCGGGGTGTCGTCAAAGTGGAGGGAATTTGCAGGTCGTCATTTGAGTATCCGGCAATTCTGCTCTTTAAGTTGCAACAGCTTGATTTTTGCGAGGCTTCGGTGCATATTGGGAGCGGTCGTCCTGTCTGATACGGCCCCGGTAATAAGGATTTCGGAGCATCCATGAGTATGATTGTTATTGGCATCGCCGGCGGGTCCGGCAGCGGAAAATCAACCTTTGCCGATCTGGCCCTCGTGAATCTGGATGACACGGATCTGGCCGTCATTCGCCACGACAGCTTCTATAAGCCGCTGGATCATCTCACCCTGGAAGAACGCAAACAAGTGAACTTCGATCATCCCGACAGTCTGGACACCCCGTTGCTGGTAGAAATGATCGATCGGTTGAAGGCCGGTAAAACAGCTCGCATTCCCGAGTACGACTATGCACTTCATACCCGAAAGTCCGAATTTACCGAGTTGGAGGCGCCCCTGGTTTTGATCGTGGAGGGCATTCTCATCTTCTCCGACGCCGAGTTACGCGCCCAGTTCGATATGAAAGTCTTTATCGACACCGACGATGACGATCGACTGATGCGTCGTATTCGCCGCGATATCTCCGAACGCGGTCGCAGCCTCGACGGCGTGCTGGAACAATACCAGAATACGGTCAAGCCCATGCACCTGGAATTCGTGGAGCCCTCCAAACGCTGGGCCGACATCATCATTCCCCACGGCGGTCGCAATAAAGTGGGTTTGGATCTCATCAGCCGTAAGCTGCACATGTTGCTTCATAAGGACTATCCGGAAACTCTGCACGAATGAAGAGCCGGCCCGTCGACCGGTCTTTCTTGTGGTCTGAGGAAATTTAATGTTGAAAATTAACCAAATCACCGGTAATTTAAACCTAGCCTTATCAATGATGGTGCAATGAGATTTTCACCCATCACGAGGATTGATTTATGGGTAAAGAAAAGCGGCGATTTAAAAGACTTCCCATACGTGGCTTTATGAAGTGCTCGGCCGATTTCTGTTTTAATGATCGCAAAACGGCCGGTGTCGATGTACTCAGCCTTTCCGCGGGCGGTATGTTCGTTGCCCTGGAAGACGACCTCAGCAGGAGCCTGGTCCGAGGTGACCACCTTCAATCGATCCGCATCCACCTGAACGACCTGGACGGCATGGACTTAACGGGTCAGGTAGCCCACTGCATGTCGTTGGGTGAAATCGGCGGCTGCGGTGTCGAATTCCACGGTTTGGGCGAGGAAACCGAACAACAAATCGACAGCTATGTCCAACGAAAGCTACGAGAATTCGGTCTTGCCGCTTACTAGGCAAGTTGTCGTCAGATAGAGACGGCCCGACTCACGGGGCGATGAAAGCGGCCGTCACTTGTGAATGAAGTCAGGGTGATTCATCAGGCTCCAAACCATGTCCGGGACAGCGACATCGGTTTCCTTGCCCTGCAGGTAGTTTTCGAAGATGGTTATCTCCGTTTCGGTCGGCTCGCGGAAGAGGATGCGGCGGAACATGGCGCGGGTCAAATCACCGGCGGACGCCCCCCTTTCGGCAGCCTGGATGAGGCCTTGTACCAGGGGACTTGCCTGCTCGCCCACGGTCCAGAAGTGGATGGTTTCCAGGTTCATATTCACCAGCGCCGTCTGAATGGAGTTTTCCGTATTGACCGGAACGCCGTCGGCCCGGTCGCCCGCGCCGAAGGCCCGCAACAGGTCCCAAGCGCTGTATTGGTAGTACCAATAGTGATCCTCGCTGGGGAAACCCAGCAATCCGGGGTCCACGATCAGGCCATCCGTGCGGTAATCGTAAAGGGCGCCCGGGTTGGGTTCGTAGCTGTCGGGCATCTGCCATGTGCTTTGGAAGGAGCGGTCGTAAACGCCCGTCATGGCGTATCGGTGACCGGTCTCCAGGATCTGGAACATGCTGTCTACCACGGCTTGCGCTTCCAGGCGACGCACGCGGCGATTACTCATCCAATAGCCCAACCGGTCTTCCTCGCCGCCGCGCTCCAAGGATGCGTAATCCAGTTGGTACAGCCAGGAATTGCAGAGGTGGCGCATCAGTGCTTTCAGGTCGTAATCGGCGCCGATGAAGACGTCGGTCAGGTGCTCCATCAGGTCCAGGTTGCGCGGCTGGACCGTTTTATCGAAAGCCGCGGCAGACGAGGCGTCGATTCGGCCCAGGTCCCAACCGGTAAGCGGTTCAACGAATCCTTCGCCGAAGAAATGGGCCCACAGCCGGTTGACCATGTTGCGGGCGAACTGGCGATCTTCGGTGATCATTCGGGCCAGGGCCCGGCGGCGCGTCTCGCCGGATCGGGGTTGTTCGCCGCTGAACAGGTAGGCGGGTTGAACGACGCCGCCGTT
Source organism: Acidobacteriota bacterium (assembly GCA_030066195.1). Classification (GTDB taxonomy): domain Bacteria; phylum Acidobacteriota; class Holophagae; order Acanthopleuribacterales; family Acanthopleuribacteraceae; genus JASJCB01. The sequence goes on from JASJCB010000140.1 coordinate 25,414, forward strand.
GCGCGGGGCGCGCATGCCCTCGCCTGATCGGGATTGGGCGCGGTACTCGCCGTCTTCGAAGCGCCAGTCCGTGAAGAAGAAACCAGTTTCGGCCCGTTCGAAGTCCGGGTGATCCATGTCCACGTATTGCAGTTCGCGGTAGAAGGCCTGCTCGCCCTCCTCGCTTTCCCAATCGTAGTCATCGCGAGGCGCGTACAGATAGGAACTGCTCAGGAACGCGGCCATCCCCCAGAACTGTTGCCGGGTCATGGTCGACAGGCCCGAGTTGATCTCTTCCAGGTGATAGGCGCCGTCGTGACAGGAGATACAGTCGGTGGAAACGCCCAGCATGGTCTCGGTAATCTTGCCGATCTGGTCGTCCAGGAAATCCAGGCGGAAATCCGATTCGAAGGTGGGCTCCACCCAGATCAGGAAGGCGTTATCGCCGTCCATGCCCGTACCGCTGTAGGTCAGCAGGTAGGTTGCGATCTCGGCCCAGGAACGATTTTCACCCACCATCTTGCGCAGGGTGAAGTGGAAGGGTCGCAGGTACTCGCCCTGGTCCAGGATACGATGGCTGCCGAGCATTTCCTCGATGTAGAAGGTCCAGCGATCGGCCCAGGCATCGCCGGCCAGCACCTCGTCGACCAGTTTGCGGCGTTTATCCGCGGCGTTATCCGCGATGAAGCCTTCAACGGTTTCCGGGTCGGGCAGGCGGCCGGTCAGGTCCAGGTACAGGCGGCGGATGAAGCCGCGGTCGTCCAGGTGTCGATCGGGATCGATTTTTTTTGTGCGCGGCCCCGTGTAGAAGGTTTGAATATCGTCCCCGGCGGCCGGCTGGAAACTGAAGGCCAGGGTGCTCAGCGTCATCAGGAAGAAGGTCATGGTGGTTTTCATGGCGCGCCTCCCTTAACTGAATAACGGGTCGATGACCATCGCGGGACCCGTCAGGCTTGTATCCACGGCCTCGAAAACGCGGCCGGATGGTGTGTCTTCAAAGCGCCAGGTCCAATCGACGCCCAGCGCGCTGTAGATGGTGGCCACCACATCGTTGATGCCGATGTAGCGGGAAGAGGACCAGCCCCTGTCCGTGATATAACTGCCGTCCGTGCTGGTGGCGCCGATGGTGCGACCGCCTTTCACCCCGCCGCCCGCAAAGAAGGCGGGCACCGCATAGGGGTAGTGGTCGCGTCCGGCGCTGGTGTTGAGGCCCTGGACGGTTCGCCCGAACTCGCCCATGGCCACGATCAGGGTTTCGTCAAGCAGCGTGCCGCCGGCGGCGCCGGGCCGCTGAGCCAGGGTATCCAACATATAGCTGAGACC
>JASJCB010000141.1 GCA_030066195.1 Acidobacteriota bacterium
CTATGCCTACAGCGGTTACAGTAACCTGACCCTGAACGTAAGCTACACGGGCGGCGGAGCCAACCAGGCGCCCACGGCCGGTTTCTCGGTATCTACAAGCAACCTGACCGCCAACTTCACCGACAGCAGTTCCGACAGCGACGGCACCATTGCAAGCCGCTCCTGGAACTTCGGCGACGGCAACTCGTCCACGGCAACCAACCCCAGCCACACCTACGCCGCCGCCGGCACCTACACGGTCACGCTGACCGTTACCGACAATGACGGCGACACCGACAGCACCTCCCAAAGCGTCAGCGTAACGGCGCCCGCCAACCAGGCGCCTACCGCCGGCTTCAGCGTCAGCACCAATGACCTGACCGCCAACTTCACCGACGGCAGTTCCGACGCGGACGGCTCGGTAGTGGGCTGGTCATGGAACTTCGGCGACGGCGGCAGTTCCTCCAACCAGAACGCCTCGCACACCTACGCTTCAGCCGGTTCCTACACGGTGACCCTGACCGTTACCGACAACGACGGCGCTACCGACAGCAGTTCTCAAACCGTGACCGTTACGGCGCCGAGCAACAACCAACTGTCCAACGGGCAGACGGTGACCGGCTTGTCGGCAGGTCAGGGTAATTGGAACTACTTCTATGTGGACGTTCCCAGCGGCGCCACCAACCTTTCGGTAAGCATTTCGGGCGGCACGGGCGATGCCGATTTGCACACCCGTCTGGGCAGCCAACCCACCACCTCGGCCTATGACTGCCGACCCTATGAAAGCGGGAACAACGAAACCTGCACCGAGGCAAGCCCCTCGGCCGGCACCTGGCACATCGGCGTGCGCGCCTACAGCGCCTACTCCGGCGTCTCGCTGACGGTCAGTTGGGACGAGCCCTCTTCCTGCGCGCCGGGTTCGGCTACCGAATCCAATATCAGTGTGAGTCAGGGCGCCTGGGCTCGCTATACCATCGAGATTCCCGCCTGCGCCACCACCGCCACCTTCAGTATTTCGGGCGGCAGCGGTGACGCGGACCTGTACATTCGCCTGGGCGCGGAACCCACCACTTCTACCTACGATTGCCGTCCCTGGCTGAACGGCAACAACGAAACCTGCACGGAGACGGTAACGAGCGGCGGTACCTACCACATCGGTATCTACGGTTACGCAACTTCTTCGGGTATCACCCTAAACGTTTCCTACGAGTAAACGATCTAATCAAACAAGTATCGAGGCTGCTTCATTTCGATACGTGATGCTTCCGGGCCCGACCATGTCGGGCCCGTTTCTTTTTACGCCGACGGCCGGCGCGCGGAGGCCCCGGAGACAAGGGTGGTCAGTTGCACCCGGTTCGACACGCCCAGCTTGCGGTAGATTCGATAATTGTGATCCTTGATGGTCTGCTCGGAAACGCATAAATGATCGGCGATCTCCTTATTGGTCAAGCCCCGGCAGATCAGGGCAACCACTTCCCGTTCCCTTTTCGAGATCTTGTGTCGATCCAGTAATTCTTCAAGCGGCGCCGGCGAGCGGCGGTCTGCCGTATCCCAGTTGCCCAGCAGCGGCTTCAAGAACAATAGGGGCAATGCATTGAAAAGCAGACCGAAAAGCGAACCCATCAAAAGATTCTGTTCGTTGGAAACCCAGCCGAAAACCAGGGCAAAGGTGGCGAGAACCACGCCCGCCCACACCATGGCCAGGGCCCTGCAAAATGAACCTACCTCCGTTCTTTTTCCCGGCTCGGTAATCGCTTTTGCTTTCCAGGCGGCGCGTATCATTTCACCGAGCACGAGCAGGATGACCAGCAAATCGATCAAAGCGTTGACCACGGTGGGCAAGGGGATGGCGCGGGATTGGAACATGGTGACCAGACTTGCAAAAAAAGCGACCATCAAAACTGCCCAAACGGAAACCACAACGTTCTTGTAAGTCCCTCTAAAATTTTCTCCCAGCAGTTTTCGTAAAAAGGTGACGGCACTGATTGCGATCATAAGCAACAAAATATTGGCCGCAAGCCTATAGGAGATATCGATCACCATGGCGAGCGGGCTTTCGAGAATGGGAAAGAAAAACTGCTGGGCGTAGTTGAAGAAGATATTGAAGAGCAAGATGGTATTGAACCAGATCAGTAGAAAGAGATAGTGCTTCAAGAAGGGCAGGCGGTAGCGGTTCTCCAAAACGGCGCACAGGGCCACCGAGGCCAAACCGACACCGAGCGTAAGGATGAGAACTAAAATAGCCGCGTGTTCCATGAACCGAATCATAACACTCGATTGTCCCGGGAACAATCGACAGGAAGGATACGCGCTGCCTCTGTCCTCCGGCGCGTTTCGGGCACCCGACTTTAGTAGGATTTTGGCTAAAAACGACTTAAGTTGTCTTGTCAGGTCCGTTGCCCGCATCCAGATTGAGATGTAGGAGAAGAGGAGGTGTTCAGATGAAAAACGACGCGGATCGAATGGAAACGAACCTGGCCGTGCTTTGCCATCTCGGCGGTTTGATGGGCCTGCTCTTCTTTCCCGGCAATGTGATCGTGCCTTTGGTCATCTGGCTTTGGAAAAAGGAAAAGTACCCGGGTCTGGACAAGCACGGTATCGAGGTTATCAATTTTCACCTTACCCTTACCATCTACATAGTTATATCGGCGCTTCTGGTGCTCGTCATCATCGGCTTACCCATGGTCATTGCATTTCTGGTCTTTGGGATCGTCGTATCCATCAAGGGCGCGTTGATGGCGGGTGACGGTAACTGCTACAACTACCCACTGACGATGCCCTTTATAAGATAATGGGAATCAGCGCCGTTTTGAAGAAATGACAAGGAGATTGACAATGAATCATTATTTTCCAACAGGAAGTGTGACCGGATTATGTTTTCGGATGATGATCCTGGCATTGCTTTGTTTCCATGGGAGTGAATATAGCTTCGCCTGCACCATCTTTGTCAAGGCCGACGGCGAGACGATCCTGGTGGGCAACAATGAGGACTATTACGATCCCCGAACCAAAATCTGGTTTCACCCGCCGGAAGACCAACTTTACGGGCATGTTATCTGGGGTTACGACCGCTACCTGTCACCAAACCAGGGCGGCATGAACGACCGGGGATTGTTTATCGATATCAACGCGATTGGTTTTACCGGCTGGAAGAAAGACCCCGCCAAAGCCGACTTCGATGAAGATCCGGTGAGTTATATCCTGACCCGCTTCGGCACCGTGGACGAAGTGATTCAGTTTTTCCGGCAGCACAATATTGCCTTGGATTACGTGAAGTATGTGTTTGCCGATGCCGGCGGGCGATCGGCCGTCTTCGAGTGGTTGAACGACAAGTTGAATGTGGTGGAACGGGTCGGCGACTATCAAATCTCCACCAACTACCTGTCCCCCAAGGACCCGACGGAGCCGCGCTACCAAATCGCGGAAAAAATACTCCAAAGCCAGGCCCGGCCGACGGTCGGCCTGATGCGCAAGGTATTGGCCGCTACCTCTTATGATGTGCATATTGGTCAGACTTTGTACTCCACGATCTGTGATTTGAAGAACAAGAAAATCTATCTCTATCATTTCCACTATTTCGAGGAGGTGAAAACCTTCGACTTAAGCCGGGAACTGGAGAAGGGCGGATCTTCCTATGCCATCCCCTCCCTGTTTTCCATAAAAACCCATAACGAATTCTGGTTCAACCACGGCGGCACCCAACTCGGCGCTCGTGATTTGATGCATGCTATCGAGGAAAAGGGTATCGGCGAGGGCATCGCCCAAGTATGGAAAATGAAAGAGCGGCAACAAACCTTCCGAAAATATGACTTCCCGGAATGGAGCATGCGCAGCATGGGATTGAATTATCTTTCGAAACAAAAACCAGAAGAGGCCCTGGCGGTATTCAAGCTGATCACCCGACTCTACCCGAATTCATGGCAAGCCCATGTGGACCTGGCCCGGGTCCAACTGGAAAACGGCCGTCGCGCCGACGCCATCCAAAGCTATCGTAAGGCGCTGGAAATCAACCCGGGCGAAAGCGCGGTGATCAAAGCACTGAGAAAGCTGCAAGACGAGTAAAGAACCCCGGAAGTAAGTCCCGAATATCCTTTTCTACCACTGATTAACATGAATAACGGTCAGTGTTTTTCAGTGGTTGGATTTCAATTTCCGGGCCGATTGAACTCCACCGGTATTGCCTGAGCCGAAAACCGCCGGAATATCGCTATATCTATGGGGGATAAGAGGAGGTTTTAAGATGAAAAACGACGTGGATCGGACGGAAACGAACCTGGCCGTGCTTTGCCATATCGGCGGCTTGATGGGCCTGCTCTTCTTTCCAGGCAATGTGATTGTGCCTTTGGTCATCTGGCTTTGGAAAAAGGAAGAGTACCCGAGCCTGGATAAGCACGCGGTCGAGGTCATCAATTTTCACATTACTCTTACCATCTACATGATTATATCGGCGCTCCTGGTACTCGTCCTTATCGGCTTTCCCATGTTCATTGCATTGCTGGTCTTTGCGATCGTCGTAGGCATCAAGGGCGCGCGGATGGCGGGAGACGGTTATCTCTACAATTATCCAATGGCCCTTCCCTTCATAAAATGACGAACCTGAGATTTAGCAATTTTCCCCATAAATGCCGATCAGTTTTAATCCGTGGTTGGATTTCGCTTCTTTGAGAGGCTTTTCGGACAATTCGAAGCAAGCCGGTGTTATCCTTGGAACAATCTCACTGAATGGAGTTCTATCCATGCGCGCCCTTAGCTTTCTCATCACCCTCTTCTGCCTGCCCCTGGCGTTTTCGGCGGATTTACCCTCTGAAACGCGGTGGCGGGAGCATATCTCGAACGACATCATGCCGTATTGGATGCACGTGGACGCACGCGGCAAGCCGCCGGGGGACTTTCCTTCCATTCGCTGTCGGGACGGCTCTGCCTATGATCCCGGCAATCCCTGCCCGGATATGGCGACACTCCCGGGCTGGATCGCGGAGACGACTCATCTCACTTTCACGCGGATGCAGGCGCGCCAGACTTATACCTACGGGGTGGGTTTTCACATGACGGGCGATCCGGAAATGCTGGCGCTGATGAAGACTGGGGTCGATTTCCTGCGTCAAAACCTGATCGATCGCGAAACGGGTAGTGTGATCGGGATCCGGGACAAGGGGAAAGCGGTCCACAAGCCGTCTCAACGGACCACTCAAGACCTGGCGTATGCGCTGGTGGGCCTCTCTTTTTATTACTATCTGACCAGAGACGAAGCGGTCCTTGCCGACATCCTCAAGGTTCAGCGGCACATCATGGATTTCTACTGGAACCGGGACTGGGGCATGTTGATGTGGGTGAAGGAAGACGCGGGTCCCAATCTGGCGAGCGCAAAGGAACTCGTAGCCCAATTGGATCAAATCAACGGCTATCTGCTTTTGTTGTCCCGAATCACGCCCGAACCCCATAGAAAACGGCTGCACGTCGATCTGGCCAAACTGTGCCGCGTGCTTGTGGACCATTTTCACGACGCGAAGGAACAGCGTTTCTATGGAACCATCCAAGAAGAGAGCGGCAAGGCGCCCTGGGCCCGCCACGGTGATTTCGGGCATACGATCAAGGCCTACTGGATGTTGTTCCTGTCGGGCAAGGTACTGAAAGACAAGGAACTGACGGCGCTCGGAGAGAAAGGCATGCGCTCGGTTCTTGAGCGGGCCTATTTCCCGCCGGGAAAGGTCGGGAAACTCGGCCGCTGGGCCAACGGCTTGGATCAAAACGGAAACCCGAGCTTCGGTCTGGCCTGGTGGGCCCACGCTGAGTTGGACCAGGCGGCGGCCACCCTGAGCATGCTGGATCGCGGTATCGTCGGAACCCTCGAACAGACCTACAAATTTTGGTTCGAACACTTTGTCGACAAGGAGCACGGCAGTGTCTGGATGGGTGTCGGCTGGGATTATTCACCCTGGCGGATCAAGAGCAACCTCTGGAAAAACGGCTATCACGAGGCGGAACACGCGCTCATCGCCATGATCTGTGGCCAGGCCTTTCGCTCGCAACCGTTGACTCTGTATTTCGCGTTCCCTAAAGAGGTGAAACCCGCGCATGTCCTCCCCTATTTCTACGCCGGCAAGGCTTCCGTCGGTAATCGAGAGAAAACCCAATCGGGACCCGTGGTTCGCGTACGATTCACTGATTTGGGATTGCCCTGAATCCAGGGGGGAACAGGAGGTTGCTACCATGGGGCAACGCACGCTTTTTCTACAAGAAGAGATCATGCTCCTGGCTTTACGCGATGGAAAGGGCGCCAACAACATGTTCAGCATATTCCATTACGCTGTCGCCGGCGGGATTTTGGCCGAACTTGCTCTGGCCGGGAAAATTACCTTTGAAGAGCGCGATAAAAAGACCTATGTGGTGCCGGTTGACGACACATCCACCGGGGACGAACAGATGGACCTTTGTCTGGCCAAGATCTTCAACGCCCAAAAGCAGGAAGATGCGGCAACCTGGGTCTTTCGTCTCGGGGGGGATACCGAAATGAAGCACCGTATCGCCGAGGGACTTTGCCGACGCGGCATCTTGCGGGCCGATAAAATCAAGTTTCTTTTCTTGACCGATCGCGTCTACCCCGAAGTCAATCCCAAACCGAAACGGGAATTGATTGCCCGTCTTGAAAAAGCCATCTTCACCAACACCGGCCCGGTAGAAGCCGGATCGGCTGTTTTAGTCTCTCTGGCCGACAGCGTGGGTATATTGAAGAATGTCTTCCAGGCGAAGGAATTGAAGAAACGCGCCCACCGAATCAAAAACATCGCCGACGACAACGTTATCTGCTACGCCACCAAAGAGGCAGTCAATTTGGTCCGAATAGGGTACATCACGTCTATCGTCGCAGTTGTCCTGATTCTTGTCGGTTAGCCCGGATGAGAAAGGTCACGAGAAAACTCGGGGCCTCTCGCCCTTGGTCATCGGTGGTTTGATTTTCTTCTTGGGTCGGCAGGTGAAACTACCCGGAACTTTCCTGAGCCGAAAACTGCTAGAATAGCGCTGTATCTACGGGGGGAATATCAAGAGGTGAGTACCATGGGACAACGCACGCTTTTCCTTCAAGAAGAAATCATGCTCCTGGCTTTGCGCGACGAAGAGGGCACTACCATCATGGGCAGCATGTTCCCTTACGCGGCCGCCGGCGGTATTTTGACCGAACTTGCCCTGGCCGGAAAAATTTCCTTCGAACAACGCAGACACAAGGCCTATGTGGTGCCGGTTGACAACACATCCACCGGCGACGAACAGATGGACCTGTGCCTGGCCAAGATCTTCGACGCAAAAAAACAGGCCGATGCGGCAACCTGGGTCGGCCGTTTCGGGGCGGATACCGAAATGAAGCACCGCATTGCCGAGGGTCTTTGCCGACGCGGTATCCTACGGGCGGAAAAAGACAAATTCCTTTTGATCTTCACCCGTCGGATCTACCCGGAGCTCGATCCCGAGCCTGAACGGGAACTGATTGCCCGCCTGGAAGAGGCCATCTTTACCGACGTCGACTCGGTAGAAGCCAGGACAGCAGTTTTAGTCTCCCTGGCCAACAGCGCGGGCATGCTGAAGGATGTCTTCAACTCTAAAGAGCTGAGAAAACGAACCGCCCGAATCAAAAGCATCGCCAACGGCAACGTCACCTGCCGCGCCACCAACGAGGCCATCGAAGCGGCCCAGGCGGCCATGACCGCTGCCATCATCTCCGCGGCGGTCGTCCCCACGATTGTCAGTTAACCCGAATGAGGTCTCTTGAAGCTTGAGGCATGAAGCTTGACGCTTGTTCGCTCCCCCCCGCGAAAGACACGTTCTAACTTGAGACGGTTCTCCCTGGAACCATCCGATAGGTGCGGCAACGTCTCGCGGGAAGGAGCGGTTCAAGTTTACAAGCTGCGAGCCTTGGGCCGCAAGTTTATTCGAGAAAACCTCGGAGTGTGAGAACTTAGAACACCGAGGCATACTCGGCGGCCGGCTCGGATTCTTCTTCACTTTTGAAGATGCTTTTGAGGGCGGCGCCCAGGTCTTCCAGGATCAGGTAGAAAGCCGGTACGAACAGCAGGGCGATCACCGTGGCGAAGAGGATACCGAAGCCCAGTGAAATGGCCATCGGAATCAGGAAGCGGGCCTGGATCGAGGTTTCCATAATCATGGGCGCCAGGCCGAGGAAGGTACTCAGCGAGGTGATGATGATCGGCCGAAACCGGCTTTTTGCCGCGTCCACTACCGCGGAAAACAATTCCTGACCTTCTTCTTGACGACGATTAGCGGCGACGATCAGGATCAGGGAATCGTTAACCACTACGCCGGACAAGGCGACGATGCCCATCATGCTCATCAGCGACAGTTCGTAACCCATCAGCACGTGGCCCAGCACCGCGCCCACGACGCCGAAGGGGACGCTGGTCATGATGATCAAGGGTTGGAAGTAGCTGTTGAAGGGAATCGCCAGCAGGGCGAAGACGCAGAGCATGGCCAGGGCAAACCCGATGCCCAGGCTGTTCATGGACTCGGCCTGTTCTTTCTGTTCGCCTCGCAGTGTATAGCTGAGACCGGGGTATTTGGCCAGGAGGGTTTGAAGTTGATCGCTTTCCAGATCGCGGACGATTTTGTTGGCGTTGGCCTCGCCCGCTTTGATATCGGCGGTCACATTGATCACCCGGCGGGCATCGGTACGGCGAATGCTGGTATAAGCGCGGCTTTCCACGATGTCTACCGCTTCCGTGATCGGCATTTCGCCGCCTCGGGGCGTGCGTAGCACCAGTTCTTTGACGTCTTGCCGGCTCTTGCGCTGCTCCTTGGGGTAGCGTACGTAAACCTTGACCTCGTCACGGTTACGCTGGTTGCGCAGGGCCTCGGCGCCGAAGAAGGCATTGCGTACCTGGCCCGCGATATCCGACGCGGTAAAGCCCGCCGCACGGCCTGCCGGCTTGATCTTGAAGTCCCACTGGACCTTGCCGTCCGAGAAGCCGTCGTTGATGTCTTTGACGCCTTGGAATTGGGCAATCATGCCGGCCAGTTCGACGGCGGCGGCTTCCAGGGTAGGCGTATCCTCATGACTCAGGGCCACGTGGATGGGCGAGCCGCTGCTGGGTCCTTCGGTGAATCGGAAGGTGAGCGATTCCATGCCCGGCGGTGTGCCGAACCGGTCGCGCCAGATATCGGCCAGTTCCTGGGTGGTGATATCGCGTTGGTCGATGGGAACCAGGTACAGCGCCACCGTGGCGATGTGACCGCCCTGAACCGAAGCGGCGCCCTCGGCGGGTCCCAAGTGTCCGCCCCCGCCGGTCACGCCGATTTGGGCCATGATGCCTTCCAGGATATCGTCGCCGCCATGTTCGCTCAAGGCCTCACGGGCCGATTGAACCAACCGTTTCTGCAACTCGCGCGTTTCTTCAACCGGCGTGCCGATAGGCAAAGCCAGGTTGGCGGTGACCACGTCGCCCTCCACCTTGGGGAAGAAGCTGAAGGGGATACGGCCGGAAATTACCAGGCCGGCGATCACCATCAACAGCGCCGTCCCGACCGCCACGGTCACATAGCGCCAACGCAGGCACCATTCCAAGAAGCGGCGATACGGACCCTTGATGAAGCGATGCAGGCCCTGTCCGAATTTACGGCGAATGCGCTCCAAGAAGCCGGGATCGCCGTGGGCGTGCTTGCCATGGGCCAGGTGCGCGGGGAGGATGAACAGGGCTTCCACCAGGGAGATCAGGAAGATGGTGATGACGATGAGCGGGATGAAGAAGAACATCTTGCCCATCATGCCGGGCACCCAGAACAGCGGCATGAAAGCGACCACGTTGGTCAGGATGGAAAAGGTCACCGGGGCTGCCATTTCCCGAGCGCCCGCGATAGAGGCTTCAACGAAAGACATGCCCTTCTCGCGCATGGAGAAGATGTGTTCACCGATCACCACTGCATCGTCCACCACCACGCCGATGGTGATGATGAAGGCAAACAGCGTGATCATGTTGATGGATGCATCGGCCAGGGGTAGGAACAGCAACGCGCCCATGATGGAAATGGGAATGCCCATGGTCACCCAAAAGGCCAGGCGGATATCGAGGAACAGGGCCAACAACATCAACACCAGGACCAGGCCCATGAAGGTGTTGCGGAACAGGAGATCGATACGATCGGTCAATGCCACCGACATATCGTTCAGCACGGCCATATTGACATCCGGCGGCATTTGGCCTTCCACCGAGGCGATGTACTCTTTGACCGCGTCGGAGACCTCGGACGGCTTCTGGTCGCCCACCCGGAAGACTTGCAGCTTGACGGCGGGCAGGCCGTTATAGCTGGAACTGATATTGGTTTCGGCGAAGGTTTCCTTCACGTCGGCGATATCCGACAGTCGGATGATGGAACCGTCGGGGGTACTGACGATGGGCAGGTCCACGAACTCGTTGCCGTAATAGCGTCTCTCGGAGGTTCTCAGCAGGATTTCACCGCCGGATGTCTCGATCTTGCCGGCGGGCAATTCCAGCGAGGAACGACTGATGATATCTGCTATACCTCCAAGTGTCAGACCATAGGCGCGCAGGTTCTCTTCCGGCACTTCGATGCTGATTTCCGGGGCGCGCACGCCGGTCATGTTGACCACGGTGATATCGGGCGAGAGCAACAGACCCGAACGGATCGACTCGGCCAGGGCCCTTAAGGCATGCTCGCTTTGATCGCCGTAGACGACCAGTTGCAGCACTGAACGCTGCCGACTGGCCAGGCTGGTGGTGACCTTCTCTACCTCGACCGGGAAGGTGGTGATGCGATCGACAGCCGATTTCACATCGTTGAGCACCTGGTTGGGGTCGAAGCCGGATAATAGTTCGGCCGCGACGGCGGCAACGCCCTCGGAAGCGGTGGCGTTGATTTCCTTGATGCCGTCCAGACCGCGTATCGCTTCTTCAACGGCAAGCACCACGCCCTTTTCTACCTCGGAGGGCCCCGCGCCCGGGTAGGTGACGGAGACGGTGACCACATCCAGCGTGAAATCCGGGAAGACTTCCTGTTTGATCAGCAGACCGCTGGCGAATCCCCCGGCCAGCAAGATGAACATGACCAGGTTGGCAGCGACTTTGTGGGTAGCCATCCAGGCAATGGCGCCTTTTGCAATGGTCTTTTTCATGAGTTCCTCCCCTATTCGCCGCGAACGTCGCGAGCCAACTGCTCGTTGACGGCTTTTAGTTTCATACCTTCCAGCGGCACCGAGATGCGACTGGTGATAATGCGGTCCCCCGACTTCAGGCCTTGGGAGACAAAGGCATGGCTGTCGTTCTTCCAGGTCACGGTCACCGGGCGGATTCCCAGAGTGTCCTGATCGGTCATCACCCGGATCTGGTCACCCGCTTCACCGGTGTGCAGCGCTTCATGGGGCACCGAAACCACATCGTGTAACAGGCCGCCTTGAATGATGACCTCGACATAAGCGTCCAACAGCAGCGGCAGTTGACCCGCGTTTTGCTCAAGGGGCCGGTCCACGCGCACAAGCACGCGGGCCATGCGTCCGCTCTCTTCCAAATCGGGAAGCATGCGCACCACCCGCCCCGGTCGGCCGCTTTCGCTGCCCTGCACGCGCACTTCCGCCGGCGAGCCCCCGCCGCCCGCCTCATCCGGGAAGCTTAGCCTTGACAGGTGCTTATAGGGAACGGAGGCCTTGACCCAAAAGGTATCGCTGTCCACCAGCGTGGCCAGGCCCGCGCCGGCGCTGATCACCTGGCCGGTTTCCACCTGTTCGTTCAGCACCACGGCGTTGAAGGGTGCGGCGACCTTGGTGCGTTCCAGGTCCAGTTTGGCTTTGTCAAGGCGGCTGCGGGCGGCCTCCAGACTTGCCTCGGCACTCGCCAGGTGCGGTTTGCGCAAAGCCAGGTCCTTGCCTTCCTGAGAGTTGGGGACACTGTCGCCGAAGATCTGCCATTCCTCGGCGGCGATGGTCTGGCGACCCATCTCCAGATCCAGTTGGTATTGGGCGCCGGCCACCGCTTCCTTGCTCTGGGTGACGTTCAATAAGTAATCGGCGGTGTCAATCTGCAACAGGGTTTGCCCCTGTTTCACCACGCCGCCCTGCACCAGGTCCTCATGCAAACCGATGATCTCACCGGAGACCTGGCTTTTCAAAGTGACCTGGCGCGCGGGAATCACGATGCCGTGGGTTTCCAAAGCCAGGGGGTGATCGGCGGATACGGCATGGATGACCTCGACACCCGGGATGACCGGTTCCGGCTCGGCCTTGGGCGGCTTGGGCGCCCGCTTGATCAGAGCCGGCATGACCAACCCACCGGCGGCTAAAATCGATAGTGACAGCAAAACAGTGATGATCTTTTTCATGGTCTTCCCCTTTGATTACTTTCCGGCTTGAAAATGGGTTCCGGGTTCCAGTGATTCCGTCCAACGTCCACCCAAGGCCAGGTATAGTTGGAGGCGATTGACCAGCAGGGCGCGTTGGCCGGCAACTTCCTCCAGTTGCAGGTTTTGCAGGGACTGGAGGCTGTTGAGTACGGTCAGGTAATCGGTGACGCCGTTCACATAGTTCTTGCGGGCGCTTTCCAGGGTGTCGGCGGCCAGTTCCACCTGTTCCCGGGTTCCTTGCAGCGTGGTCAGCCGGGTCCGTTCCAGGGAGAGGCTGTCCTCCACCTCGGCGACGGCGGTGTAGACGGTGTCCTTCCAGCCCAGGAAGCGTTCCTGCACCACGGCCCGGTTGCGGTCCACCTCTGCCTCGCGAAGGCCGCCGTCCAGGATGGGGGCGAGCAGGTTACCGGCCAGGTTGAGCATCCAGTTGTCCAGGATGTTGCTGAAGCTGTTGCCGCTGCTGCCCACGGAAGCGGTCAGGTCCAGACGGGGATACAATTCGGTGCGGGCGGCGAACAGGCGTTGATCGGCGGCCAGCAGGCGGAGTTCAGCGCTTTTCACATCGGGCCGCGCTCCCAAGACCTCGGCCGGAATGCCCGTCTCCGGCATCCCCGGCAGATCCGGCAAAATGACCCTGGCTTTCAGGTCAAAGGCCAGGGGATTTTCACCAAGCAAGAGGGCGAGTCGGTTTTTGGCGAGGTCGATATCGCTCTCGGCATCGGGGATGCGGTTGCGGATGGAGGCCAGTTGCAAACGCTGCTGGTAGACCTCGGTTCCGGTTGCCAGACCTTGGGAGAAACGCAACTCCACCAGCTTCAGGTAATCGCTGTTTACCTTGACCTGTTCCTGGAGAACGGCCAGGCGCATATTGCTTTCGGTCAGGTCCAGCCAGTTGAGAGCGATCTGCCCGCTGAGCGTGAGCGCAACGGCTTCCATATCCTTGCGGGTAGCGCGATAATCCAAGAGGCCGGCCTCGGTATCGGCGGCGATCTTGCCCCACAGGTCAACCTCATAAGCCAGGTTCAGGCTCAACCCGCCGGACTCAGCCGTGGGCCGGTTGTTGGAGAGATCCTCGGCGCCGCTGCCGGTTACGCCGGCATTCAGGCTGACGCTCTCGGCCGAGCGAGTGCGGGCGTAGGTTGCGCGGGCCTGTTCCAGTCGGGCCCAGGCTTGACCCAGGCTCAGGTTCTCCTGAAGACCCCGGTCGATCAACTCGCTCAGTTCCTCATCGCCGAACGCTTCCCACCACCGTTCAGGGGCCTGGATTTCTCCCCCCCGGCTGAAACTTTCGGCCATGGCAACCTCGGTGATATCCGCCTTGACCGGCTGATGCGGCACGCAAGCGGTCCAACTGAATACCAGACCCAGTAGACTTATGGGCACGAGCCGTTTCATAGCAGTCCTCCCTCTCAGGTAGTTCGCCTAAAATCTCGGCGCTATAGTCAATGTAGGCGGAGCCCGGAGGGATGACCGTTGCGTTTGGGTTTCCTTTTGTATCGGTTCGTATCAGGGGCGAAAGGTTCAGTTATCCAAGGCGGTTAACGGCCAACGGGTGGTAAAGCGCGCACCGCCCGATTCGTTTCGTTCCACGGTTACGCTGCCGCCGTGACGGCTGAGAATCCTCTGCACGATGGCCAGACCTAAACCCACGCCGCCCGACTTCTTGTTGCGGCTTTCATCCAGGCGCGAGAAGGGCTCGAAGATCTTTTCCCAATGTTCCTCGGCAATGCCGGGACCGTCGTCGGCGACGCTGACCAACAACTCGTTGCCCTCGACGCCGCATGTCAGAACCACTTCAGAGGCGGCGTAACGCAGGCCGTTTTGCAACAGGTTCCCCACGGCGCGATTGAACATGCGCTGCTGGGCGGCAAACTGAAAGTCATCGGCCAGGGTGTTTTCCAAGACCAGTGTTTTATCCGTGGTCGCGCCGAAGTCGCCTGCCAACTTGTCCAGGGCGGATTTCAGAGGGAAGACGGTGACGCGATCGGTGGGGCTGTCGGCGTCCAGGCGTACAAAAACCAACAGCTCGTTGAGCATTTCATTCAATTCGTTGAGATGGCCTACGATGGCGTCGCTACGCTGTTTGCGCTTTTGGGGTTCGGCCTCTATTTCCAGCATTTCCAGTTCGAAGTGAATGCGGGCCACGGGCGTGCGCAGTTCGTGGGACACCGCCTGCAACAGGTGTTTCTGGCTTTCGAAGGTGTGTTGCAGGGCATCGGCCATGCGGTTGAAGCGTTTGGCCAGGTCGCTGACCGGCCCGACCACATCCACGGCGCGCGCGGTCATATCGCCCTCGGAGAGGCGCCGGGTGGCTTCCTCGAATTGGCGCAGGTTTCGCCAGGCGGGTCGCGTAAAGATCAAACCCGCAATGGCCACTAAAATCACGACAAAAGTGAAGACGTAGGGTAAACGGCTCGCGGGCGGGCCGCCGTAGGTGAACATGGGACCAAGAGCCAACACGTGCCGACCCTGGTCAATGGGCATGTAAATCGTCGTATCGAACCTGTTGGGGATACCCACCAGTTCGCTTCGGTCTATGAAACGGGTATCCGCTTCCGGGGGAACCTCCGGCGCGCCCCGGGGATAGATCTCGAAGGTCAGGTCAAGCTCGGCAAGGGGTTCCGCCAGAAGATCCCTAACCTGATCGGGCGAGGCGTCTTTCAATTGTTCGGTCAACAGCGCGGCAATCACCGCGTGGGCTTCTTTCTCCAAGAGGGGCGGCGGTCCCATGAATACGGACGAGAAGAAGTGGATGGTAAAGACTAGAGTCAGGATGATGCTGAGCACCGTGAAAAAGAACCGGAAGAAAAGTTTATGCATGACCGGCCACCATCAGGTACCCCACGCCGCGCACGGATTTGATAACGGAGGGGTGTTTGCCGTCATCGCCGATCTTCTTGCGCAGGCGAGCCACGCGCAGGTCGATGCTGCGGTCGATACCGTCGTATTCCATGCCGCGCAGCTCCTCATAGATCTGTTCGCGGCTGACGATGTTGCCGGCCTTTTGCATCAACAATTCCAGAAGGTCGAATTCGGCGGTAGTCAGGTCCAGGGCCTCGCCGTTCCGCCTGACCTCGCGACTGCCGCTGTCCAACACCAGGTCGCCCACGGAGAGCGGGGTTCCGGAGACTTCGGTGTTTTCGGGTTCGCCGGCGGAGCGACGCAGCAGGGCGTTGATATGCGCCACCAACAGACGCGGTCGCACCGGTTTGGCCATGTAATCGTCGGCGCCGATCTCCAGGCCCACGACCTCGTCGATCTCGTCGTCGAGCGCGGTCAACATGAGCACGGGGCCCTTGTAGGCCGGCCGGATCTGCTGACAAACCTTCAGGCCGTCCAAACCGGGCAGCATGATGTCCAACACCACCAGGTCGGGCGGATCGGCCAGGATGCGGCCGGGCGCGGTGTCGCCCCTGGGTTCGATTTCGGTTTGAAATCCCATGGTGGTGAGGTACTCGCTGACTAGGGCGGCCAGTTTGTCGTCGTCCTCCACAATCAAGATGCGTGTCCGGTTCGATTCGCTCATGGTGCAACCCGCTTTCTATGTCGTCTCCCATACTATGCCACGAGTTGAACCCGACCACCGTTGCTTTTTGGTTTCACATTGTATCGAAAGGTATCCGCGGTCCGGTTCAAAGATAAGACTCCAACCAATTCCCATCCAGTTTTAACGGCACTCGGTGCCAATTTAGGAGTTGACAAGAAAGAGGTGGCTTGATAAAATCAGAACAGCCTCAAAAAAAGCATTTCTGGATGAAGCAATG
The DNA here is from genome assembly GCA_030066195.1 of Acidobacteriota bacterium. GTDB lineage: Bacteria > Acidobacteriota > Holophagae > Acanthopleuribacterales > Acanthopleuribacteraceae > JASJCB01. The sequence goes on from JASJCB010000141.1 coordinate 16,101, forward strand.
AATAAGAAACTCTTGTTAGGGGTCTTACTGTGTTTCAGCTTTGCCGTACCCGGTGCCATGGCGTTTTGCGTTTGGGAGATAGCAAGTGAGTGCGGCTACATGGCTATTGCCTGCCACAATGATGCGGACAGAGGCATTACCTTTGAACTCGGTAATTATGCCTACGCCAGAGTCAGTAACTTCAAGACGAAGCAAATCCTGGCCACCGATGAAGTGACATGCCCTACCAATGTTGCCTGCGATTGCTATTGGGATCCGATCTGTTGCGGAGACGCACCGGAGCCTCCAAGGTAACCGGTTCGAATTAATGAATAAATCCCTCCCAAAGACTTTGTATGTCCGAATGATGCTCCCGATCTCCATGATATTGTTTCTGTCGAGTTGTCGATCGGAGCCGACTCCCGAAACCAAGGTGATCGACGGAATTCATTTCAAAGATATCGAAGTCAGACTGCTCTACGATGTAGACACCGCCGAAAGCGGCCCCTCATGGCGATTGGCACGACGTTTAGCCGTCGGCGACCAAAAAATCTATTTGGACAGCATCGGCGACCCCATTTTTATTTTCGATACCGGGGGCCGTTTCCTAGGCGAATTGGGTCGCCTCGGCCCGGGTCCTGGTGAATATTCCCAGGCGAGAACCGGACTATTGGCAAAAGGAAGTGATGTTTGGGTGATCGACATAGACAGCGTCGTGCACTTCCGAAATGACGGTTTTCTCAACGAAACCAGGCTACCTGTTTCCCCGGACAGGGCACTGATGCTGAGCGGTATTGCCAACGATACGGCCATGGCCGCCGGCAACCTTCTATTACCCACCAAGAATGCCGACGGTCGAATCGGCGTATTGGTCAACACTGACGGAGAAATCGTGGCCGGCGCAACGGACCCCGGCTTCGATGAATACCTCATGACTATGAACAAACGCGCCAAAAATGCCCAATGGCAGTGGCACGAAGGGACTTGGTATTGTCTCTACAACTACACGCCGCGTTTGGCGCTTTACGATCGAGACCTACGACCAATCGGTGATTTGGCGCTATCCAGCCCGATCATCGAGCAATACCGGCAAAACTATTTCGACGAATCGACCACGGAAAACCAAAGAAGCGTCGCCCTGTTCTGGAGCTTCCAAATCTACAAGGGTAAAGGGTATGCCTTGACCCAAGGCGGTCTCCATGGATTTGATTTGGAAACGGCACAGGTAGACACGATCTTCCGTTTCAAATCAAAGGATCTTCCTGAATCACAAGGAGCACCGGTAGCCTTCCACATGTTCCGCATTTTGGAGAACGACCGCATCATCCTGGCCACCGCCTGGGATGACAGCCAACTCTTCAGCGCCTCGCTAACTCTCTAAACACCAATCCCATGAGAATGACCCGGCAGATTCGAATTCGCGGTTTTCGCTATTGCCGTGAAGTAAGCAAATGTGATCCGGCTCCTAATTTAACAATTATCAATTGACAATAACCAACAAGCAGGATATCTTTTCCGGGACGCTCGCTTTTCTTTTTCATTACATCGATTCTTATAGCCGATCGCGAAAATTTTTGAAGAACATCATGACCCGGAGATCCGGATCATGAACGGCTATCATCCCCCCTAGGAATCCCAATGCGAATCAGAACCTGGTCAACAGTGTTGCTGTTTCTGGCAGTACTGCTTGCCTTCTCTGTACTTATCAACCATGAAGAAACCCCGACATGTGATTGCCTGATCCCGGGCAAGAACCTATACGGCGTCATGGAAAACGACTCCTTTTGCCGGATCAAGGAATGCATTATTCCCGATCGAGCAGAGGAGCATGCACCATGATGATTCTCCTGTTTTGCCTGATCACCGTTTTCGATGAACCGGTTTTTTATCGGAATCCCACGATCTACCGACCCTTGACTTCCCTGGATTGCGCCGTCATGCCGAATGGGAATGTCTTCATGTCGGACAATGATCAACGCCTTTACCTTTTCTCACCGTCCGGGCAAATCATCAAAACCCTGGGCGGTCGCGGCAGGGCGCCGGGCGAGTTCATCTCCCCTTCCAGCATGGGTACACGGGAAGACACGCTCTGGGTTTACGATTTCATGAGTAAACGCATCACCCTGTACGATGATCAAGGCACTCTTCTAAGGGTGCTGTACCGGCCCGGTTTGGGCAAACTGCTTTTTGGCACGGCGCGGGGCTGGTATTTTCCCCGTTACCGCTACGGCTTGCCGGAACCCCTGACCATTACCGCCGTCGACACCGAACTGACCGACACCCAAGAAATCTTCCGCGAGATTCCCCAATGGATGAGCGCCGCCAAGCCTCAACCCGCCGGGATCAGGGCGGTCAAGGCGAATACCGCCATGGAGCACTTGCGTTGGAGTGTCAGCGTCGACGGCTCCCTCTTCTTCCTGGCTCATGTCGGCAGGCCGTTCAAGGTCTCGGTCATCGATACGCGGACCCATAAACTGATCCGCACCATCAATCCCGGCTGGTCGCCCGTCCCCTTTGATGTGGACCGTGAACAGGAGAAACTGGACCGCTTCAACAAGGAACGCAAAAGAGGTAATCGCGTCCGTCTGGAGGCGCCTGAATATTACCCGTTTCTTAAAGCCATGACGGTGACCCCGGATGACCGGTTGGTACTGGAGCGCTACGGGATTAACGACCGAAACGGGAAAAACCTGTTTGTCTTTGACTTCTTCGGCCGGCCTGCCGAATTGACCTACCAAAAAACCAATGCCTATAGATTGATCGCCGTTCAAGATGCGCACGCTTATCTCACCGGTTATGACGGCGAAATCGAACAGGGCATGGTCATTCGATGCGCCGCGACGGAAATCGATCGTATCGCCGGCGCCTTTCCGATTACTTTCGAGGAGGAACCCCGAATCGTTATCCCCCTCAAATATTAATGGACTCCGTAATGTTTTCGCTCTTGTTCTCAGAATGACGGATTTCTTTCCACGGACAGGAATCCAACAAGGACGAGGTATTACTCCAAGCCGCCCCCCAACCGGTCATTTGCGACCACAACCATCAACTCAATTCCATGGAGGAATTTATGAAGTTCTTGACAACTATGTTTTTGATTTTGACCCTGGCTGCCGGATTTCTGATGGCCGCTCCCGCTGTATACCAGAACCCTACTGAAATAGATGTAGTAGCTGTCGATGACGAGCCCATAGGCGTAGGTGTTCAATGTGAATGCCGTATCCACGTCCCCGGCGGACCCAGCAACTACGGTGTCTTCAATGAGCAGGGTAGATGCTACGTCAAGTTGTGCTACGTCAAGCTCCAACTTGAAGCCCAATAATGCACACCGGATCCCGGCGACGTACGGCGTCGCCGGGCTCTCCCCTACCCCGTTATGAGCAAACCGGCCCCGAATGATACAACCCGAGGTCTTTATGAATCAGCCGAACAAACTGACTTATTCACACGTCATGTTGATCCTGTCTACCCTTATTGCGCTTTCTTTTCTGGGATACCAATCTTATCGCAACCAAAAACTGAAGGAAGATTTCCGCAAGCATGTCGAGACGCACCAAGATGACCACGCCCTCAAGAGAGGCGACTACCTGCCCGCCCATCCCGGCAAAACCATTGAGGAACAGCCCTTTAACTTGACATTTGGTCCTGATGAGGGATTCCGCCTGATCACCTTCGTAACGCCGTCTTGCAAGGCATGTGACACTGAAGTGGACGAATGGTGGCCCCAATTCAGTTCGGACCCCAGGCTGTCGGCGCTCAACCCGACCCTGATCTCCATCGGCGATGTAACCGGAACGCGGACCCAATACGGCGACGAGTTGCTGAACGGCAATGTCGCGGTGATCGGCAACCCATCGGTCCTCAGAGCCTTCCGCCTTGTAGTGTTCCCCCTGACGGTCCTGACTTCGCCCATGGGAGAAGTCCTCTGGCTGCACGAGGGAAAAATGACCCAAGCAGCCTACGACGAACTGGTAACGGACGCGGCAACCCGCACCGCCCATATACCCATGGAATAATAGTAGAACACTTGGGAACTGTCTCCAGGTCCAAGTCGATGATTCAGAAACTCTAATTCGTCGACAAAGCCCTACCGGCTTCCGGGATGGGTCGGGGTTCAGTGTGGGCGCCGGTCTAAGCTCCTGATTCTATTTTCCAGTTCGGTTACCGCATTGTTGGCACCGGCGATCGCGTGTTCCAGTTGTTGGATTCGGCGCAGGCTTTCATCGGAGCCCAGGGCGTGGGCCTTGCGCAACTCTTCCAACTCGGACTCCCAGATAGGTACGTTTTTGTCCCGCGCCTCCCGCGCCAGTTGCAGTTCGGCATTCAACCGCGCGCGTTCCTCAGGGTCGTCCTCTTCGAACTGGTGCTGCTCCTGAGGCGGGTCTCGGGGTTCCGCCGGCTGTTCATTGGCCGGTCCGAAGAGAATGAGCGCGGTCAGGGTCACCGCCCCCGTCAAAACGAGAAATAACACCACGATGGGACCGGCCCAAGCCTTCGGGACAGCCGGAAATTTGAAATTGAATTTGTAGGCCAGCACCGCGAACATGACCAGAGCCAGACCCGGTACACCCAGGGCCGCGCCGATTTTCCAAAGTTCTATATTGCCCATGGTATTCCTCTCTTTTAAATCGGGTCCCATACCGCGAACAAGTCTGCCAGCGCCTTGTTCACGGCCTTGCGGGTAGCCCGGCCCACCGTACTTCGTTTGAAAATCACCGCGTCGTCGCGGATCACAAACAGCATGGATGCTGCTTTGGCCCGAGCCGATCCCCCGGCTTCACCTGTCCAACGGCGACCCGTGGCCAGGTGGATCAAGGTCACCTCTACCCTGATGTTGGTCTTCACCTGCCGGTAACTGACAAGCGGGATTTCGATCGATTGGGCGGGGGTCGCGAATAGAGTTACATGTCCGTAGACCAGGTAGTCGGCTTGCCTTCTCTCGGCAAGGGCGGCTATATCTTTCTCGAAATCATAGGGTTTACCCTTCAGCCGCCATGCCCGTTCGGCAATGGCGTCGGTGAGAGCCGTAATTTCCTGTTTTTCCTCCAGCAGGGTGAACCGGCCGTACAATCCCTCCGCGATCAGGTTTCGGATACCGAAACCGATGCGGTGATCGTTCCAGCGTGCATCCACCTGGCCGGCCACACCAACCACCAGTAGAGTGGGCTTCTCCCCACCCGGAACGGGCAGCGCAACAAGAGCAAAAAGAAGGCACGGCAGCAAACGTGGAACGCGTTTCATGGCTTCGCCTCCTTTTTGTCCCAACGTTGGATCAGTTGCTCCACCGCCTTCTCGATCGCCTGCCGGCTTGCCCTGCCCACCAGGGTTTGCGAGAAGGGACTTTCCGTATCACCCCAGGCGGTCGTGTTTTGGGCTTGAACCGTGCCTGTAGCCGAAGCCGGAATATAAGCACCGGTGGCCACCTCCGTCATGCGCAATTGGATGCCTATTTCAACAGTGACCGTTTTCTTGACGCCGGAGGCCTGCACCTGCGATTTCTCCGTCACCCAAAAATCGAAGACCTCGGCATAGAAGAGGTAATCCGGCGTTTCGTAGTTGGCCATGATCTGTTTACTTTGTTCCAGGGTCATGCGGCGTACGTAAATGGCCAGGATGCGCTTGAAGACCTCGTCCTTTTCCTCCAGGAACTGGAAACGACCGGTTTCATAGATACTTTCGACCACCCGAGAACACAGGCCGAAACCTACCTTGTTGGTCTCGAATTCCGGGTACAGGTTGCGCAAGTCACGGGTCACCTGCAACTCGATGACGAAAATCTTTGTCAGTTCGTCATTCGCCGTGGGTTCGGAAGCAATCAGGCAGGAAAGGAACAACCAGAACAACATGACGCACCTCCTCTAAAACCGGATGCCGCTGCCAAGCGTGGTTTCCAGGCTGGTGTAGTGATCAAAGGTTAGGACGGTCTTCGCGCCCAGGACCAGGGCAACCGCGGGGCTGACATTCCATTTCAAATTAGCGCCCAGGTCAAGGAAACTCTTGTCCCAGTCGGGCGGACGGCCGCGTACCTTGAAATCGCTGTAAACATAGAACAGGTCCAGATCCAGGTACCAGGCGCCCTTGAGAGGTTGACGGTAATACACGGCTCCATTTGCATGGCGGCTGTCAACTTGCTTGGATTCCACGGCATAAAGCAGGGTACCCAACCCCAACAGGCCGCCGCCCCGAAGCGGTCGCTGCCAGGCGTTGTATATGCCGAAACCGGGACTGTTCTCGGCATAACTCTTTTCCATGAACATATTGCCAAGGGTAGCGCCGTAGACATAAGACCAAACCCCTCTTTTGCGTTGCTGTTGGGCGTTCAGTTGAACGACCTGGTAATGGAGCGTAAGCTCCGGACTGGTGAGGGACAGTTGGTTCTGGTAGACGCGAAGGCCATACACCCGGTCTTTGTCGGTACGGTAGCGATAGCTTGCGCCCAGGGACAGGTTGTCGCCCTTGCTGTCACCGAAACGAAAGCTGTCCATCTCCAACAGGGCCCCTACTTCAAAGGGGTAGTCGCCCTGTTCGCCGAAGGAGTCGGTGATGAGGTCCTTAGACCACGTGTTGGGAATGGAGACGGGCGGCGGGTAATCCTTGATCAGGCGGCAGTTCTCACACAGCACCAGTTGGCCGAAAAGCGGTGTGGTTACCATGGACAGGAGAATCAGGACTTTCATGGTCTGCCTCCGCCACGCAGGGTATGGGGCCGTCGAGCTTGACGATGCCTCACCTCCCCGCGCCGTCCGGCAACCGGCTCACGCCAAGCGCGCAGGCTGATATCGTCCAGCATGATGTTGAAAGCCAGGTCGGTTGCGGCACCGCCCGGTTGGGTTTGCGCCTCGAAACGAATCCTGTTGGTCCCGTCCACAAACAGGTCACCGACCGGCTGAACTATTTGACGATAAGAACCCGCATCCTGCCCGGTGAAAACCTCCACGGTCTCGTCGTTCAGGAACAGGGTCAGGGAACCGTCACCGCCGCCGGGATCGATAGCCAGGAAAAATGAAAGGTCGGCTTCTTCACCGGTCAGGGCCTGGAACTCCTGTTCGATAAAGGCGGTTTCCGGGAACAGGTTGGTACCGCCGAACCAACACCAGAAGCTGCCGCCGTGGGGCCCCCAGCCCTCGACGATACCGCAGGACTCGTCGCAGATAGGCGTATCGAATCGGCTCGAATCGAAGGACCAACCCGCGTTCGGTTGCTCGAAGTCTCCATTGGTCAGCAGTTCAGCCTGTTGTAGGACATGTACCGTACGCAACACCACCATACTGGAGAAGCCGGCCCTTTTCGCATGCAGTTTGTAGGTGGTGGTGATTTCGGGCGTCGCCGTGGTCATGCCGCGCAGGGGTATCACGGAGATATCCTCACCGTTCAAGCCGGGCTCCAGGGTGGCCTCGTCATAGTTGGACAACCACCAGGAAATCAGGATTTGCTCTCCAAGACGCACCCATTTGGGTTCAGCGCGGAAGAACTGCAAATAGGGCAGGTCGGTAATGGTTGCCGTGGCAAAACCCGGCTCCCCGATAATGTAGAGATCATCTATAGGCACGATCTGCAATTCTACCTGTTCATCTCCCTCCGATTCCTCATCGACCAGAACCTGTATCACCAGTTCGGCCGTAGTTTGATCCGGCATGAACGTGATGAATCCCTCCTGGTCTGTGAGATAATCCACGCCGACGAGGGCATCGCCGCTCAAATTGATCATCACGGTCAGTTCTTCTTCAAGCTCGCCGCCGGTACGGGTCAGTGTAAACCGGTCGATGTCCTCTGTGCTTTCGGCCAACTTATAGACGGGCCCCACGACCGTAACTTGGGGCAGGTCTTGTAGGAAGGCGATCAACGGAAGAAAAACAAGGAGGCGACCTGCAAGCGGTAACGTAAAGGGCATGGTAGGCTCCCCGGGGCATTGGGGGCCGAGGTCAAGACGCCTCTCGGCGCACAATGCCTCCTGCCGGCGATTCCTGCAATTTTCACGCCCTGACAGGATGGTCTTGAAACAAAGCCTTTAGCGGTGTCATACGGGGAAGCTACTGTGGATTCAACCACATGTTGGGTAAAAATACCGTTCGACACGCCCGTTTTGATCCGGGAAGAAATAGGGGGAGAGGACACAGAGGTCTCAGAGGGTTCTCGATGCTTCCGGCTGCTTTCTTTTCTCGGTATCCTCCGTGGGCTCTCTTCCTTTAACCCGGATCATGGAGCCGGCCCGCAACATCGAGTTTGTCCGACGAAACTCCTGCTTTCACCGCGGCGAATGTGGCTGTAGAGGAGCTCATTGCGGTTGCCCATAGCACGCCCATGAACACCGGCGGTGGTCGCCACCGCCGGGTCATGGGCGTGCATGAGGAAGGTGTAGAGATTGGTGCGGCTTCTAACGATCGCCGTAGCCGGATTGAAGGTTGCTCAACAGCGGCGTGGTCCCGTTGGCGTTTCGGTAGACAACCTGCTCGTTGAGGTAAACGCAGGCCGGTGTCGCGGAGGGCGGCGGCCTGTCGAAGGCGACCCGGTGCAGGGTGTTGGCGCAGGGCGGCGTGTAGTTGACCTGGTTGGGTATGGATCTGCCGGTGAAGACCACGCTGGAGACGATACAGAAGGGAAAGATCGGAGGGAATTGAATATATTGGAACGCGTTGGTGGGCGGGAAACCACCCACGACGACCGGCGGTACCAGGGTTCCGAATTGCGTGCTGAAGGCCCAGGGCGAGCCCGCCACACAGATGCCCGGCGTGCCGGCCGGAGGGATGAAGGGTTTACAGGCAATCGTGTTGAAGAGATCGTAATTGCCCGGACCGGGAAAGATAAACAGTTTCGAGGAAGTTCCGAAGGGGTGGTAACAACTGCAACCGGGGATCTGACTGCGAGTGTCGTTGAAATAGCCCCCCGCGCTCACCAAAACATCCGTTTCGTCGAAGCCGATGTCCGGGAAGGCGCCCTGAATGCGCAGATTGCCGTAGTGCTCGCCGTCGAAATCGAAGCTCTGCTCGGGGAATCCCGCGTCGGTGTAGGTGGTCCCGTTCGCGGCGACGAGCGTCCCGCCCACCGGGGCCGAGCCGACGTCAACAAAAGCCGAACTGGGCAACAGACGCCAGTCCCGCGAGAAGTTGAAGGCATAGCCCAGTGAATTGCTGAGAAACTCACCCACAAAAGCGGGGTCGACACCGCCGGTCGCGGGCTGCGGGTTCAGCCGGGGGGTCGGCGGGGCGCCCAGGATGCGGGAGCAGAAACGGCCCGTGAGGTCGAAGCCGCCCACGGTGCCCGGATCGAAGCCGTTGGTGGGGCCCGGGCTGGTACCCACGGCCACGGTAACGTCCGAATTATCGATCCCCAACAACGAGGTTCGCCTCTGCTCACAGGCATAGCGAATCAGGTTGTTCTGAATGCTGGGATTGCCCAGGCCGCGCAGGGATATGTCCGGATCGGGCGTCGCCCAGCAGGCCGGATCACTGACATCGGTAATGGCCACCGCATCGGGACGGGACGTGATGACATTGTCCTCGCTGAACAGCCAACCTTGAATGAAGGTGTTGTTGAGCACGTTCATGGGAATATCGTAGTAGATGCCACCGGCGGTCAAGTTGTAGACGTGGACCATGATCAGGCCGAAATAGGGGCCGGGCCCATCCTCTGCGTCCAGCATGTCGAACACGCAGTTGGACACCCGCGCCCTGATCGGGCCGAACTCGGTTTCGGCGTAGACCTGCATGTCGCCACGCTGGAAAGTGAAACCGTCGATCATTTCTTCATAAGTGTTGTCCGTTAGGAAGGTGCAATCCACCAGCACCTCACCGGGCCGACGCACCCCGCAGGTACAGCTTTCCCCGCCCTCCGGCCAGAACAGGAACGGATAGTTGGGTTGACCGATGCCCCGAATGATGGTGCGCTTGGCGCCGGCCCCCTGGACGTTGACGAAGTCGGTCATGATGACCGGTACGCCCTGGTAGATACCGGGATTGGCATGGACAATGCCCGGGGTGGCTGCCGAAGCGCCCGCCAGGCTGACCGCGTTGATGGCCGCGTTGAGGGTTAGGAACGGCTGGTCGGGACAGCCGACCGTGCCGGTGATATTGCTTCCGGTACAGGGATCGACCCAGGCCTCGATATAGGGCGCCCCGCCGACGATCGGCGGTGCGGTCGTTCCGGTCCCGCCCGGTTGTTGTGCAAAGGTCAAGCAATTGGCCAAGGCAAAGAGAATCATGAAAATTCGCATTTCACTTGTAGTCAATGAGCTCATGGCTCCTCCTATGAAATCAAGCAGATTATTTCTTATTCGTGAACGGCTGCAAAAGCATCTGATTTGTTTCTAGATGTAATTAAGTTTATAGATTGTACCTCAATATCCTATCGAAAAGGATGAAAATTAGAGAAACATTACTACACTGCTTCGAGAAAGCGCGAAATTCTCCCCCTCACCTGTCCGGATTGCTTTCCGTCGCCGGATTTTGGCGCCGGATCGTCGACCCTTTTCCCCGCGCCGGAGGTGCTGAACAAAATAGCCCCGGGCAACGCCCTTTTCCCTACGCCGAAGGTGCTGAACAAAATAGCCCCGGGCAACGCCCTTTTCCCTACGCCGAAGGTGCTGAACAAAATAGCCC
>JASJCB010000296.1 GCA_030066195.1 Acidobacteriota bacterium
GTTTGTCATGGAGGGTGAGGTCTGAATGCAAGTACTTGAGCAAAAAATCTACGGTAATGTGGACGTCAAAGACCTGCTCTTTTTTCTCGTGATCCTTCTTTTTGCGCTTCTTCTCGCCCGGATCGTGAACCGCTATCTGCGCCGCTCGATGCAAGAAAAGTTGAGCCGGGATCAGCTTCAGCTCATCACCAAAATGGTCTACTACGGGTTCTTGGGCGGGGCGGTCCTGTTTTCCATCCCCTTATTGGGTCAAAAGCTGTCCGGTCTGGTGGTCGCCGGCGGGGTCGTCGGCGTGGTTATCGGCTTTGCCGCCCAGAATATTGTCAGTAACTTTATTTCGGGTGTCTTCATTTTGATCGAGAGGCCCCTCAAAATCGGGAACTCGGTCAACGTGGCCGGCACCGTCGGCATCGTGGAAGAGATCCGCATCATGTCCACCATCATCCGTACCTTTGACGGTTTGTACGTGCGCATCCCCAATATCACCGTGTTCACCGGCACTTTGACCAACTACGTGGCCAATGTGGTGCGGCGCGTGGAATACGTGATCGGCATTCGCTATAGCGATGATGCCGCAAGGGCGATTCGTATCATTCGCGATATCTTCGACCGGGAGGAACTGGTGCTGGTCAAGCCCGAACCTGACGTATTCGTCGATAACCTGGGCGAAAGCTCGGTCAATATCTTCGTGCGGTTCTGGGCGCCCGCGGATGAATGGTGGGACCTGAAGATGAAACTTTTGTGGCGCTTGAAGCAGGCGCTGGAAGCAGAGGGTATCCAGATACCGTTCCCGCAGAGGGTTTTGTGGGACGGCGAAGCACAGGAGCATCCGGGGCCGCGCGGCAAGCGCCGGCCGGTATCCCGTCTTCCCACGCCCGGGCGAGACGGTTAATTAGACGCGTTCCTAAAAGAAATTACCCAAGCCGTCTTTCCGGCGTTTGATTCTCCGGCGGCTCTCGGGCCATGATCGGCAGGGAAAAAAGAGTAAGAACGAACCGGGTAGCGGAAAATCATGACTGCCTCTTTACAACCAACGTTTATAGCGGAACACGGCCAACCGGGAGAGGTGCGGCACCATCCCACCGGGCTCCGGACCCCTGAGCCGGGGCCCACGGCCGGCTAACTCGGTCTCCGGGGCCGCTTCGCGCGATGTGATTCAGCCCGGCTGCCGCTCCAGGCTGCCCGACGCCCGCTCCAGGCTCACCTGGAGCTTGGGCAGGCTTTGGGGGTAACGGCTCCGAATGAAACCGATCAGGTGTTCCCGGACCAGGCAGCGCAGATCCCAGGCAATGCCGGCATCCTCCGCGCTGACCAGGGCTCGCAGCTCCATGGTGCGTTCGGTGGCTTGCGTGACCTGGAGCACGCAGACCTTCCCGTCCCAAAGGGACGACTCCTTGACGAACCGCTCCAGTTCCTCCCTGACCCCATCGACCGGGAGGGAGTAGTCCGCGTAGATAAAAACGGTCCCCATGATCTCGGCCGAAGTACGCGTCCAGTTCTGGAAAGGTTTTTCCAGGAAATAGGTCATTGGCACCACCAACCGTCGCTGGTCCCAAATACGGATGACCACGTAGGTCAATGTGATTTCCTCGATGCGGCCCCACTCCTGTTCTACAATCACCACATCGTCAACGCGAATGGGTTGGGTCAGCGCCATTTGGAGACCGGCAATCAGGGCCGCAATCGATTTCTGTGCAGCGAACCCGATCAGAATCCCCGCGATCCCGGCAGAGGCTAACAGGGCCGTCCCCACCTGGCGAACCGCCTCGAAAGTCATCAAAGCCAGACTGAAGGTCAGCACGCAAAGGACCACGATGACGACCTTCCTCAGAATTTGGATTTGGGTATGGATGCGCCTGGCTTGGAGGTTGTCCTTGGTATCGATCGGGTATCGTTCCAGGATGAAGCGCTCCGCGGTCAACACTCCGCGGATCAATAACCACGTTACCGAGATGATCACGATCACGCGCAGCAAATGTCGAAGAAAAACGGATGCCGGCTCGGGTATGCCCAGAGACGGCAACACCAGAATAAGGACCAAGGTGACCAAGACCATCAGGATCGGCCGATGAAACGCTTTGATCACGGCGCCGATCCAGGAATCCTCCCCCCGCCCGGCCAGGCGAATGAGAAAACCAAAAGCCAACAGGTCAATGAGCGCGGCGACGATGAGGGCGCCGACAAGGATCGCCAGAGGCTGGACAAGCTCCGGCCGGTATTGAAAAAATGCCGCCATATTCTTCTCCTCCCAGAGGTCTTTCTTCACAGGGTAGCGCAAAAACCTGCCCGGCAGGGGGAAATAATTGGGGTTGGAACTCGTGTTCGAAGACGGGTTGTTCAGGGGCTGTCTCATCGTCGACAACTTGGGCCTCTTTCGGCCCTGAACACAATCGCTCCGAGCGTAAGCATCACCCCACGGAACGCCGAACTATGAGCCCGATCGGGCCTGCCGTATTTCCTTTGTCAGGGCTTAGGTTGGTGTATAGTACCGGGAGTGGGTGCGGGTATCGACCCGCTCATCTTGAACTCGACCAAATTGGAGAACAAAACAGATGGCAATCAAAGTGACAGTATTCCTCTTTTGGGCCCTTTTCCTCGTACAAATTGCCTCGGCCGGTACGGGCGCGGACGGGAAAGAGTGGACAGCGAAGAATTCGGACCCCGCTTTATTCAATTGGATGGTCGGCTCGCCGCCTCCTGAGAACAGGATCATTCGTTTCGAGGACGGCACCTATTTCCAATACCCGCAAATGAGGTGGAGCGTTTGCCATTTCGACCAACTCATGCCCACCAAACGGGTTTCACGCGGCTTGTCAGCGCCGACCCAACTACAACGCGCCCCGTTGGATGGATTGAATTCATTGACCTTTACCCCCATGGGCGGAGACAAGCCGATGACCTGGGGCGAGGCTTTCGAGGCCAACTTTACCGACGGCATCGTCGTTCTGCATCGCGGCAGGATCGTTTACGAGCGTTATGCCGGCGCCTTGACGCCCGCCGGCCGGCACGCCGCCATGTCAATGACCAAGTCGTTTGTCGGGCTTCTTGGAGAAATGTCGATCCATGAAGGCAAACTCGATGAAAAGAAACTGGTGCGCGAGTACATTCCGGAACTGGCAGCAAGCGCATTTGGCGATGCAACCGTGCGCCAGGTTCTCGACATGACCACCGGTCTGGTCTTCAGCGAGGACTACTCAGACCCGAATGCCGGGATTTGGATGCATGCCGCCGCTGGAAATCCACTGCCGAAACCAAAGGACTATCAAGGGCCGAGAACCTATTATCAGTTCCTTAAAACGGTGAAAAAGCAGGGCCGGCATGGCGTAGACTTCGGCTACAAAACCATCAATACCGACGTGTTGGGGTGGTTGATCGCTCGTGTTACCGGCAAACCGATAACAGAAGTCCTGTCTCAGCGAATCTGGTCGCGCCTGGGCATGGAACAGGACGCCTTCATTTCCGTCGATTCCATTGGAACACCCTTTGCCGGCGGTGGTTTGAGCGCCGGTCTACGCGACCTGGCCCGTTTCGGGCAAATGATGCTGGAAGGCGGCCGGTATGCCGGTGAGCAAATTGTTCCCGCTACCGTGATCGACAAGATTCGCGAGGGAGGGAGTAAGGAAGCCTTTAAAGCAGCGGGCTACAAAACGCTCTTGGGCTGGAGCTATCGGAGCATGTGGTGGATTTCGCACAACGACCACGGGGCCTTCATGGCCCGCGGCGTTCACGGGCAATCGCTGTATATCGACCCCACGGCGCGTATGGTAATTGCTCGCTTTGCATCCCATCCCACGGCCAAAAATGCCAAAATCGACCCGACCACCCTGCCTGCTTACCATGCAATGGCGAAACACCTGATGACGATTGAGCAATAATCGCGAACACCGCTCTTTCAGAGCAAGGTAGAAAAACCTGAGATAGTCGGTTCATCCCCGTCCTGGATGCAACACCCGGCGTACCGCCGCTCTTTTGCATTCCCTGCTAAAAGGCCGGCCGGGTGTGCAGGACAATCGCAGGTCACAAAATACATGAGAAATCACTGGTTTGAAAAAGCCGGACCATGGAGTCAAGAATCAAGCCGCTGATCGCGCTGATCTTCACAGATAAGAAAAACGCGATTTTGACGCCTTGGGCCTGGTTGCTTGCCTGTTCCAGTTGGGGTTCGCCCATGATCAGCACGGTCACCGGCTTCATTCTTTTTCTCAAGCTTCAATCTAGCCGGAACTTGCCCATGTACAAATATCGAGCCTGGTTCTATGATGAAATGAATTCATCATGCATATGAGAGGGAACTTATGGATTATCTATATCGACAAGAAGGCTATGCACTCATCGGCGCGGCAATGGAGGTTTATAACCAAATGGGACCCGGATTCCTGGAGGAGGTTTATCAAGAGTGTTTGGAGATCGAACTGAGGGAGAGAAATATCCTCTTCCAATCTCAGCCCTTGCTGGATCTATACTATAAGGGCCGAAAGTTGGAGAAATACTACAAGCCGGACTTTTACGTTTTCGATTGCCTGGTCGTCGAAATCAAAGGCATAAAGGCGTTGAAAAATCATGACCAGGCTCAACTCCTCAACTACTTGAAAGGGAGTCAGAAATCTGTCGGGTATCTTCTCAATTTCGGCGGACCGGATGAATTGGAAATAAAAAGAATGATATACACGCACTGATAAATCCGCTTTCTTTCTTGATCAGTGAAGATCAGCGCGATCAGTGGCTTGATTCTTTCCAGCGTTCCCGGTCGGTGCCGGGTTCCTCGACGACCGCAAGCCCGGGTAAGAGAAGATCATGCCTCGGATCTCACGGATCTGCGCAGATCTGGAAAAGGTTTGCAGGGATCAGTCCGCCTCCATTCTTGATCCATTCTTGATCAGTGAAGATCAGCGCGATCTGCGGCTTTATTCTTTCCATCGATCCCGGCCGAGCCAGGTTCCTCCACGACCGCAAGTCCTGGAAAGAAAAGATCAAGCCACTGATCTCACGGATCTTCACAGATCTGAAAAGTTTTCAGGTGACTCTCGTCTTTCTTTCTTGATCTGTGAAGATCAGCGCGATCAGTGGCTTGATTCTTTCCATCGTTTCCGGACGAGCCAGGTTCCTCGACGACCGCAAGTCCGGGTAGGAGATCAAGCCTCGGATCTCACGGATCTTCACAGATCTGGAAAAGGTTTGCAGGGATCAGTCCGCCTCCATTCTTGATCCATTCTTGATCAGTGAAGATCAGCGCGATCTGCGGCTTGATTCTTTCCATCGTTCCCGGCCGAACCAGGTTCCTCCAAAACCGCAAGCCCTGGAAAGAAAAGATCAAGCCACTGATCTCACGGATCTTCACAGATCTGAAAAGTTTTCAGGTGACTCTCGGCTTTCTTTCTTGATCTGTGAAGACCAGTGCGATCTGCGGCTTGATTCTTTCAGTCGTTCCCGGACGAGCCGGGTTCCTCGACGACCGCAAGACCGGGCTGAGTCATGCCGGGATTCAATCCGGGCCGATTAGGGTGAAGGGCGCCCAGTAGTAGGGGTGGTTGTACCGTGTCGACTCGCGGAAGAGGGCCTTGGTGGTTTTCAGGGCTTGGCGGGGGCTGTCGCCCTTGAGGTAGAAGTCGTAGAAGCAGTCCATGAAGACGGCGGTGGCTTCGTCGTCCACGGCCCAGAGAGTGGCCAGGACGTTGCGGGCGCCGGCCTCCATGAAGGCGCGGTTGAGGCTGTAGACGCCGTCGCCGTTATGGACCGAACCCACCCCGGTCTCGCAGGCCGAGAGCACCACCAGTTTGGTGCCGCGCAGGTCCATGGACAAGACCTCCAAGGCGCTCAACAGACCGTCGGTTTCATCGGGGGCGTGCAGTCCCCGGGCCACGCCGTTGGCTCCAGTCAGGGCCAGCACCGAGTGCAGCATGGGCCGGTTGAGATCGAGGATCTCCTCGCCGGTGAGGAAATCCACCTGCTCCATATCGCGAATCAGCCTCGGCTCCCGTTGCTTGCCCCGGCCCTGGGGCTGTCCGCCCTTATACGCGCCGTGGGTGGCGATGTGCAAGACTTGCGGCGAGGCAATGGCGGTTACCCAATCCTCGCGGGCATCGTCCCCGCCGGCGGTGACCACATCCAGCCCGTGTTGTGCGAATCGTTCGCGTAGCCGCTGCCCTTCCCATTCGGCCCCGGCAAGAGGCGTCCAAGGTCTGGGCACATCGGCCCGTGGGTCGAAGCGTTGATCGGCGGCCAGGTCGTAATCGTAGTTGGGTGCGTAGATCAGGTGGGGCTTGCCGGGTTGCACCGTGTCCTCCGGCAAGGCGAGCAGGTCATGGCCGGTGGCCAGGACCGCCACCTCGATGGTGTCGGCCAGGTACCGCCCTTGCGCGTCCATCAGGGCATCCCAGGGCAAGAGATGCAACTGACCGTCGGGGACCACATAAGTCCGCTGCTTGCCGACCAGGTAGGGAGTCAGGGGTTGCCAGAGCTTTTGGTAGAGGTTGCCGGCGGCTTCTTGGAGCGTTTTCTTGCTCTTGGGGTTGCTAGCCGCCTTGCCCAGCGCCCGTAGATCCTTGTAGAGCGGTGCGATCGGGCCCAGTTTAATCAGCTGGACGGGCTGAGTGGCCTTGGGATCGGCCAGGAGGGCGAGGAGTTGCCATTCCTGCCATTCCTCGCCTGGCTTTTGGGTGACGTCATATCGTTGGTAGATTTGGAAATCCACCAATACGGAGCCCCTTGGAAGCGCACTCAATACTTGTTCCGAAATTAGGTAGGTTGCGTTGTTCTCCCTGGACAAGGCATAACCGATTTCCTGTTCCAGGCGTTCCATTCCGGCATTTTCTTCTTGCAGCCGTTGATGATTCAGCCTCCCGGCATTCGCCTGTTGCGCCAGCCGGGAAACGGTGGCGCGCGCTTTTGCCAATGATTCCAGACGCCCGCCCAGTTTCGAGTCGCCTCCCATATTTTTGCCGATACGATGGAGCCTGGCAGCAACCTGGAATAGAAGCCCCTTGCGCATCAGGGCAAAAGGCAAGAGTTCGGATATTTCTTCCGAAGGATGCTCCGAGAAGAAAGAGAATAGGCCATCACGGCTGCTATCATAGCCGGTTTTTAGAAAGGCCCGGCGCGTCCGAGCATCAAAGCCTTCCATTACTTGAAGGAAGGCGTTGGACTGCACCGTCCATTCAAGAAAGTATTGAGCCGCCATGTTTTCATCTTGGGTGGTCACAAAAAAAGCGGCCAGATTACTTAACGAAATCAAAGTTTTGGGGTGGCGGTCGCCCAGCACCTCCATGCTTAAGGTATTAGCCTTTAAGTAAAGGGGAAGGGCTTGTTCATAGTCTCCCTGGCTTTGGTACAAGGAGGCGAGGTTGTTCATGGAACGCAAGGTATCGGGATGGCAGTCGCCCAACACCTCCATGCTTAAGGTATTAGCCTTTAAGTAAAGGGGAAGGGCTTGTTCATAGGCTCCCTGGCTTCGGTACAATCCCGCGAGGTTGTTCATGGAAGTCAAGGTCTGGGGATGGCGCTCGCCCAGCACCTCCATCCTTAAGGTATAAGCCTTTAAGTAAAGGGGAAGGGCTTGTTCATAGGCTCCCAGAACGTCGTACAATGCCGCGAGGTTGTTTATGGAAGACATGGTATTGGGATGTCGCTTTCCAAACCAGTTGGTCGCATTGGCCATGTTTTCTTTTGCCAACTCAATCACTGTTTTTTGAGCGCCCATCGCCTCAGCACGAGTAATCCGGCGATTGGCCTTGTTCCATGCGGTCACCTTTGCTTGCATTTCAGGGGTGTCAGGAAGCTTGCCGACCTCCTGCAATCTGGCTTCGGCCCAAGCCGGCATCACCGTCAGGGCTTCGCTGATTCCCCCGTGAACGGCTGATAAGCTACGGCGAAGTTCGGGCTCTTCATCCAATCGGGGAACCAGCAAGGTGACCCCTTTGCGGTAGGCCGTCACCGCTTCTTCACGTTTGTCGAGCTTTCGGAGTGCGTCACCGCATCGATTCATATAAACAAAATCATCAGGCCGTAACTCCGATGCATATTGAAATGACTCCAAAGCTTCGGTGTGGTTGCCATTATCGAATTCCGAGTTTCCGATCATGAACAACATGGTTGCCAGGGCGCCACGAAAATCCAAACCGTTTTCCACGAGGCTAAAATCGGTCTCCAGCCACTTGCTCAGAATCGCTTGAGGGTCCTCTTGCCCTCTTAAAGTACGCAACGCGGCAAAATGAACTTCTTCTAAATCCGAATTCAAGTGCATGGCTTCTTCAATCAGTTGCAGCGCTTTGTCATTCCCTTTTGCAGCCAACGCCTGCTCCGCGGCCTTCACCAGACCCAAAGCCTGGAACTGCCGTGACCGCTGCGCAAAATTCGTTCGAAACGGCTCTCGCTTTGTCAGGCTGATGGTTGCCTGTTTTGGTTTACAGGCGGCATCTTGGGGAAAGGAAACACCCGCCAGTGAACCGTCAAAGCCCTCCGGTGAGATACCCTGTTCCCATTGCCAAACCTCGGCATCCTCGGGTGTTGCCGCCGGGAAGGTTGCGGTCAAGGTTTCCCCTTCCCGGCCTTCGATTTTGGCAAGGGGTTTGAACCCAAACGCTTTCTCCCGCCCCGGGAGCCAGCCGGTGAGGGTCAGGTACCCTTCTACCTGCACTCCATTAGTTTGCCAGGCCAGCATCACCCGTTGTTTTTGGAAGTTCTCCTCACACTCGCCGTCCCAGGTCTCCACCGTCAGCGTCCCCTCGTAATAGGTCACTTCCGGTGCTTGGGCTTGCAGCAGCATCAGTAAGCAAAGCATCATCATGACTATTGTCCTCCTTCGTCGGCCTCGATGGTGAGCATGGTTTGGATGAAGCGGTCGTCCGTGTTCGACCCCGTGTTGCGGCTTGGCCCCTTCTTCGACAGACCCGGGGTCATGTAGCGGTGGAACCCTTGAAACAGTTGGTTTTGCGCCCCCGGTCCCGGTGCGCTTCCGCGCCTCTTGGTATCTGCCGCCACCTTGACCCAGGCCATGTTCCTTTTGCAGGCGAAGAAGAGCAGTTGGTCCGAGCCGCTTTTGCCCTCCCGGAATTGCAAGCCCTCGCCCTTGTCCTCGAAGACATGGGTCTCGCCCGGTTCCAGCAAGACCGCGCTCTTGCGGGCGGGCAGGCCCAAAATGCTGCCGTCGCCGCTGAGTACGAAGCCGCCCACGTAGTGCGGTTCGCCCGCTTCCTTGCTCAGGGTGACCGTGACATAGATCCCCTGGCCGTCCCTAAGGGTGATGCTTTGCCGTTTGTTCTTGCTGTAGATGCTGCGGCGCTTGCCCTTTGCTTCCACCACGCCCACCCTGACCAGGTTTTGCCCTTGTGGACCGGCCGCGCCGCTCAGGCCCTTCAGGCGTTGGATGTAGGCGTGGTTGACCGCTTTCTCGATCAACAACGAGGCCGCGTAGCTTTCGGTCACGCCGTATTGGCCCCGGTTGCCGCCGCCGCGATCCAGCAGGATCAGGGCGCCGTCCCGTTGCACCACCTCCAGGTCCGCTTCTTCCGTTGCATCGTCTTCCAACAGCTTCAGGTAATAAGATGCCTCCAGGTGCTCCTCATAAGCGGTCTCCAGGTCTTCCCTCGGCCCGGGGCCCAGTCCCAGGGGTTCCTTGGACGGGCGGAAGCGCAAGCTGAGCGTGACCGACCCATCCCCCGGATAGGCCGGCACCGCCAGGTTGTTCACGCCGACCGGAGTCTCTTCCATTTCCGCGACGATGCGGGCTTCCGCCAGGAACCCGTCCACCGCCACGACTTCCAGCATGCCGTGCGCTTTGGCCGGGTCCAGCAGGTCGGCCGGGCCGGCATTGTGAAGATAGGTCCGCAACTGGGCGCCCGTCTCCAAACCCGCCGGTACCGGCCCTTCCAGCAGGAAATGTCCTTTATCCTTCAGGAACCCGGTCACCCGCCAGGTGATGGGCTTGCGACGATGGGTCATGCCGAAGACGGGTTGATCCAACGCGCCCTGGAAGTGGGGCGGCTGCGCCCGGGTTCCGGCCAGGACCATTTGCAACTCTTGCTGGACATGGCGCCAGGTACGGGTTTGCAAACCCACCCGGCCCAGGGCGGGTAAAAGGGCGCGGGTAAAGAGCCCGCCCTCCGGGCCGTCCCAGGCCACCGCATCATCGGCCGTGGCGGTGATCACCACCAGCTTGGGCATGGTCGCGGGTTTGTAAGTCGGGTCCAGCGACACCATGCCCGGCCCGCCGTCCGCCCGGCGCTTACCCCACTTCTTCCCTTGCTTGCCAGGAACCCCGGCGAAACGGGGTTGCCCGGTGGTGCGGGTGGCCGATTCGGTATGGCAGGCGTCCAGGATGACCGTAATGTTTTCGGTCTTTTGGTAGAGCCGCAGCAGGAAGCGGTTCAAATCGTCATCGATGAGGCCCGCGACCGCGGCGCCGCTGTCGTGCAGCATCAAGACCTCGTCCAGTTTGTCCGGCAGGTCACGGGTTTTGGGATCGGACTCGTCGCCGTTGAGGTCCGGCGCATGACCGCCGTGGCCCGAGAAGTAGATGATCACCGGCGACCCCTGACGGGCGCGGGCAATCAAACCCTTGCGAAAGGCGTGATAGACATTGGCCCGGGTGGCGTCGCTGTCCAACAGGGTGATCACGTTTTGTTTGGGAATGGCAAAGCCGTCTGGTGCGGTGAGCAGGGCTTCCATATTGCGAGCGTCTTTCACGGCCCCGCGCAGGTCGGTCAGATGTTGGTAATCGTCGATCCCGATGATCAGCGCCAGCGGCGTTATGCCGTTGACGGAGACCGGGGTTTGCAATGCCGGCCGATTGGCGGGGCTTGCAACGAACAGTGTCAAGGATAGGGCGATGGCAAGTATTTTCATGATTCCTCCCGGGCGGTAGCACCGTATCGATTAGGATGGTGCAATCCATCCGGGTTCGGGATCATGGAGGACAAACATTTTTGGTGGAGAGTTGTTGAGGAACAATCGCCGCGTCCAGGAGTTTTGACCATCCCAACTGAACCGAGGCTCGTAGGTACTTGAAAATAAAGGAAGAGAGGGCACAGAGGTCACAGAGGGGTCTTGCGGTTTTCATCAGATCTCCCATCCCTAAATCTTTTCTCTCCTCA
>JASJCB010000142.1 GCA_030066195.1 Acidobacteriota bacterium
TGGAAGAAGAAGCCGCGGGCGAATCCGGGGCTGACGGCGAGGCCGAACCGGTAGAAGAAGACACGGGCGGATCCTGACGGTACGCGATCAGGCAAAGCCGACCTTGTAGCCGTAATCGTAACGCTGTAACGGCGCCGAACGCGTGTTCAGTACATTCACATGGTAGGCAACTTGCCGATAGATCATATCTGTCGATATGCTGGTGCGCTGCCGATTCCACAGACCGATACCGATCTTGATCGCCTCCTGGTCCTTCGGATCGTCGAAAGCGACCAGAAAATCCGCATCGCCGATTCTGGAGAAGCGCCGATCCCAATAACCCGGCGGATTGGTGCCCGCGTAGACCTGGGCCGCACCCGCGCCGCTCAATAACTCCCATTCCGTAAACTCGCAAGCGGAACCGATATAACCGTAGTGGATATTGGACCAGATATCGAAGTTGAACAAATAGGCCAGGTTATAATCCACGGTCCATTCGCCGAATAGTTTCTTCATGACCGCCTTGTGATCCCACTCCTTGCCGGGCGCCACCATTTCGATCCATTCCAGGTAGGCTTTAATGCGATCCGCGGGTTGACTCAGCCATTCTTCCGCTTGTCTGCCGTAGCGGCCCAGATTCTCGCACCATTCTTCGGCTCGTCTGCTGTATCTACCCAGGGTCTTGCACCATTCATCATCCTCGGGATTCGATTCGGACTCCAGTCGATTTAGGAAACGAATATGCGCTACCACGCTGCCGTGAGCGTTGTTGACCATTTCCTGGTGAATGGCTTTGATGGGCAGATGAACTTCCTGATAAGCGGCCATGAGCAATTCCTTTTTACGGTTATTCGGCAAGAGCGGCTGCCAACATATCGCGGCGATGCTCCGCCTGCTCCAAATTGAGTTCGGCGGCGTCCAACTCCATGCGCGCCAATTCCAATTCAGAACCGGCGGCGCGGTACTCCTTGTTGAGCGCCTGGTGGCATCGGTTGACCTTCTGTTCGGCTTGCGTCAATTCGGGTGGATAGAGCTTTTCCATGGCCCCATTCAATTGAGCGGGCGCGGCGTCGACTTGTTGTTGGGCTTGGGCAACCTCGGGCGGCATGTCCGGCGCCTCGGTGGGGAGTTCATTAAGGCCGTATTGGGCGACCAGCGGCTCCAAGGCTTGTTGCGCGGCCTGAAGTCCGGCGATGTCTCCGATTTTAGCCATCTGTTCCACGGTTTGAAAAGCGGCGCTCAGATCGGGTGGAGCCAGAGACGGAAGGCTTTGACTCAACTTGTCGTAAGCGGCGGACAGGTTCTTCATGATTTCGGGTTCGGGAACGGCCGCTTGTCGGTAGGCTTGCTCGGCCGCAGCAATTTCCTCGGGGATTTCGGAGGCAAGGGCCTTTTCGAGATCTGCCGAGGCTTTTTGTAAATCGGGCGGCATCAGTTGTTGTTGCAGCTCTGCCAATTCGGCCTCGGCTTGAGCCAGATCGGCCTCGGCCTGTTTGATCTGGGGCGACTCCATGGCAGCCTTGGCGCGTTCGTAGCGTTCCTGAGCGGCTGCCACCCGCTCTTCCGCTTCGATCACGTCTTGTTCGGCTTTTTCCAATCGAGCTTTGGTTGCCATGGGTCCGCTTATTTGCTCATTCCTTATTTTAATCATCGCTCACTGCCTGCATGTTTGGGACTCAACGGTTCGGTGATCACGCCGCTTTCCGGGATGTCGATATAGTAGAGATAACCCTCGCCTTCCTCGTCCTCCACCAGGAAGGATGAAACGGGGCCGAAGAACTGTGCGGCTTCCTCGTTGGTGCAGGTGGGCAGGTAGGTTCGGAAGACCCTGGGGTCGTAATACCTGAAGAAATACTCCTGATCTTCCTCGTCTTGGGCGATGAAGATGTCGCGTAGGTGGGCGTGAACCGCGTCGAAGCCCGCGTCGCTGGTCAGCAGGATGCCGGCGTTCTCGCCGATTGCCTCGGTCCAATACTGTAAGTACAGGCTGTCCGGGTCGATGGGGAAGACGTACGGCGCTACATAGGCCAGGTTCTCCGCGTTCTTGCCCTGGAAGAGGGTGCGAATCTCCTGACCGCAGGCCTCGCGGGCCAAAATGGCCAGGGTGAGGTCTTGCGCACCGTCGACCAGACCGTAGAGGGGGCGATCCTCGATGTGAGCCTTGTGCCTGATTTGCTCGATCAACTGTTCCGGCTCCATTCATCCCTCCTACAGGTCGTCGCAGGCCTTGCACGGGCCTTTACAAACCAGGGGGATTCCCGATTTGGCCGCTTTCAGAAAGGCTTCTCCCGCCGGGCTCGGACTCGCGGGCGCCGCACCGCCGCCGCCCGCGCCCGAATCGCCGATCAGCACCGTGGGCAAGCCCGCGACGATGACCCCGCCGTGCGCCGTGTTGTCGCCCATGCGCGCCGCCGGCTTCCCGCCGATGAGCACCGTCATGGAGCCCATGGCGATGGTATCCGGCGGACCTACGCAAGTAGCCATGTCGCCGACTCGCGCCGCGGGCAAACTCCCGATCAACACGGTCGGGCAACCGGTGGGCAGGATCGGGCCGCCCACGTGGGGTACCGGACCCGGGTTGACCATGGGACAGGTATGCATATCCGATATTCTCGCCGCGGGTTTTCCCATGCTTCACCTCAATTGATTTTAACGATCATGCCTTTGATCGTCACGCCCGCCGGCGTGATCTTGACCGTATTGCCGCCCAGTTTCAGCGTGATGCCGGCCGGTTCGATAGTTACCTTGCTGGGCCCGCTGGTAAATTCGATCTTCTTGGGCGCCTTACCCGAGACCTGGCCGCTCTCCGATTGAATGTCGATGTTCTTGGCGACGGTAATTTCCTGAGCTGCCTTGACCTTCAGGTGATGGTCCTTACCGATCTCCTGGGATTTGGTCTTGCCTACCTTCTGGCTGTAGTTCTTGCCCACCTCGACGATCTTGTGCCGGCCCGTTTTCTCGTTATAGTCTTCCTCGTCGACCTCCACCGTTTTGTTCTTCTTGACGTACTCGGTCGCGTTGTTGTTGATACTCTCGGTCAGGTCATGCTCCACCACCACGGTCTTGTCATTGAGCACGAAGGTCTTCATATCCTTTTCGGCGCGAATCTGGACCAGTTCCGCATCATCCTTGTCGTCAAACAGGATATGGTTGTCCTTGATGGTTTTGATGATGTTCTGAGTCTTTTCCTTGGGACCCAACGGAGCGGTGTTGAAATCGTTGTAGACCCGGCCGGTAACCACGGGAAGATCCGGGTCGCCGTTGATGAAAGTGACCAGCACCTCGTGGCCCACCCTGGGAATCCATTGGATGCCGTAATCCTTGCCGGCGTAGTTGTTGCCCACGCGCACCCACATGGACGAGCGCTCGTTTCTCTTGCCCTCCCGGTCCCAGTGGAATTGCAACTTACAGCGACCCATTTCGTCCAGGTAGATCTTGGCGCCGTCGGGGCCCGTTACCCGGGCCGTTTGCAAACCCGTCACCTTGGGACGCACCGCGCGACGCGGCGGGCGGTAGGGTATATCGCAGGGCAAGGCGGTGAAGCGGCACTGGTAGCGGCCCTGTTGAACCGTGATCTTGCAATAGGTCAGCAGCCAGTCCTTATTCAGCTCCGCACGAAAGTGGCCGTCAAGGGAGAAGGTAAAGCCGGGATCGAAGGAACGGCAGGAAGTCATTCCCCGGCCGACCTTGGCGGAGGATACCGCTCCTTCCTTGCGCAGCTTGACCAGGGTCTTGCCCTCGCCGCCGTCCACGTAGTTCAGGGTATGCTCGTAATACTCAACCTCCGGAAAGGCCGGGACCTGACTTTCGCTGTCCGGGGAGAGGAGACTGGTTTGCGAGGTTTCGTAGTTGTAGTGGTTGTGCTCGAAGCTTCCGGTGGCGACCATCTCCTCGTAATTGAAATCGGAGATGAACTCCTGCTTGCCCATTTGGAAGCGGGGACTGATCTCCTCTACATACATGGCCTCGGACTTGGGACGGCAGGCAAGGTGGCCGCCCGCGTGGTTGCTGAAGATAACCTGTTCGTTTTCCTGATCGAAGTAGAAACAGATGCCCTCGTCCTCCAACAGCCTGGAAATGAAGTTGTAGTCGGTCTCTTCGTACTGTACGCAGTACTCGCGCATGCGCGGGGAGCCGGACAACTGCCACTTGAAGGAAATACCCTGATCGCCCAGCACCTCACTGACGATATCCTTGCAGGTCATCTTCTGGAAAACCTTGGAGCGCAACTGACGCGTGAGCATCCACAGTTGCGGCCGGATCTCGACCTCGTAAGTGAAAAACGGTCTGGAAGCCAGTTTCAGGTTGCCGTGGCGGGTTCGTCCCTGGGAAAAGCGGGTGATAATGCCGGAGAAGATGCGGTCATCTTCCAGCGTATCGCCGCATTTCAAGACGATTTTGGCCGGGGAGTGAAGCATCTGTTGGAAATTCAGGCCGCTTTCCTTGGTTTTGATATGAGCATGGATCACGTACAGGTCCGATATGCTTGCTTGAATGTTCAACGCGGTTACCTGGATCTCACTGCCCGGACTCTTCCAGATGATGTCCGCGACATTGTGTTTAAGTGCTGTCATCCAGCCCCTCCAAATAGTTTTTCAATCCTGTTGTTGCAAGGTTCGCACCAATTATAATCGAGAAGCGCCGGTCCCGGGAAATTTGAATTTCGTGTTTTTGCTCACCCACTGCCTTTCTTGGAGATCGACTGTTGCCCCGTTTGCTCCGCGAGAACGTTTGAACCTTTTCCCCCACGCACTGCCGGTCACCGTTCCTGTTCTTTTTCCGGGAAACGGAACACCGCCGCATGGGTTCTACCGGATCATGCGGAATCCGGGCGCCTTTTGGCTCAACTTTTCCCCAAGTAGTTCAATTTGAATAACCGGCTTCGTGAATCCGGGGGGCTATTTTCGCTTCTGATATTCTTCTTTTGACAGGACCCCCGGCGAGCCGGGAATGGTCCTAATTGGACACCATGTCTTCTTTATCGGGCTGTTGCTCCAGGGGAATATGAACCGTGAAGGTCGTGCCCCTGCCGTCGTCCGATTCTACTTCCACGCGGCCCTGGTGGCGTTGGATGATCCCGAAGGAAATGGATAACCCCAGTCCCGTGCCCTCGCCCTCGGTTTTGGTGGTGAAGAAGGGCTCGAAGATTCTCGACCGAATCCCCTC
Organism: Acidobacteriota bacterium; assembly: GCA_030066195.1. Lineage (GTDB taxonomy): Bacteria > Acidobacteriota > Holophagae > Acanthopleuribacterales > Acanthopleuribacteraceae > JASJCB01. The sequence continues at coordinate 5,146 of JASJCB010000142.1, forward strand.
GGGAATGCCGCCGCCGGTATCCACAAAACGAATCACGCCCCAGCTGTTCTCACGGTAGCAGGACACGATCAGTTTACCTCTACTACCCTCCCGGCGCGCCTTGCTCTTGATTGCCTGGCAGGCATTTACGGCCAGATTCATGAACACCTGGTTCAGTTCACCCTGATTGCCCATTAGCATGACATATTCCCGATAGTCCTCGATGATCTCGACATATTCCTTGTAATTCAGCCGCACCAGGTTCATGGTGGACTCGAGGCAGTTGTTGACATCTACCTTTACGAAGTCGCCGCCGCTACGCCGTGCATAGATGCGCAGATCGCTGACGATATCCGCGATGCGTTGCGAGCCGTCCCGAATCAGTTTAGCGTGCTCGAACAGGGGCTGGATGCGTTCACTCAGCGCTTCCATAACCTCGGGGTGGGCGTCCTCGCCGGCAAGCTCGAAGAGGAACTTGCGAAATTCCTTCAGGTCCAGTTCCAGGCTCTGCGCGCTGCCGTGAACATAGTTGGTCGGGTTGTTGATCTCGTGACCGATACCCGAGGTGAGCGTGCCCAGCGAAACCATTTTCTCCTGCAAAACCATCTGCTTTTGGGCTTGCAGCAGGCTTTCGTGTTTCTCCTGGATCTGACGAAGGTAATTGGCCTTGGCCAGGGCGCTGACACAATGCTCCCGGAATCGGTCCAACTTGCGGATATCGGCGTTGCTAAAGGTCTTGTCTTCCGAAAAGTTATCCAAAACCAGGAAGCCGCGCAGTTCTCCTTCCAGGCGCAAGGGCATGGACAACATGTTGTGGGGCTCGCCGTTTTCCTCCGATTCGTGAACCCGGCAGGTTTTGTCGTCCTGATTGCCCTCGGTACGCAGATAGCGGTAGCTTAATTTTTCCGGCGAGAAATCACGTCGTTCGCGCGGGTCCTCGGCGTAACCGCTGACAGCCGCCATTTCAAAGCGGTCGGTAGCATCGTTCCAGAGGAAGACTGCGCCGGCTTCCGCTTCCGGGATATGAGCCAGGCCGGCTTCCAACATGCCTTGCAAGACGCCGTCCAGCGACATTTCCCGGTTCATCTTGCGCACGATTTCGTCCAGGGCGCGAAGTTCTTCGCTGAGCGCCGACATGGCGCGACTGTGTTCGTCCAAATCCTTGACCGAGGCGCGCAGTCGCAGGTGGAGGTCGATGCGCGCGGCCAGTTCGGTGCGATCGGTGGGCTTGGACAGGTAATCGTTGGCGCCCGCCTTGAACCCCGCGGTCAGGTCGGTCACCTGGTTCCGGGCCGAGAGAAAAATTACCGGCAGTTCGTGCGGGCCCAGTTTCCGGCGAATGCGGCTGCAGACCTCGTAACCGGAAATACGCGGCATCATGATATCCAACAACACCAGGTCGAATTGTTTTTCCTCCAAGATGTCCAGGGCTTCCTGCCCGTCCCCTGCCTCCGTGACCTGATGGCCCATCAAGACCAGTTGATTGCGCAATACCTGGCGGTTCACCGGTTCGTCGTCCACTACCAGCACCTGGAACGACTGGTCGCCGGCGGGCGGTTGTACCTCTATGGTTACGGGGGCGGCGGGCAGGTTGGTGCGATCCTGAACGAAAGTTTCCACACCCGCAATTTCCTGCTCGGGAGCCTCCAGGGGGAAGTTCAACTGGAAAATGGAACCCTTCCCCTCCTCGGAGGTCACCGAGATGGTGCCGCCGTGCAATTCGACCAGTTGCTTACACAGGGCAAGGCCCAAACCGGTACCGCCGCGCGAGCGCGTAGCGCTGCCGTCCAGTTGCTCGAAGGTCAGGAAGATGCGCTCCTGGTCAGCCTCGGATATGCCGATCCCCGTGTCGCTGACCAGCACCACTACCCGGTCTTCCACGATTTCCGCGGCCACGGCTACCGACCCTTTGTCTGTAAACTTGACCGCATTGCCGACCAGGTTGTGCATGATCTGGTGCATGCGGTCCTCGTCCAACGGTACCGGCGGCAGACCCTCCGGCACCGCATTGACCAGATGCAGTCCCTTCTCACGGGCGGCGGGTTCGTTGAGTACCAGGACCATATCCACCAGTTCGCGAATCTTGACGGAACTTCGGACCAGCTTCAGTGTGTGGTTGCGCAGTTTGGAGAAATCCAGCAGGTCGTTGACCAGGTTGGACAAACGACGCCCGCTGGAAGCGATCATGAGCAGGTTCTCACGAGCAATATTGGGAAGATCTCCGGCAATCCCGTCCAACAGGGAATCGGCAATGCCGATGATGCCGTGCAGGGGGGTTCGCAATTCGTGACTGGTTCCCGCCAGAAACTCGTCTTTCAACGCATCGACCTGACGCAAGCGCTCGTTGATCTTGCGTTCGTAAGCCAATTTATTCTTCTGCATGCGCAGGTACCATCCAACGGAACCGACGAGACCCAGCACATACAGTGATATGGCCCAGGGCGATTTCCAGGGGGGCGGCGGAACGTGGATCTTCAGTTGCATTTCCTGGCTTTGAGTGCCGTCCTTGTTGGTGCCCGTCAGGCGGAAGGTATAGGTGCCGGAATCCAGGTTCGTATAAGTGGCCAGGCGATTGAAGGCATCGGTTTCAATCCAATCGGGATCGAAACCCTCCAGCTTGTGTCGATAGCGGTTTTTGACCGGCGCGGCAAAAGCCAACGAGGCGAAACGCAGCTCGAAAACCCGGTGGCGCCAATGCAACTGCAACTCATCCAGGGTTTCGATGGCCTCGGGGAACCTGGATTCGGGATCGGGCAAAACGTTCTTGTTATTGAGGGCGAGATGGGTAATCACAATTCCCGGCTTGCGCGGGTCGGGAACCACATCGTTGGGATCGAAGGCAACCACGCCGCCCTGTCCACCCAGCAGCATGACGCCCGAGGGATCGCTGATGCCGCTGTTCTCACGAAAATCCTCGACCATCAAACCGTCGTTGCGGTCGAAATTGCGGATGGATTTATCCTGCGGGTTGAAGCGGGACAGGCCGTTGGGCGTGCTCAGCCACAACAAGCCCTGACCGTCTTCCATAATCTTGTAGATAACGTTACTGCTCAGTCCGTCCCTGGCCAGGAAACGGCGGGCCTGCCCGGAGAAGGGGTCGAGCAGGTTCAATCCCTGGGAGGTGCCCACCCAGATCCGGCCGCGGGAGTCCTCGGTTACGCAGAAAATAGTGTCGTTGCTGAGGCTGTTGGGATCGCCGGGTTGGTGCCTGTAGGCGGTGAAACGGCCCGGCTGATCCCAATCCATCCTGTTCAAGCCGCCTTCCCAGGTGCCGATCCACAGTGGTTTATAGGAATCGCCGGGAGTGCCGCCCAAAAAGGAGATATCGTTGTGGCTGAGACTGTCCGGGTCTTGCGCGCTGTGTTGGTACAGGCCCAAGCTGTCGGGTTTGTCGGGTGCAACGGTATTCAATCCGCTTCGCGTCCCCACCCAAACGGTGCCGGCGGCATCCTCGAAAAAGCCGAAGACGCCGTCATTGGCCAGTGAATCCATGCGATTGGGATCGTGGCGATAGGTGGACCAACGATTCGTTGCGATATCCAGCACGTCGACCCCGTTGGTTTCGGTGCCCACCCACAAGCGGTTTTTACTGTCCACCAACAGGCATTTCACCCAGCGCTCATAGGGTTTTTCAACGCCGTCGCGCTCGATGAGCACCGGCTTGCCCGCCCCGTCTTCCAAGCGCTCCAAACCGCCGGCCTTCCCGAACCAAAGGTTCCTAGCCTCGTCCCGCACCATACTGGTGATCGCATCGGTGGGCGCCCTGGAGGGGATGTGACCGAAGGGAACCGGCTGCAAGTGCCTCACCCCGGAGCCGTAGGTGCCGACCCATAACGCGCCGTTATCCTGTTGAAAAACTGCATTCACGCAGTTGTTGCCCAGATTGGTTGTTGAGGAGGGGTCGTCCTGCCATTGTTTATAGGAACCATTGTCGGGATCGAAGAGGAATAAGCCCTTGTTTCGGGTACCCAGCCAAAGCTTGTTGTCGGGACCCCTGCCGATGCGATTGACGACGCCGAAGACATCTTCTTCCAGGGTGAAATCCTTGCCGCTGCCCTCGGTCATACGATAAAGACCGGTTTGGCAACCCGCCCACAGGCGACCCTGCCGGTCGCGGTAGAAGGCATAGGTCCACACCGTTTCCCCGTTATCGTAGCGGGTGACTTTGTTGGCCAGGTTGGTGTCCAAACGGTTGGCCGACTCCGTGGCAATCCACAAGCGTCCTTTCGGGTCGAGCAAAAGGTCCATGATGGCGGCGCTGCTCAAACTGGTGTCGTCGTCGGGATCGTGCTCGAACCGGGCGGCCTTGCCGGTTTTGGGATCGAACAGGTTCAAGCCGTCGATGGTTCCCACCCATAACTTTCCGTCGCCGTTGCCACGGATGCTGAAGACGGTGTTTTGGGTCAGGGTTTCGGGGTCCTCGGGATCGTGTTGGAAACGGTCGAAGCCCTGGGTTTTGTGATTGTAGCGATGCAATCCGCCGCGGGTGCCCACCCAGAGCACGCCTTCATCGTCTTCATAGATGGTATAGATGTAACTGTTGGCCAGGCTGTCGGGCTTTTCCCGATCGTGGCGGAACACTCGCATTTCATAGCCGTCCCAGCGGTTCAGGCCGTCCCGGGTGGCAAACCACATGAAGCCCATGCGGTCCTGAATAATGCTGAAAACATGGCTCTCCGACAGGCCCTGTTTCCAATCGATGCTGCTCAGTCGATACTGCGCGAAAGCCGGATGACTGCCGACCGTAAAAAACAGGGTCCCTGAAAGCAGGAGATAAAAACGTGCGGTGATAGATGCCGGTTTCAAGTTGGAGGTTCCTTGGCCAGGTGTCTCGGTCGTGACAGGATTCTCATCGGCAGATCTTTAGCAAACTTGGGCCTTACGGAAAGGATTAAAACAACCGAAAGCGTAAGATACGATCCGACCGAAAATACTCACTCAGGTTTAAGGGGTAACGTCAGAAAAAAGGTACTGCCTTCACCCGGAGTTGAGGTAGCTTTCAACTCGCCTCCCATTTTGTGCACAACATTATAACTGGTGTACAGCCCCAATCCGGTCCCCATACCCGGCGGGCGGGTCGTAAAGAACGGATCGAAGATCTTGCCCAGAACCTCCGGCTCCATACCGCAACCGCTGTCGCGGAAGCCGAGCGTCACCTGTAAGTCGTCGGTCTTTCCGGAAATGTGGAAGGAACCGTCGCTCGGCTTGTCGGCCATGGAATGACTACAGGCGTTATCGAGACGAGTCTCGATGGCGCGACAGCCGTTATCCAAGAGGGCCATAAACACCTGGCTCAATTCCGCCGGATTACAGGTCAACATCATTCGGTCCTCGAGATCCCAGGCAAAATTTACTCGCGGGTACTTGGATTGCAACAGGTTGGCGCCGGCGCGAATGGTTTCGGCCAGGGCGACGTCTTTGATTCCGGTTTCTCCTAGACGAGTCACCAACTGAAGATCGTCAACAATGCCTTTGATGCGCCGGCAACCCTGCATGATGGTCCCGCAATGATCGTGTAAAACCGAGAAACGGGTACGGAACATATCCGTGATTTCCTGGTCACCGTCTTCGGCCAGACTGAAAAGGATCTTTTCGAAGCCGTTTAATTCCCGTTCTAAATTACTGCATCCGCCGGCGATGAAATTGTTGGGATTGTTGATTTCGTGCGCCACGCCCGCGGTAAGGGTGCCCAGTGACGCCATCTTCTCCTGCATGACCAATTGGTTTTGCGTCGCCGAAATTTCTTCGTTCTTGCGCTTTAATTCCTCGTTGCGTTGTTGCAGGTCACGGGTGCGCTCGGCCACTTTTTCTTCCAACATGCGATTGGCCTCGCGCAACTGGTCGGCGGCCTGCTCGGTCAAGACGATATTGCGGTAGCGAAGCGCGGCGCCGGCGCTCAAGACCACCAGCAGGCTCATATCCTGCTCGGTATAGGAGGTCTTGCGCTCGGATGTGAAGACGACCACGATACCGTAAATGGTATCCCCTTCAAACAAGGGAGAGGCTACCAGTGTGCGGATGCCCCGGCCGTAGACGCTGTCAGTATCTCGGAAGCGACCGTCAAGGGTCACATCTCGGGCAAGAACCGCATTTTTGGATTGAGAGATTTCGCATTCCAGGGTTTGGGAAATGGGCGGCGGTTGCAAATCGGGTTTATGGGCCGCCGGTACGAAACGGCCGTTCTCTTCCATGTAGAGCACGGTCATATCCGGCCGGAAGATGGCGGACAGATGTTCCAGAAAGCATTCGAATAACTGATCGATGCCACGCACCTTGGAAAGCGCCTCGTTGGCTTGCATCAGGTAATTCAGGCGCCGGGCATAATCGCGCACGACATCCTGGGAGGCGCCTTCTCCGGGTTCCAACAGGCTGGTTTTAAGCAGGGTGGCGGCATCGTGGAACACGGTATCGCTGCTCAACTCGGGCAACTCGAACATGGATGGAGCCGGACCGGTATGCTCGTCGTGGATGACCAGGGAGTAGGCGGTTTTGTCGGGCGCCAGGGTCAGGACATCACCGGGGGAAATGACCACGGCATTGTAGATGGGTTTTCCCAAGAGATACGTGCCGTGAGTCGAGCCCAGATCCTCGACCATCCACTGACCCTTGGTGAAGAACAACCGGGCGTGTCGACGGGAGACCCCGGGTTGTTTCAGAATCAGATCACAGCCGGAAGCGCGTCCGATGATCACCGAACGTCCGGTCATGTCTATTTCACAAGCTTCATGTGGCGGTGAGGTTACGTACAATTTCATCAGATCATCCCCGTTAATTGTACGGCATAACCGGGTTTTCTCATAAGTGCTTTTGCTTTCCGGGACATTTGTCTTTGCGAATCGTCCTGGAGAAACGCAAACTCGAAACAATTGTGACCCCGGGCGGCCTCCCGATCCGGGTCATACCGGCCCGAATCATTGACGGTCTAATTTTTTCGGACCGTAGCCGCATGGGTTGACCGGGATCGCATTTGTTGACCGGCAGACCGCCCGGGTTGACCGGCAGACCGCCCGGGGTAGCCCGCCGGGGCCATATCCTCGCAAACCTCGGACATGTCCCCGGCGGACAACCCCGAGCTATTGGATATAACCACATGGTGGTAAAGACTTTACCTCGTATGGGGTTCCATCGATTAGCCTGGGGCAAACGCATAAAATGGCCGGCGAAACGACCCGGCTCTTTGAAACGGTTCCAGGTTCAAAAAACAATCATATTAGACATAGAAGGGCGCGGAGACACAGAGATTCCAAGAAAAAAAATGAATTACCTGACAAGATAAATCCCAAGAAGCCAATGAAATAAAAGGGATTAGCCGCAGATCTCTCAGATCTGCGCAGATCTGAGCGATCCGTGGCAAAATTTTCTCCGCTACGAACCCCAGCTCAATAGCTGATAGTCGACGCTCCTGGACCCGGCTCTCGTTTCCCGGCCGTTTAGTGCGCCGCGGCGCATCATCAACTCTGTGCACATCGAACGGTGTGGAATATTCACCGATCAGGACTTGCTACCATTTTCCCCGGGGTGATGGGCGGGCCCACGGGTAATAATGTGAACCTAAGGCTCTTTTTCTCGTTCAATTCCAGTGAAGTGTCCAACAGGAGAATGCCCATGCCGCGAATGCTCTTTTTGCTCGGCCTGTCGGCCGTTTGTTTTTTGTTTGCCGGTTCATCCGAGGCCTTGCATAAGGATCGGGTTATCAAGAAGTCGATGACCGCCGCCGATGTTCTGCGGTTTCATGTGGATCTGGAGCCGGGACTTTTTGCCGTTGCCGAAATCGAACAGGACGGCATCGACGTGGAGGTCGATGTACTTGATCCCGAAGGCAAGGTCTTAAAAACCGTCGACAGTCCGAACGGGACCCAAGGGCGTGAAGTGGTTACCTTCGTAACCCCAACCGTGGGGCGTTACTTACTGGTGGTGCGATCGCTGATGCCCGATGTTCCGCCGGGTAGAATCGGCGCCCGGTTCGTTCGAACCAAACCGGCGGCGACCACGCTCGAGGGCAAATTAGACGAACTCTTTGCGGTTTGGGATAACGACACGGGCCCCGGTGCGTCGATTGCCCTGGTTCGGGACGGCGAGGTGATCTTCAAGAAGGGCTACGGATTGGCCAACCTGGAATACGGCGTTCCCAACCGACCCGATACCGTCTTCCACGTCGCCTCGGTATCCAAGCAATTTACCGCCTTTGCCGCCGCCATGCTGCATCATCGGCTGATGATCGATTTGGATGCCGATATGCGCACCTACATTCCCGAACTCCCCGATTTCGGCCACAAAATCACCCCGCGTCACCTGGTCCACCATACCAGCGGCCTGCGGGATCAGTGGGAACTGTTGATGCTCTCCGGGTGGCGATTGGACGATGTGATTACGTTGGATCACATCATGGCCCTGATTACGCGCCAGAAGGAACTCAACTTCAAACCCGGCGAAAAGTTCGCCTACTGCAACACCGGTTATACCCTGCTTGCGGAAATGGTTGCCCGCGTCACCGACATGCCCTTCAAAGAGTGGACCCGAAAACATATCTTCGACCCGCTGGGTATGGCCGACACCCACTTTCACGACGATCACGAACACATCGTCAGGAACCGCGCCTACTCCTACCGGGAGAACGGTCCGCACTACAAGAAAAGTGTCTTGAGCTACGCCAACGTCGGGGCCACCAGTTTATTCACCACGGTGGAAGATATGGCCAAATGGGCGATCAGTTTCGAAACCCAAGCTTTGGGTGACGCCGAGCTCTACCGAACCATGGAAAGCCGGCCCCCTCTGAATGACGGAAGCGAAAACAATTACGCCTTCGGTCAGGGCATTGCTCCCTATAAAGGCCTGAAACTGGTGCGTCACAGCGGCGGCGATGCGGGTTTTCGCTCCTTTCTGGGTCGATTTCCCGAGCAAAGATTCAATGTGGTGCTTCTCAGTAACGCTGCCGCCTTGCCGGCCTCCGGGCAGGCTCTGGCAGCGGCAGAACTCTACCTGGCCGATCAGTTGACCGAAGCGCCGAAGAAACCCGTTGCAAACGCGGAGGGAACCGAAGCCCCGAAAGCGAAGCCGGCAAAGCCGGATGGCGCGACCCTGAAGACCTACACGGGGCGCTATTTCAGTGAAGAGTTGAATACTTCCTACGATGTGCGCGTGGAAGAAGACAAACTGGTCATACGCCACCCACGGACGGGAGACTTCCCGCTGAGATCGATCGACCGCGACAAGTTCCAATACCAGTACTGGTTCCGGGTCAACTTCCAAAAAGACGATCAGGGGAAGGTAAACGGCTTCGCCATTTCCTCGTCAAGGGTCCACGGTTTGAAATTCGCGCGACAATAGTGACTTCCAAGAAACAAAATGGATTACCTGACAAGATAAATCCCAAGAAGCCGCTGAAATAAAAGGGATTAGCCGCAGATCGCTCAGATCTGCGCAGATCTGAGAGATCTGTGGCAAATTTCCTCCGCTACCAACCCCAACTCAATAGCTGATAGTCGACGCTTCTGGACCCGGCTCTTGTTTCCCGGCCATTTAGGGCCGTTTAGTGCGCCGCGGCGCATCATCAACTCTGTAGGAGTTGTTAAAACCAGCCCAGTTCCAGTTTGGCGTATTCGCTCATCATTTCGGGGGTCCAGGGCGGGTCCCAGACGATGTTGACTTCCGACTTCTCGATTTCGTCCAACTCCTCCACGCGCATTTGAATGTCTACCGGGATCTGTTCCGCGGCCGGGCATTGCGGGGAGGTCAGGGTCATCTCGATGTTGGCTTTCTTTTCTGCTTCCTCTACTTCAACGTTGTAGATCAGGCCCATTTCGTAGACATTGACAGGGATCTCCGGGTCGTAGACCAGGCGGATCTTGTCGATGACCCTTTGATCCAAGGGCTTGGGCGTGTCGTCTGCTTTTTCTTCTTTTTTGGGTTTGGGGTCGAAAATGCCCATCGATACCTCCTACTCCGTGGAAACCGTTTCGCCGTCACTCAGGGCTGCCTTGAGGGTATGCCAGGGCAGCGTGGCGCACTTGACGCGAATGGGATACTTGCGTACGCCCGCGAAGACGCCCAGTTTACCCAGGTCCGTCGCGGCGTCCATGTCGGTGTCGTCCTTCGTCAACAAGTCGTGGAACTTTTCGAACATGGATTCGGCTTCATCCGTGGACTTGTCCTTAACGGTTTGCGTCATCATGGAGGCCGAGGCCGTGCAGATGGCGCAGCCCTTGCCCTTGAAGCTCACGTCTTTCAGCTTGCCGTCTTCCAGTTTGCAGAATACCGTCACCTGATCGCCGCACAAGGGGTTGTAACCGTCGGCGCGACCGTCGGCCGTTTCCTGGATACGGAAGTTGCGCGGATTGCGCCCGTGGTCCAGGATAACCTGTTGGTAGAGATCCTGCAAATCACCCATTTCGTCGAACATCAGCCGAATACCTCGTGAACTTTGGAGATGCCCGCCACCAGTACATCGATGTCCTCGCGGGTATTGTAGACGCCCAGCGATGCGCGGATGGTAGCCGCTACGTCGTAGCGATCCATGACCGGTTGCGCACAGTGGTGGCCGGTACGTACTGCGATACCCATCTGATCCAGGATGGTGCCCACGTCGTGAGGGTGGGCGTAGTCCAGAACGAAGCCCAGGACACCCGCCTTGTTGTCGGCCGTGCCGATCATACGCAGGCCCGGCAGTTCGGACAGCGCCTTGGTGCCGTAGGCCAGCAGCTCGTGTTCGTAAGCCGCCACCGCGTCCAGGCCCAGGTCGGTCAGGTAATCGACCGCCGCGCCCATACCCACGGCACCCGCTATGTTGGGCGTGCCCGCCTCGAATTTGTAGGGCAGGTCGTTGTAGATGGTCTTGTCGAAGGACACCATTAAGATCATATCGCCGCCGCCCCGGTAGGGCGGCATGTTTTTCAGCAACGCTTCCTTGCCGTAGAGGGCGCCGATGCCGGTGGGTCCGTACATCTTGTGTGCCGATATCGCGTAGAAGTCGCAGTCGATGTCCTGGACGTCAATCGCCATGTGCGGGGCCGCCTGGGCGCCGTCAATCACCACGACCGCATCCACCTCACGGGCCCTGGCCGTGATCTCCTTAACCGGGTTGATGGTGCCCAGGGCGTTGGAGATATGGTTCAAGGCCACGATTCTGGTTTGGGGCGTCAGCAGTTCGTCCAGGGCGCTCATTTCCAGCTGACCCTTGTCATCGATGGGGATCACCTTCAGAGTCGCGCCGGTTTGTTCGCAAACGATTTGCCAGGGGACGATGTTGCTGTGATGCTCCAGGTGAGTGATCAGCACCTCGTCGTCGGCGGTCAGCACCGAACGCGCATACGATTGGCTGACCAGGTTGATGCCGTCGGTGGTGCCGCCGGTAAAGATGATTTCCTTATCCGACCGCGCGTTCAGGAACTTGCGAATCTTGCCGCGTGCGCCCTCGAAAGCTTCCGTAGCGTCCTGGCTAAGACGATGGACGCCCCGGTGCACGTTGGCGTTGATGCGGCGATAGTAGTCGGCGATCGCATCGATCACCACGGCCGGTTTCTGGGCCGTGGCCGCACTGTCCAGGTAGACCAGCGGCTTGCCGTTGACCTGACGTTGCAGGATGGGGAAATCGGAGCGAACTTTTTCGATGTCCAAGGCCGCAATTTGGGTGGTCATGCTATTCTCCCAACTGTCTGGCGCTGTGAAAGCGATGTTCCAGGAAGGCTTCCGCGTGTTCGCGAATGCCCTCGGAGGGCAGGCGGTCGATCAACTCGTTGGCGAAGGCAAACAACAGCAGGTCGCGGGCCGCCACTTCGTCGACACCGCGCGATTGCAGGTAGAACAAGGCGTCCCGATCCAACTGACCGGTGGTGGCGCCGTGGGCGCATTTCACATCGTCGGCGTAGATTTCCAACTGGGGCATGGTGTTGACATGCGCATCGTCGGAAAGCAGCAGGTTGCGGTTGGTCTGGCGGGCATCCGTTTTCTGTGCATCCTGAGCCACGATGACGCGACCGCAGAACACGCCGCGGGATTTGTTGTCCAGAATGCCCTTGATGTACTGCTCGCTGGTGCATTCGGGCACCGCGTGATCCACGGTGATATGCATGTCGGAGAGTTGCGTGTCGTGCACCACGTAGAGGCCGTCAATACCCGCATGGGCGCCCTCGCCGACCAGGGCGATGTCTATATCGCGCCGGGCCAGGTCGCCGCCGATCAGCAGGTTGTGCGTATTCAGGGTGCTTGCCGGGCTCTGCGTCACGCGAAAACGCGAGGTATGGCAGGCCTGTTCGCTTTCCAACTGCTGGAAGAAGTGGGTCAGTTCGGCGTTTTCGCCCAGGTCCACATCGGTCACCGCATTGGTCCAATAGACGCCCCGGCCGCGATAGCTTTCCACCAGGTTCAGTTTCGCCCCGGCGCCCAGTTTGATCAGGTTGCGGGTGTGGACAGCGGGCGTACCGCCGTCGCCGTCGCCGGTGAAGATGAACTGGATCAATCCTTCGACCACGACGCCGTCGTCTACCCTGACGCTGACGCCGTCGGTCCACATGGCGTCGTTGAGGGTGGTGAAGGCGTGGCTGTTTTCGATATCGCCGAGTTCAGCGGGCTCGCCGGATGCCAGAGGTTCAATGTGAACGCCCTCCGGCATGCCGTCCCGCGAGGAAAGGTCGGCGCGGAAGATGCCGTTGTCAAAAACCAATGACCATGCGGTGTCGGGCAGCAAGTACTCCGCTACCCGTTCGGCGGTGAGGTTTGCGACACCCTCCGCCGCCGCCGGAACAGCTTCCAACGCCGTTATTTTGCGAGGATTGGTAAAGCGCCAGGACTCCTGGCGGCCGTGGGGAACGCCCAGTTCCCGAAATCGCTTGCGGGCCGATTGACGACGCTCGGTCGACCAGGCAGGGCCGCGAGTAATCTCGGCGCCCAGGTATAGTTCGGTTTGTTCCATGACTTCAATCATTTCAAACCACCATCTGCTCGTTCTGCTCGATCCAGCCGTAGCCTTCCGCTTCCAGTTTGTGAGCCAGTTCCTTGCCGCCGGACTTGACGATGCGTCCGTCGAACATCACGTGGACGTAATCGGGAACGATGTATTCCAACAGGCGTTGATAGTGCGTGATGATCAGTGTGGAGCGTTCGGGCGAGCGCATGGTATTGACGGTGTTTGCCACAATCTTCAGGGCATCGATGTCCAGGCCGGAGTCGATCTCGTCCAGCACGCACATCCTGGGTTCCAGCACGGCCATTTGGAACATTTCGTTGCGCTTCTTCTCGCCGCCGCTGAAGCCTTCGTTGACGGAACGTTTCAGGGAGTTGAGGTCCAGATCCACCAGTTTGGCCTTCTCGCGGAAGACGCCCATCAGGTCCATGGCGTCCAGTTCTTCCAGGCCGTGGTGTTTGCGGATGGCGTTAACCGAGGCGCGCAGGAATTGCATGCCGCTGACGCCGGGAATCTCGACCGGATATTGAAAAGCCAGGAAGTAGCCCTCGCGTGCGCGCTCATGGGCTTCCATATCTAATAAGGACATGCCGCGGTAGGTCACCAGGCCGTCGTTGACCTCGTAATCCTCGTGGCCGGCCAGAACCCTGGACAGGGTGGACTTGCCCGAGCCGTTGGGGCCCATAATGCAGTGAATCTCGCCGGGCTGAATGGTCAGGTCCAGGCCCTTGAGTATTTTGGTGCCTGCAACCGATGCGTGCAGATCTTTAACTTCCAACATGGTCATGATGTTTTTCCTCTATCCGGTTCGATTGATGCTTAGCCTACGCTGCCTTCCAGGCTGACCGCGAGCAGTTTGCCGGCTTCCACGGCGAATTCCATTGGCAGCTCGCGGAAAACCTCTTTACAGAAACCGTTGACAATCAGCGAGACGCTTTCCTCCATGTCCATGCCGCGTTGTTGGCAGAAGAAAAGCTGGTCCTCGGCGATCTTGGAGGTGGAGGCCTCGTGCTCCACCTGGGATGTGGTGTTGCGGACATCGATATAGGGAAAGGTGTGAGCGCCGCACTTGTCGCCGATCAGCAGGGAGTCGCACTGGGTGTAGTTGCGCGCGCCCTCGGCGTTTTTCATGATCTGCACCAGGCCGCGATAGGCGTTCTGGCCCTTACCGGCGGAAATGCCCTTGGAGATGATGGTGCTCCTGGTGTTCTTGCCGATGTGAATCATCTTGGTGCCGGTGTCGGCCTGCTGGCGGAGATTGGCCAGGGCCACGGAATAGAACTCGCCCACCGAGTTGTCGCCGTAAAGGATGCAGGAGGGGTACTTCCAGGTGATGGCCGAACCGGTTTCCACCTGCGTCCAGGAGATGCGCGAATTCTCGTAAGCCTTGCCGCGTTTGGTAACGAAGTTGTAGATGCCGCCGCGACCTTCCTCGTCGCCGGGGTACCAGTTCTGCACGGTGGAATACTTGATGCGGGCGCCGGGCAGGGCGACCAGTTCTACAACCGCCGCGTGCAACTGGTTCTCGTCGCGCATGGGCGCGGTGCAGCCTTCCAGGTAGGAGACCTCGGAACCTTCGTCGGCAACGATCAGGGTGCGTTCGAACTGACCGGTGGACGCCTCATTGATGCGGAAATAGGTGGACAACTCCATGGGGCACTTGACGCCCTTGGGGATGTAGACGAAGCTGCCGTCGGTGAAGACCGCGCAGTTGAGCGCCGCGAAGAAGTTGTCGGTCACCGGCACCACGCTGGCCAGGTACTTCTTGACCAGTTCGGGATGCTCGCGCAAGGCTTCGGAGAAACTGCAAAAGATGATGCCCAGTTCGTGTAACTTATCTTTAAAAGTGGTGGCCACGGAAACGGAGTCGAAAACGGCATCCACGGCTACGCCCGCCAGCTTGGCGCGCTCGTGCAGGGGAATGCCCAGCTTCTCGTAGGTTTCCAGCAGGACGGGATCTACCTCGTCCAGGCTCTGGGGCCGGTCCTCGGGGCGTTTGGGCGCCGAGTAGTAACTGATGGCCTGGTAATCGACGGGAGGATAGTTGACGTGAGGCCAGTCCGGCTCTTTCATCTTCTGCCACTGGCTGAACGCCTTGAGGCGCCACTCGGTCATCCAAGCGGGCTCGCCCTTGATCGCCGAGATTTTGCGGATGACATCCTCGTCGAGCCCCGGGGGCAGAGTTTCTGACTCGATCTCGGTTACGAAGCCGTGTTCGTATTCTTTTTTAGTGAGTTCGGCAATTTCGGCGCTCATACACTTACTCCCATGGGAAACGATACCGGTGTCTTATTCTCGATCAACTGACGTAGCGTGATGTTGGCCAGGAAATCGTTCAGCAGGTCATTGAACTTTCGGATGGGTTCGCTGATCGGGCAGATGGGTTCCATTTGGCAGGAGGTCACATCGTGATCCAAATGATCGCTCGCGCACAACGAAACGCTGACGGGCCCCTCCAGTATTTCCAAAACCCGGCGAAGGGTGATGTCTTCGGGGTCCATGTCCAGAAAGTAACCGCCGCTCACGCCGCGCCGCGAGCCCACTACATCGGCGCGGTGCAGTTCCTTGAGTACGTTCATCAGCAGTTGCAGCGGCAAACCGTTGGTCTCGGCAATGTGCCGGGCGCTGACAGGGTCGCCGCCGCCTTCCCTCTGACGGGCCAGAGCCGACAGGGCAACCAGGGCGTAATCGGTTTTTCGGGTCAGGCTGAAGCTCATTGAAATCCCCTGAGAATCTAATTAGGACTACAGCGGTCCTAAATCCTCTTTTTGGAATATAGCACCGCTGAGGTCCTATTTCAACTAAAAGGGTCGGAAGGTTTGGTTTTTAAGGTGCGCGGCGCCTGACAGACCCGTCGGCTTCGAGTCCTGAAATAAATACCACCCCCCGTTTTCCCACCTGATCACGGTGCACCGGAGAGCGAGGGATGTCGGCCCCCAACGGCGACTGCTATGTGCCCCTGCACCATTTCGAGATGCAGCTAACCCTCACCTGCTCCTCGCTTTCTTGGGGATTTAACTCCTGCCGACTTTGACGAGTCCCTGGATCACACCGGCAAGGATCTTGACCTGATTAGGTAATTAACCTAGGATGGTGGGTATTCCTTCTCTACCTAAATGCCCGTGGAGAAAATTTAATTTTTGGATGAGCTATGAAAATTCCCTTTGTGTTACTCGGCCTCTTTTTGTCTGCAACTCCCTTGATTTCATCCACTGACGATTGCTGGTGGGAGGCAACAACCGCCTACATTTGTCACGATTGAGCCTTCAACGAGAGACAAGCTACTCTCAAAATGAAACTGTGGCGGTTTATGGTGCAGACTTCAATTACAAGATCTTTTATGTCGAACAGCTTTCGACAGCCGACATTGAAGTGTACAAGTACGATATTGTTGGTAATAAAGTCGAGACATACATAACAGAACTTCAAGAGATTACCTATAACTATCAGGCAGGGGATTGTGTCAACTGTAAACCTGGAAAGCCTTGCCCCACGGTGCCATAAAGCAGGAGAAGAGAACGATGATCTTTTTATTAGCATTCATATTTTGCTTTCAAGATGACAATATCGCCATCCACCTGGAGGACCTCGGTATCGAACAGTTCGACACCTTTGAAGAACAGTTCAGTTATTACTTCGATGTTTACAACAACGAGGTGATGCCCGGGAAACTTCTGGGCCATCGATACGGTGACCAGTTTCCTTTGCCTGAAAAGTCGCTGATCGCAACGAAATTCCTCATAATTCACAAGCGGAACCTGCTCCTCCTTGAGCAGGACTTTGAAAAAGGAAAACTCGCTGAATATAGTGTAGCGCGCAACACGGTAGCAAGCTTGCGAATGCTGGCTGATGCGGAAGTTGCCGGTGGTATGTTCGATCAGGCCCGGGTACTCTATCAAAAGCTATTGGGCTACTATGAGGGTATGTCTGTTCTACCGACAGTTTATTACGAGATGTCGAAATTAGAAGGTCGTCATGGCATGAAAGATGAAGAAATCCGTTTATTGAAAAAGGCGACCAGGGAACCAGGCTTCGCCAATGTTCCCTATCCCGATTTTATCAACGATCATTTGATGATTCTGGAACGGTTGGGTAGCAGGCTTCTTCAAGCGGAAGATTACGAAGGCGCTGCCGAGTCATACAAGGAGTACTTCAAACAAGCCGCCAGATGGGGTTATTACATCAGTGGCATGAAGCAGAAGACCCTGCCCGAGATCGAATCGATGCCCAAGGCGTTTCAGCTTGACAATCCTCGAAATATCATCAATGCCTTGGAACAGAACAGGGGCTCTCGCTCCGGGGCGGTTCGCGCCAATCTTGGGAGAGAGGCGTCCGACAACTACCAACAAGAGGAAAAGCATCTCTTGATTCGCAATTGGAAGAAAATGAGAGCGAAAGGTTCTTGAAGAGAGACCGACGGTCTCGATGATCATGTCACCAATCAAGTGTTCCAGCCTTCTACGCCGGCCGGTTCGATTCGAAATTCAGCCGGGTTGCCCTGGTGCCTTGTGGCGAAACTACCTGCTCTTCAATGATAAGGTTTCTGTATTGACGGAGATGCAACTCAATCAACTGAATGGTGTGATTGGTCGGCTTTTGGTTGTCGATGTCGCCCTGGACAGACAACGGGACACCCAAGTGAGCCGATCATCTGACCTGAGCTCCCACGGAGGGAATGGAAAAACGGTACCTGAAGTGAAACCGGGTTGTATTTTTGTTAAATCACCCCTAGAGGTTGCTTAGTGCCTGCACATCGAAAATTTGTTAAACTTTTCCAGTAAAAAGGTCTATTTTTGACCTCTTCGGGGGATCGACGCTCGGGAACAGGTCTACCTGAAAGCACCGAGGGTAGTATCAATCCCGGGAACAGGACCGGTTGGCGCCCGTGAAGGTGGTTCCGTTCCCGGAACAGGACCACCCGGCACTTCGCCGACCGTACCTATTCCCGGGAAAAGTGCCCAACTTTTTGTCACCTTCGGTTGTTGTTTGGAGAATAGGGCCGATGTCCATGACGCGGGTCACCGCGAATCTCGGCCGGAAGTTGTCAAATTTTCCTCGGGAGTACCCGTTCTCGGAGATTGATGCCCTGTTTTGACTTTCCGACGAGCTCCGTTCCGGTCCAAAAACCGCTTTCCAAGGTTCAGGTGGACCTGTTCCCGGGAAGCATGTTGTGTTTTTTAGACCGACAACTCCGATGCCCGGGAATGGTTTCGCCTCCAGAACGGAGGACGGTTTGATCACGGGGAAAGGAACCATGCTTTCCTTATTTCACCGCATGCACCGATAGGATGAACCACGGACCTTACTGCAAGATCAGCAGGTCGTTCTCGATCTACGTCGGGCCGACCTGTAAAACTTGAACAAGCTCTCACGCCGGATCAGCCAGGTCTTGTGTATAATCATGGGGATTTTGTCTGCAAGGAGCCCGTCATGCGTGTTTTGTGTTTGGTTTTACTGATTGCGACAGGTTCGGTCCTAACGGCCGGCGAGTTGGGCAAAGCCGACGAGAAGGCAGCGGCCATTGCCGCCGAGGTCATGGAAGCCATGGGCGGCGCGCAAGCCTACGAACAGACCCGTTACATCACCTGGCGCTTCTTCGGCAGGCGCTTCCATGTCTGGGACAAACACAAGGGCGATATTCGCGTTGAAGACGGCAAGGGCCTGGTGGTGCTGATGAACCTCAACACCAAAGAGGGCAAGGCCTGGCAGGACGGCGCCGAGATTACCGATACCGATCTCCTGGCCGAAAAACTGAAATACGGCTACGAGGCATGGATCAACGACTCCTACTGGTTGGTGATGCCCTACAAACTGCGCGATCCGGGGGTGAACCTCAGCTATACCCGCGAGGGAAAAACCGAGGACGGTCGCGCGGCCGATGTTCTGACGCTCACCTTCAACGAAGTGGGCGTGACCCCGGAAAACAAATACGAGGTCTTCGTAGACAAGGAGTCCCGCCTGGTCACCCAGTGGGCCTTCTTTACGAAAGCAGAAGACGAAAAACCCCGCTTCATCAACCCCTGGGCGGACTGGAAGGACCATGGCGGCATCAAGCTGTCGGCCGATCGCGGTAAATGGAAGCATACGGATGTCGCCGTCCTGGAAAGTCTCCCGGCCGGCACTTTCACCTCACCCGAGCCGCTGTCATTGACCCCACCTGAAAAATAAGCCGGCTCAGGAACCTGGAAAGTCACCGCCGGGGGCGCTGGAAACACAATCCTGCGACACCCCTTTGCGGCGTCCTATTCAACCCGCTGCCAATCGACGCTACAATAACCGCTTGACTTGCCGGCGGCTTAGTTTTAGATTCGCCTACGGTGTGGTGTATCCTAAGCCGGGGCGTCTATGAATCATTTACCGGAAGACGCCCGCAACAAGGGGGAAGGGTTTATGCAAGAAAACAAAAAGCGGATCGGCATTTTCGGCTGGGGATTGGTGGCTCCGGGAGCGGCCGATATCGACGAGTTCGAACAGAACCTTTCCAAACCGGCGTCCATGCTGACCCCTTTTGAAGGATTCGGTCCCAACAACTTCATGGTGGGCAACCCGAAATTCGATTTTGCCGATTACAAACCCTGGATCGACGAACACCACGAACCGCGCAAATTCTCCCAGTTGGACTCGAAAATGGGCTCTATGGTCAAGTACGCCGTCGGCGCCTTCATCC
This sequence comes from Acidobacteriota bacterium, assembly GCA_030066195.1. GTDB lineage: Bacteria > Acidobacteriota > Holophagae > Acanthopleuribacterales > Acanthopleuribacteraceae > JASJCB01. Next base: position 24,690 of record JASJCB010000142.1, read on the forward strand.
AGGCCTTGGGCCAGAACCAGGGCATGCACAAGCTTTTGCAGGATTTGGGCAGCGAGGCTCATGTCTACGTGGGCACCGGCATCGGCGAGTACCCCGTCCAGTACGACAACTCGATCAGCTACTACAAGTCGTGGCGGCGCTGGAACCGCTTTTGGTGCAAGCCGGAGAACAACAACACCATGGCCCAATACCTGGACGCCGACCCGGTCAAAAGAGCGGTCATTCGCGAGCAACTGGGCGCACCGTTACCCGACCCCGCCGACATCGACCCGGATGACGATAATTACGAGGACGTCTTGGAGGCCTGGCAGGCCTTTTGGGCTACCCACAGCGACAAACTGAAGCAGTACTTGGGCGAACTGCGCCGCATCGAGGGTGAGAGCCTGGAAGGCGATATCGACGCCAACAAGGGGCACCTCATCCGCAAGAAAGTGGGCGCCCGCCGCAAGCTGAACAAGACCTACGCCTGCCCCAAACCGCCCTGGTCGTCGGTCAGTTCGAACCTGCTCTGGAACATCCACAACATCCCCGCGGCCCAGATCGGTATGGTCGGCAAGATCACCGGACCCAACCTGGCCCCGGTAGCCGCCTGCTCCGGCTTCGTGACCTCATTGAAAATGGCCGAAAACGCCATCCGCCTGGGCGACGCCAAGGTATGCGTGGTGGGCACCACCGATCCCAAGCCCCACGAACTGACCGTCAGCGCCTTCAACGACGCCAAGGTGATCTCGCATGTGGACGAGGTCAGCAAACCCTTCACGGGCCTGCGCGGCACCCATATCGCGGGCGGTTCCTGCATTTGGATCGTGGGTGACTACGAGTACCTGACCGGACTGGGCATGAAACCGCTGGGCCTGGAAATCGCGGGCATCGGCCTGACCTCCGACGCGCACCACATCATTACGCCCAACAAGGAAGGCCCCCAGGCCGCCATTCACAAGGCGCTGGGACAGGCCGACGTCGCCCCCGACCGCATCGACACCTGGGATATGCACGCAACCGCAACCCCCGGCGACTGGACCGAACTGCAAAACGCCTTGGCGGTTTTCCCGGAGGGCACCTCGTTTACCGCCCGTAAGGGCAGCTTCGGACACGGCATGTCGGTCTGCGGCGGCTGGGAATTGACCGCGCAACACCTGGGCATTTCCACCGGTCACATCTACCCGGTAGACCTGAACCACGAGGAAATCCACGAGGCGATTCAACTCTATAGAAACAGCCTCATCACCCATGAAGGCCAGGACTTCGAAGGCAGCTACGCGGGTAAGATCAACATGGGCGTAGGCGGCGTCAATGCTTGTGTGATCTGTAAAACCTGGGATGCGGATTAGGCCGGGAGTCGCGAAAGGCGACAACACAAGAGCCGACCGCCGAGGGTAGTCCTCCGGGGCATTTAAATGAACCGACAGGGGCCGTACCCCGTATGGGGTTCCATCGATTAGACCGGGGTTGGCGGCCCGGGTCACCCACGATATTCATGTGGCCTGCAACGTCGAACGTTTCGGTTCCGTATCCATGATTCGAAACGATTGTGACCCCGGCGGCCTACCCCGGGCAGACCCCCGGCCCGGGTCATCCCATACGGATTAACCGGCGAACACCGGGGTGATCCGCCGGGGCGTTTAACGACCGGCGAACCGCCAGGGTTACCCCATATGGATTAAACGGCGGACCGTCCGGTGATTCCGCCGGGGTATTTAATTGACCGACGAACACCGGGGTAATCCACCGGAGCATATAAATCGACCGGTAGACCGCCTGGGGTAGCCCGCCAGGGCCACATCTTCGCAAGCCTCGGACGATGTCCCCGGCGGACAACCCCAGGCTATCGGATATAACCACATGGTGGTACGGGTCGCACCCCGAATGGGGCTTACAAGGCCGCCGGTGGTCTGAGGCAC